>JBMTCD010000219.1:0-5844 GCA_049430545.1 Luteolibacter sp.
TGTGCACGGTGACCATGGGCCGGGAATTCATGCTCCGACTCAACAGACGCACGCTTGTCGATATCGCATTGCCTTACACCAAGGGCGAGTGGGCCGAAACAATGCCGGTGACCGTCGACCTGAGAAAAGGCGCGAACTCGTTCCAGTTCACGGTCAGGGCGCCCAACAAGGGCCTCAGCATCAGGAAATTCAAACTGAAACCCGTGTCGGGGAAATAAGCCATGAAGTGCCAGCTGGCTGTGTTGGCCATCACGCTTCTCTCCGCGTTTTCTGCATTTGCCGTAGAAGCTGTTGAAGAGAAGCCTGGGAATGGGCCAGACATTTATCCCGAGAACTCGAAGCAGTCTCCGCTAGCACCCACCCATGCCGATGTCCGCTACGGAAGTCACGACCGGAACAAGCTCGACTTCTTGCAGGCCGGGTCCGAGGCTCCCACACCGGTTGTGGTGATCATTCACGGCGCCAATTTCGGCGTCGGCCTGCAGCAACGGTGTGCCGATGCGGAAGTCGATTGCCAAGTGGTTTTCCCCGGTGCCCCCGATGTGAAATACACGAGTCCCGTGGCCTACCTGGTTGCGAAATTCAAGGCGCCCAACTAGTGCCACGAGATCAGCAAATTCAAACTGAAACCCGTGAAGGGAAGCAGGTCACGGTTGGAAAACCAACCGCCAATCCGGCTGTTTCCATGTGTTCCGATCGTCTTTTGCCACATTTCCGCACTGCTTCCAGAAGGTTCGCCTGCCCGTCTGCGTCGCTGGCCTTTATCCTATAATCCAATTCCAATCCATCCTGCCAGACGGCCCATATTGACTATGCCGGCAAGGCGGAACAGCCATTTAGAAGGCCAACATCACAAATAAGGTTTCCCCCAACCCGCTAACAAGAGCCATGAAACACGTGTCACAAGCCACCATGAAATCCATCCTGTCCCTGGCCATCCTGTCCCTGGCCGTGCCCCACACCGTCCGGGCGGAACCGCGGGCCGGTGCCGATACGCAGGCCGGAACCGCCATCGCAGGCCGCTGGACGGTCGAACGGATCAACCAATGGCAGCAGCGCCATGGCTGGCTTGTGGGTTGCAATTACCTGCCCGCCACCGCCATCAACCAGCATGAGATGTGGAGCGCGAAGACCTGGGATCCGGCCACCATCGCCCGCGAACTCGATCTGGCCCGCGACACCGGCTTCAACACGCTGCGCGTCTATCTGCACGACCGCACCCATGCCGAAGACCCGGCGGGACTTCTCAACCGGATGGACGAATTCCTGAAAATGTCATCCACCCGCGGCATAAAGCCGATGTTCGTGTTCTTTGACGCATGCTGGCTGCCACCCAACAAAATGCCGACCCTCATTCCCGAACCCCGCCCCGGAACACACAATTCCGGCTGGCTGCAAAGCCCCGGCTACGATCTGGTTCAAGGCTATGCCAGTGACCCGCGGCTGCAGGAGCGCCTGAAGTCGTATGTCCAGGCCGTGCTGCGCAAGTTCGCCGCCGATTCGCGCGTGCGTTGCTGGGACCTGTTCAATGAGCCCGGCAACGCCGCTCATCTCCGTTTCAACGACCAAGGCGGGGAAAACCCCGGTGAGCACAGGGCACCCTTTACCTTCGACGGAGACCTCGCCCTGCTCAAGGATGTTTTCCGCTGGGCGCGCGATGTCGCCCCCTCCCAGCCGCTCACCTCCGGCGTCTGGAAGTGGGAGCGCGCCGAGGATCATCCCATCGCGCGGACACAATTGGAGAACAGTGACATCATCAGCTTCCACAGCTACAGCGCCCTCGGCAGAATGAAGAAATCCGTCCAGACCCTCCGCGCCGGGGCGGGCGGACGCCCCTTGTTGTGCACCGAATACATGGCGCGTCACACGGGTTCCACTTTCGAGGACATCCTGCCGTTTCTGGCGGCCGAAAACATCGGGGCCATCAACTGGGGATTCGTGGATGGAAAGAGCCAGACCCGCTACAGTTGGGGATCGTGGCGGAAGCCGGAATCCCCCGACGCACAGTGGTTTCACGACATCTATCAACGCGATGGAAAACCCTATCGCCCCGGGGAAGTGGAACTCATCCGGCGCATCAGCAGGGAAAAGAACAATCCCAAGTGAAGCACTTGCCCACCGCTTTCTGGCAATTACAAACCAGCACGCAATCCCATGGCGAAAATCCACTACGCCGGCGACCGGGCGGTGATGCTCGGCCCCTGCTTCGCGGAAACGCCCTTCAACTATGCGATGAAGGGGACGGACATCTTCAACTGCGGCAACTGGCTCAAGGAGCCGTTGACATTTTGCGCTGTCTGAGGATCAGCGACTGGCCGGACTTCCCGAATCGCGGCGTGATGCTCGATATCGATGCCAACCGCCAGCTCTACCTGCCTGCGGCGCTCGACCGGCATGTTTTTCACGACCGCAACGGGACCGGCAGGCTGGTTTGCGATCTCGATGATGTTTGCAAGGTGCCGGGCGTCGAGATTCGCAACGCGCCTCGGTGTTGTTCTACATGCTGGTCAATCCACGACGCCCGGGAGCCACCACAAGGCATGGACTGCTTGATCGAACGCGGATTCACGAGTCCTGAATGAGCAAGTTTCAGTCAATCACGAACGTTTATATAAAAATGATCGCAAAACAAATGATCAACAGTTTCCGCCTGGCCCTTTTCCTGACGCTCGGGAGCGTGGGCTTCGGTGAACAACCGGCGGCAAGCGCGACCGGGAAGATTGCGGACAAGGAGATCGCCGCGCTGCAGGCCGAACTGGCCGAAGCCGGCAAGGCTTCCTTGGCGACCGCCAAACGCCGGGCCTGCAAGGGGGTGATCCGCGACGGAGAGGCACTGATCGAGGCCTCTCCGACGGATTCCAACCGCTTCCGCGTCCTCGGGATCGTGTTCCGGGCCCGCCAGCAATTGTTCGCGCTTGAGAACGACGACCGCAACCGGGAGGCGCTGCTTGAAACCTGCCGCGAGCTGGCCAAGGCACCGGACGAGCATGCGGAGATGCGCTTGGAGGCGGACCTCCTGCTTTCGGAAGCGGAGCTGTCCGGCCGCAACGCCACCGTCGCGGAGCGGGCCCGCGCGCTTGAGGAGCTGCTCGGGCGCTATCGCGGCACGCCGGCCGAGGTGAAGAGTCTGAAAATCGCTGCCGGCATCGCCCCCAAGCTCGAGGCTTTTGAACTCGCGACGCGGATTCAGCGCACCATGCTGGAGCGCTTCGGGGATGATTTCGAGGTGATCGAGTATCTCCGGCGGAGTTCCAATATCGGCCGCATGGATGTGCTGTTCAGCGGCGCCTTCGAGCGCGTGGACGGCACCACGCTGAGTTTTCCAATCGACCGTTCGGGCCATCTCAGCGTTATGGTGTTTTGGTCGCGGGAAACCCAGGGCTACGAGGAAGCTCTGGCGAAGATCGGAGAAAACCGGCAATTGTATCCCGGCAAGCTCGATTTCTTCAGTTTCAACATCGACGAACTGCCCGACGCGGGCGAGGCGACGCTGCGCTCCCTCAACCTGGATTGGACGGTCATGCGGCTGCCGGGCGGAAGGAACAGCCAGACATTCCGCACCTATGGGCTCGGTGATCCGGTCGGCATCCTGGTCAACGCCTACGGCCGCGTCATGCTGACGAACAATGCCATCAACTCCGGGCATGGCCCGCAAGCTCCTGTGTCGCACCAAATCCACGACGCAAGGATCTCCGACGAGCGCTATCTGACCCAACTGCAGTCGTTGTTCATCGGTGACTTCCTGGCCGATGACCCGGAGTCGCGGGAAGCTGATGGGGCGAAGCCGCCGGGTTCGGTCCCCGCCGAAGAACTGCGTGCGATCCAAGACTGCTTCGTTCCGGCACCGTTCCGCTACCGGCTCAAACGCGCCGAGGCACTGGCGAACTACGAAAAAGCGGCGCAATTGTGCGACGAGGTCATTGCCCGCCATCCGGATGCCCCGGACCTTTGGCAAGTGCGCGAGCGAAGGATCATCGCGCTGCTGGGGCGTTGGAATCTCGCCGCCGAGCCGAAATTCCTGGAACAGGCCGCGAATGAGGCGCGCGCCATGCTGGCCGCATCCCCGCCCCAGGGTGCCGGTGTGGTGCCGCGGTTCTGCCTCGCCAAGGAAGCACTGCGCAAGGATCATAAAAATGTGGCATCCTTGTTTTCCACCATGATCGATGACTTGGGTGGAAGCGAGGCGCCCGGAAAGGCGCTGGCCGCGACGGCCATTCTGGCGCTCGACGCCAATTCACGGGACCTGCATGAACGCTACCGCACACTCCTCCTCGACCGTCATGCCGAAGAACCGGCATTGTGGCCCGTGCTGGCTTTTCTCCGCGACCGCTTCCACAGCCTTTATCTGCTGAGGGCCAATTTCATACGCCGCGAGGATGTGGACAAGCCGGCACGTGACCATGTTGTCAATCACGGGCTCGAGGCGATGACGCGACCGCTGCCCAAGATCGAACTCAAGACCCTCGACGGTGCCACCCTGCGCCTGCCGCAGGATCCTGCGGACAAGCTGACCCTGCTGATGTTCGTCGAGCCGCCTCCCGATCCGGCGGCCGACTTTCCCGGTGACATGGATTCACAGGGCCGGCCCACCGGGCAAGATTCCCTCCGCATGGCCATGGGATATGCGTTCGAGCGCGCCCAACTGCACATCCACAAGGAGGTCGAAGTGATTGCGGCCTTCCTCTGCGACGATGCGGAACGCGTCCGCGGCTTGATGGCGAAGAATGCCTGGCCTTGCCGGGCAGTCATGGTTCCGGGCGGTCTGAAGAACCCGCTGGTCCGTCAACTCGGCATCCTCTCCGCGGACCGCATCCCCAACGTCTTCCTGCTCCGGCGCGACGGCACGATTGCCTGGCACACTTCCGGGTTCAACAGCAAAGCCGATTACGGTTACCCGTTCTCGATCAGGCTCGCCATGAAGCTCCACATCGAAATCTGCGATGCCGAGTTCGCCTACCGTGCCCTCGAGAAGGGCGATTTCGAGAATGCCAAGCGGGTCTTTTCAGGCCCCTTCCTTCCCGAGCGGGACGAGCGCTACTTGTGGCTAGGCCCGCGCTCCCATGGCCGCGCCCTTGCGAACATCGGATTGAAGGACTGGGCGGCCGCGCTGGTGGACATCGATGCGGCCATCGAAACGCACCAGAGGGAATTCCTGCGCGGCCCCGACAGCCCATGTGAAAGCATGCTGGCCATGCAGCGCGCACGGGCACTGATCCTGGAGAAACTCGGCCGGCAGGATGAGGCCAAGGCGGCACGGGAAGCCGCCGCGGTCCAGCCCGCAGCGTGCCCCGACGCTCCCTACGACCACTTCCACCGGAAGCTGGGAAAACTGCCGATCGTCCAAAACTAACAAAAAGCGCAAGCTCCAAGGAAATCTCAAGTATCTGGTTTTCCAGCCTCCGGCTGTTATGCCCCCGAACACACCCCCTCAACAAATTCCCGACCGATGGAACTTCTTTTCCTGCATTCTCCGATCCGCATTTTCCATCCCTCATGCGCAACAATCCTGGAAGCAAGTTTCGGTCAATCACGACCGTTTATATAAAAATGATCGCAAAACAAATGATCAACAGTTTCCGCCTGGCCCTTTTCCTGACGCTCGGGAGCGTGGGCTTCGGTGAACAACCGGCGGCAAGCGCGACCGGGAAGATTGCGGACAAGGAGATCGCCGCGCTGCAGGCCGAACTGGCCGAAGCCGGCAAGGCTTCCTTGGCGACCGCCAAACGCCGGGCCTGCAAGGGGGTGATCCGCGACGGAGAGGCACTGATCGAGGCCTCTCCGACGGATTCCAACCGCTTCCGCGTCCTCGGGATCGTGTTCCGGGCCCGCCAGCAATTGTTCGCG
>JBMTCD010000220.1:0-5839 GCA_049430545.1 Luteolibacter sp.
GCCAGTTTGCGCTCCGGCTTGCCGGTGTCCGGTTTGAACCAGACCTCGAAGCGGGCGGCGTAGGGTTTTCCCCAATCGCCCTCGTAGATGGTGAACCCGGCCTTGGCACCGAACCGCTCGGCGGGATTATTGGACCATGTCATGCGCGTGGCGGATGCCTGCCGCAGCCTGTCCTCTGACAAGCGGGTGCCCTTGGTGAGCTCGCTTGCCTTCAGATAGACCACGCCGGGCTCGCCGGGATTCAGGGAATAATGCACGCCATAGATTCCGGGTTGCATGCCTTCCAGCAGGCGAAACGGCTGGCCGTCGTTGCCGGCGAGGCGCCGCGCCAGATCGCGGGCCCTGCCCCGGGCATCCGCGACCGCTTCCGAGGGATTCACGACAAATCCGGAGAACTCCTTTTCCAACGCCTCGATCGTGGCCTTGGTGATCCGCCGTTCAGCGTTCCCGGATTGCTCGAAGATCTCCACCCACACGCCCCCGCATTCGATCATCACCCGGCTTTGGCGCAGATTGTTGCCGGTTTCGATTTCGAGCTTCGCGGGTTCATTGCCCTCCTTCACATGCCGCACGCGGTACCGGCTCCATGGCTTGCGGTCGATGCAGATCAGGCAGCGTGTCTGGAACCCGTTGTCTTCACCGAACTCGGAAATGTATCCATGCAGCGTGTCCCGGGGTTCTCCGTCGCAGCTCCAGCGTCGCGCGGCAAAGCGGTTGCCGCGCTCCATGAACACATGCCAATCGGGTGAGGCTTCGAGATAGGCCAGCAGGTCGCCAGCGTGGTCTGCAGACGCGCGGCGCAACGATGGCATCGCGGGAACGATCGCCGGATCGCCCTCACCCGGAACCGCCAGCGCCGCACGGATGGCCGACTGGAAGGCATCGACCGTTCCGGGCGAATCGCTTGCTGCCGGTCTGTCCGCCTCCGGTTCGCCGATTTCGATGTTCGATGGAATCGTCAGTCGATCGGCAAAATGGTCTTCGGATGGGCCGAAAAACGAATAAGTGAAAAGCATCGCGGACGCCACGACCAACAGCATCAACAGGCTGGCAATCCGCAGGAATGCCCAAAACGCTTCCTTCCACCGCTTTTTCCACAACCGGGCGGCGCACTGGACGAGAAAATAAAGCACACTGGCTCCGAAGCCCGAGGCCCCCAGCCATTCGAGGAACTCGCCACCGTGGAGGAACGTCGGCACCAGCATCAAGATCAGCGAGCCGATGCCCACCGACATTGGAATCAGGTTCCATGGAGCGAATGGGCGCAGGGGCGCAGGCGGATCGTGCGGCCGGCTGATGGCGGAATCGGTGGATGGGTTCATCATTGCACGCCGAGGATCGGCAGCGGCCGGTGGAGGTTTGTGGCAGATTCGGTGAAGAATTGATGAAATCGAATCGCAGCCCGATGTGGCGTCACCGATCCCACTCCACCACCTTCTTCGCCACGTTCTGGCCGCAGAGGACCACCATCGGCATGCCGCCGCCGGGGTTCACCGAGCCGCCGACGAAGAACAGGTTGGGATATCTCACGCTTTGCTTGGGAGCCTTGAAGGCGAGGTTCTTGAAGCGGTCGCTGACGACGCCGTAGATCGAGCCTTTGTTCGAGTGGTATTGCTCGCGGATGTCGAGCGGCGTCCAGCAGTGCTCGAAAACGACGTGCGAGCGCAGGTTTTCGAGGCCCATGCGCTCGAGCTTGTCGATCACCCGTTCCTTGAGGGCGAGGTAATCGTCGCGGGTGAGCGGCTTGGAGTCGTCGATGAATGGGATGTGCGGCAGGATCTTGAGGCAATCGCAGCCGGGCGGGGCCACGGTGGGATCGGTGCGCGAGGCGGCGACCAGATAGATCGTCGGATCGGGCGGCAGCTCGCGTTTGCGGAAGACGGTGTGGAAGTGTTTTTTCTGATGCTCGGAGTAGAGGAAATTGTGGTGCGCGAGTTGCGGGTATTGGCGGTCGAGGCCAAGCTCGAGCACGAGCCCGGAGCAGGATGGCTCGTATTTTTCCAGCGTCTTGAGGAATGCGTCGTCCTCGGCGAGCAGTTTCTCGTAAGCCGGGATGACTTCCATGTTGGAAACGATGATGTCGGCCTCGTGGAAGACATCGTTGGCCACCAATCCGGTGACGCGGCCGCCCTGCTTGCGCACCTCGGTGACCTCGCTGTTGAGGTGAACTACGATGCCGAGATGATCGAGCAGTTTCTGGAATCCGAGCGCGATGCCATACAAACCGCCGTCCACATACCATAGATCGTAGCGGTATTGGATGGTGGGCATGCAGTTCATGAAGGCCGGCGAGTGATAGGCGGAGGAGCCGACGTATTTGATGAAGTAATCGAAGATGTCGCGCATGTGGCGCGTCTTGAGGTGGCGCGCCACGCCGCCGTGCATGCTGCGGAACAGGTCGAACTTGAGGAATTTACCCAGTCCGTAAAACTCGCGGAACTCGGCGGCGGTATCGAGCCCCTGCTCGAAGTAGCCCTCGTTGGTCAGATCATACAAGTCGGCGGAGTATTTGAGGAAACGTTCCACGTTGGCCGGGTCCTCGCCCACCTTGCGCGCCTCCTCCGCCATTTTTTCCGGCTCGGGGTAAAGGTCCACCACCTTGCCGTCCTCGAAGAAATTCCGCCAATGCGGCCGCAGTGGGCGGATCGGGATGTGATCGCTCATTTTCATCCCGGAGCGCTCGAACAGGCGCTCGAAAATGTGCGGCAGCGTGAGGATGGAGGGGCCGAGATCGAAGGTGTAGCCCTGCGCCTTGAGCACGTTGAGCTTGCCGCCGATCTTGTCGTTCTTCTCGTGGATGGCGACTTGATAGCCTTCCTGCGCGAGCGAGATGGCGGCGGACAAACCGCCGAGTCCGGAACCGATGACGAGGACTTTCTTGCCGGGCATGGTGGGGGTCTCAGTCTTGTGTTAGAGTGTCGAGTTCGCGGCGCGCGATGTGGTCGGCGGGATGCAGGGCGAGCGCCTTGCGGAAATAGACGGCCGCTTGATTCCGGTCGCCGAGCGCCAGATGGGCGCGGCCGATGAAGGTGAGGCAGGAACTCGCCCCCCAGCGCGGCGCGGCGGGATCGGCGGGTGGTTTGGCGGATTCCGCAGCGAACAATTTCTCCGCATCCTGCAAGGTGGCGAGCGCCGTGCGGAAGTCGGCGCGGTCACCGGCGGTGTGGAAACGGGCGGCGCCGAGCAGGTAGCGCACGCGCGGGTTGTCCGCGCCATGGGCGAGCGCGAGCTTCTGGTGGTCCTGCACGCGCGGGCCGTAGCGCAAGCCGCGCAGCATGTTGCCATCGATCTTCATGCCGCAGAGGGTGCCGAGCAGCGCGTGGCTCTCGGCATGGCGCGCGTCGAGATGCACGGCGTCCTCGAGGGCGGCGATGGCCTGATCCATGGCGGCAATGGCGGATTTTTCACACGGTGGGTGCTGGCTGCGGAGTTGCAGCATCCGGTGGAAGTGCGCGACGCCGCGCCAGTAGTGGCTGCGTGTCGATGCCGGGGCCTGCTTGAATTGCCATGCGGCTTTGGCGAACCCTTCGGCATCCCACTTGCAGTAGGCTTCTTGGAAGGTTTGGACGCCGGTATGGATCTGCCGCTCGCCGGCCGGGTCCGCCGCGGCGATCTGAATGACGGCAAGCAGGGCGATGGCCGATGTCCGAATCATTTCTTGACGGAGCTTTAGCCCGGAGCCTGCATGCGGCAAACAGATTATGGATCACTTGGCAATCATCTCCCGGCAGCGCGAGTTTTTCCTGAGCGGGCAAACCGCAGGCCGCGATTTCCGCCGTGACCGCCTGATCGCATTGCGGGATGCCATCGTGCACCATGAAGACCGCCTGCTCGCCGCCTTGCACGCCGACCTCCGGAAAAATCCGCAAGAGGCCTACGCGGCGGAAATCGGCTACACGCTCGGGGAAATCCACCATGCGCTGAAGCATCTCGGGCGCTGGATGAAACCCCGGCGCCGCAAGGCCCCATGGATGGCATGGCCGGCGCGCGCCGAGCTGCGTCGCGAGCCCTTTGGTGTGGCGCTCATCATCGGGCCGTGGAACTACCCGCTGCAATTGCTTCTCGCGCCGCTCGTCCCGGCCATCGCCGCGGGAAACACCGCCGTGCTCAAGCCGTCCGAGCTTGCGCCACGGACCTCGGCCGCCGTCGCGGAATTGATCCATGAAACCTTCGTCTCGGAACACGTCGCAGTGGTCGAGGGCGGCCGTGAAACCTCCGAATCGCTGCTGCGCGAAAAATTCGACAAGATTTTCTTCACCGGCGGCACCGCCATCGGCCGCGATGTGATGGCCGCCGCGGCGCGGCACCTCACGCCCGTCACGCTCGAACTCGGCGGCAAGTCGCCGTGCATCGTGGCTGCGGACGCCCTCGTGGACGTCACCGCCCGCCGCATCGTCTGGGGGAAATTCATGAACGCCGGGCAGACCTGCGTGGCGCCCGATTTCGTGCTGGCGCACCGCGACATCGCCGCGTCCCTGGTCGATGCCATGAAAGCCGCATTGCGCGATTTCTACGGCGAGGATCCGCAACGCAGCGCCGACTACGGGCGTATTGTCAGCCGGCGGCATTTCGATCGTCTCGCCGCGCTGGCGGACATCCCCGGCAGCGATGCGGATGATCTCTACATTCCGCCCACCATTCTGGAAAACGTGTCGTGGGACTCGCCGGCCATGCGCGATGAAATCTTCGGGCCGATCCTGCCGGTGATCGAATACGATGACGTGGATGAGGTGCTTGGAAGACTTCGCGACATGCCGTCGCCGCTCGCGCTCTATCTATTCACCCAAAATGCCGCCTTGCGCGGGAAAGTCCTCACGCGCACCCGTTCGGGCGGCGTTTGCGTGAACGACACCGTCACCCACATCATCGGCCGCGACCTGCCGTTCGGCGGAGTGGGGGAGAGCGGCATGGGATCCTATCATGGCCGGGCCGGATTCGAGTGTTTCAGTCATGAGCGCAGCATTATGTGCCGCGGGTTCTCGCCGGACCCCGCGTTCCGTTACCCGCCGCCCAAGGCGTCGCTGGCGCTGCTGAAAAGAATGATGCGGTGGTTCGGCTGATGCTGCCGACACGCGGTGGAAATCCGCCGCATGCGGTCTCGGGCGTCGTGAATTTTCCCCACCCCCGGTCTTGCCAGTGAGTGGCGCGTCGTTTAAGCCCGCCGCCTATGGCTGACCTTCGCGTGCTCGTTTCCGATCCGATCTCCGAAAAGGGCGTGGACGCCCTGCGCAATGCCCCCGGAATTTCCGTGGATGTGAACACCGGCCTCAAGCCGGAGGAGTTGCTCGAAATCATCGGCGATTACCACGGCCTGGTCGTGCGTTCCCAGACCAAGGTGACGCCGGAGGTGTTCGCCGCCGCCACGAACCTCCGGGTCATCGGCCGCGCCGGCGTGGGCGTGGACAACATCGATCGCGCCGCCGCCACCGATCATGGGGTGGTGGTGATGAACACCCCCAGCGGCAACACGGTTTCCACCGCCGAGCACGCCTTCACCCTGATGCTCGCGCTGGCCCGCAACATCCCGCAGGCGCACGCTTCGATGGTTTCCGGAAAATGGGACCGCAAGTCCTTCGAGGGCGTCGAAATCAACGGCAAGCGCCTCGCCATCCTCGGCATGGGCCGCATCGGCACCGAGTTCGCCAAGCGCGCCCAGGCCTTCGGCATGACTGTCGTCGCATTCGATCCCTTCCTCACCGCCGCCCGCGCCCAATCGCTCAAGGTGGAACTCGCCGAAACCCCCGACGAAGCGCTCAAGGGCGCGGACGTGGTCACGCTCCACGTGCCGCTCACGCCGGAAACCCAACACATCCTCAACGACAGCCGCATCCGCCTGATG
>JBMTCD010000221.1:0-5804 GCA_049430545.1 Luteolibacter sp.
AGAGTGACTTCATGGAGAATCGACACATCGTCCTCGATGATGGCGGTTTCACCAACGACGAACGAGGTGGCGTGGTCGAGCAGCAGCCCGCAGCCGATTCGCGCGGCGGGGTGAATGTCCACCGCGAAGGCCTCGCTGCCGATGCTTTGCAGGTAAAGCGCCAGCCAGCGGCGGCGGTCTTGCCACAGCTGGTGGGAAACACGGTAGGTGGCGAGCGCCAGAAAACCTTTGAAAAACAACAGCGGCTCCAACAGCGAAAAACACGCGGGATCGCGGTCGAACATCGCCTGCATGTCGCGCACCGCGCTGTGAACGATCAGTGGATGCCCGCTGAACACCCCGGTGAGCAGCGGCTCGATGGCCTCACGCGGCATGTCCTCGCGCGCCAGGCGCCGTGCCAAACGCGCGCCGAGCGAGGCTGCGGGAGTTTCGCGGGTGAGGATCACGTCATCGACCAGGTGGCGCAGCAACGGCTCCTCGCGCACCACCCGTTCTGCCTCGGCACGCAACGAGTCCCAGACCGCGGCCACATCGGCGGACTTGCCGGCGCAGATTCTCGGTGCATTCGTGCTGGCGGGAGCCGAGGTGCTTTGGTGGGATTCGCTCATGAGGATTTCGCAGAAATTGGAATACGCGTTGCGGGCGCTCGCCCAGCTCGCCAAGCGTCACGACGGGCGGACACTTACACGGCTTGACGAACTTGCGCAATGCGAAGCCGTCTCGCCGAATTTCCTGATCCAGATCCTCAGCGACTTGCGCCGTGCCGGCATCGTCGAGAGCCGCCGCGGCCAGGCCGGCGGATACCTTCTCGCCCTTGCCCCCGAAGCCGTCACGCTCGGCCAGGTCATCGACGCGATCGACCCCTCCGTGCTGCACGCCACATTGTCCGAAGACGGCGAATCCGGCCCCGTGTTGCGCCGGACATGGGAAACCATTTCCGGCAACCTGCGTGCGGAACTCGATCGCATCACGCTGGAAAAGCTGATCGCCCAACCCGGCGAGGGGATGTTTTACATTTGATCACCCGGTAATCCGCACAAGATTCCGTCTTTCACCGCGTATTCCTGCCACATGATCCGCTGGTTCGCCCGCAACGACATCGCCGCCAACTTCCTGATCGTCGCGATCCTGTTGTGGGGCGGCTATTCCTTGAAGGAGCGGGTCCCGATGGAGGTGCAGCCGGCGATGCAATTCCATTACGTCAACATCAGCGTATCATACCGAGGCGGCAGCCCGGAGGATGTCGAAAAGGCGGTGATCCTCCCCATTGAAAGCGCGCTCGAGGGCCTGCAGGGAGTCGATGTGATCAACGCGGACGCCTACTCCGGCCAGGCCAGGGTGAGGGTTTTCGCCAAGCAGGGCCACCCCATCGAGTCCTTGCTGGAAGACGTCAAGGCGCGCATCGACCGGATCAACTCGTTTCCGCCGGAGATCGAACCTCCCGACGTCCGCGTGCCCGACAGCAGCATGTGGTTCGACGTGATCAAGGTGGCGGTGGCCGGCGACATGGATGAAGTCGATCTCCTCAATGCCGCGCGGCGGGTGCGTGACGACCTGATCGCGATGCCCGAGATTTCCCAGGCACTCTTGCAGGGTGCCAGCCCGTTGGAGATTGCCATAGAGGCGGACCCGCGGCGGCTGCGCGATTTCGGTCTCACGTTCTCCGACCTTTCCGATGCCATCCGGCGCTCCTCCCTCGACCTGCCAGCGGGCACGATCCAGACCGATGAAGGCCGCCTGATGATCCGCTCGAAGGGCCAGGCCTACGTGCGGGAGGACTTCGAGAAGATCTCCATCCGCAACAGCCAGGGTGCCGTGGTGAACCTCGGCAAGGTGGCCAAGGTGATGGACGGTTTCGAGGAACAGCAGAAGTTCCTCCGCTTCAACGGCACACCCTGCCTGCTGGTGGAGGCCCTGCGGCTCAACGACGAAAACGCCCTCGATATCGCCGCTGCGGTCAAACAATATGTCGCCACCGGTCACGAACGTTTTCCCGAAGGCATCCAGCTCCACATCTGGGACGATTCCTCTCAGGAACTGGAGGGCCGCCTCGGCACGCTCCTCGGCAGCCTCATTCAAGGCAGCCTGCTCGTGCTCATTCTCCTCGGCCTGTTCCTGCGGCCAAGCATCGCGTTCTGGGTCACACTCGGCATCCCGGTCGCCTTTGCCGGCGGCTTCATCCTCATGCCATGGTTCGGCATCACCTCCAATGTGATGAGCCTGTTCGGCTTCATCATCGTGGACGGAATTATCGTGGACGACGCCATCGTCACGGCGGAAAATGTCTACAACAAGCTGCGCACCGGCATGAACCCGCTCGAGGCCTCGGTTTCCGGCACCCACGAGGTGGCCGTGCCGGTCACCTTCGGGGCCATCACCACCATTGTCGCCTTCATCCCGCTGATGTTCTTCGAGGGTTTCTATGGCACCTACACCCGCCAGATTCCGCCGGTGGTGGCGGCGGTGCTGTTGTTTTCACTCATCGAATCGAAACTCGTGCTGCCGAGCCACCTCAAGCACGTGCGCGTGAACCGCACCCGCCTGAACTTATTCGAGCGCTTTCAGAAAAAAATCTCCGACGGCCTCGAAGCCTGTGTCCGGCGCTTTTACGAGCCGAGCCTGCGTTTCTGCACGCGCCACCGCTACAGTTCCATCGCCGTGTTCCTCGCGCTCGGCATGGCCGCCGTCGGCTACTTCAGCAGCGGTGCCCTGGGCTTCGTGAACATGCCGTCCATCGATCGCAACCGCATCAACGCCGAAGTGCGCATGCCGCGTGACACCGCCGTGGACGCCACCGACACCCGCGTCAAGCAGGTGGCGGCCGCCGTCGCACGACTCCGCGAGGAATTCGTCGATCCCGGCACCGGAAAATCACTGATCGGCGATGTGCTCACCTCCAGCGGCGGCTGGGCCGCCCGGCCCGGGGTGGACCCGCACCAGGGATATGTCACCATCGCCGTCACCGACCCCGGCCTGCGCAGCGAGCCGGGACCGAAAAACAGCGAGATCGCCGCACGCTGGAACGAGCTGGTGGGGCCCATGCCCGACGTCCAGTCGTTCTGGATCTCCGGCGATCGCGGCGGCGGTTTCCACGGCGGCGATGACGACATGAAATCCCTCGCCATCGAAATCCGCGGCCCGCAAAGCGAGGAAAAAGACCTTCTGGTCGAGCAAATCGAGACCATCCTGGAATCCTACGAAGGCATCGCCGACTCATGGAACGACGCCAGCGGCACCCGCGACGAACTTCTGGTGACCATCCGCCCCGAGGGCGAGGCGCTCGGACTCACCCAGCGGGAACTCGCCCGTCAGGTGCGCGCCGCGTTCTTCGGCGAGGAGGCCCAGCGCGTGCAGCGCGAGCGCGACAACATCCGCGTGATGGTGCGCTTGCCGCTGGCGCGCCGCCAGTCGCTCAGCACACTCGACGACCTGCGCGTCCGCACGCCCGCCGGCGGCGAGGCGCCGTTCCACAGCGTAGCCACGGCCGCCTTCGGCCGCGCGCGCTCGAGCATTTCGCGCATCGATGGCGCACAAGTCATCACCATTTCCGCCATGCCGGTGGACGAGGCGGTCGATGTGGTGGCCATCGGCCGCAACCTCGCGCCGCGGCTCGATGCCCTGCTCAACGAGCACCCGGAACTCACGTGGCGCTACAGCGGCTATGTGGAAGAGCACGAGGAAACCAAGAAACGGGTCATTTACGGCGGCATTGCCCTGTTCACCGCACTCTACGCCTTGCTGGCCATTCCCTTCCGTTCCCTGTATCAGCCGTTCTTCGTGATGCTGGCCGTCCCGTTCGGAGCCATCGGCGCACTGCTCGGCCACATCCTGCTCGATATCACGCCGTCTTATCTCTCGGTCTTCGGCATCCTCGCGCTGGCCGGTGTGGTGGTCAACGACTCGCTGGTGATGGTGGATTTCATCAACCGCAAGATCCGCGAGGGCGAGGACCTGTTCGAGTCCGTCGTCCACTCCGGCACGCTGCGCTTCCGGCCCATCTTCCTCACCTCCATCACCACCTTCGCCGGGCTGCTGCCCATCCTCTTCGACCGCTCGCTGCAGGCCCAATTCCTCATTCCGATGGCCGCCTCGCTCGCCTTCGGCATCCTGTTCGCCACCGCCATCACCCTCTACCTCATCCCCTCCGCATACCTCGCCGCAGAAGACCTCCGCGCCGTTCTGCGCAAGGTGAAAAGCTGGTATCTCAAACCGTTCCGTGCCAGCTCAGAATGTCCGGAAATCCGTCAGCAAGCAACCACTGACCCGTAATGGAAGCCACCCACTTGACCACGGAATCCACCATGGAAACGATCCTGGCTCTCCTGCCGGGCGCACGGCGCGCGCTGTTTGCGCGCTACCACCTCGGAGGCTGCCAGAGTTGCGCGTTTTCCAACCAGGAAACACTCGCCCGCCTCAGCGAACGATCCGGACTCGATGCCGCCGAGGTTCTGGCCCATCTGCTGGCCAGCCACCAACACGATATGGACATGCTCATGAAACCGGCCGAGGTCCGCTTGCAACCAAACTCGCTGCGCCTCATCGATATCCGGACACGCGAGGAGCACGAGGCCGTGGCCATCCCGGATTCGGAATTGTTCACCCTGGACCTCCAACAGCAACTCTTTGCCGGCGATCCGCAAGCCCGCCTCCTGCTCTACGATCACACGGGCCGCGACGTGCTCGACCGGGTGGCCTGGTTCCGCGGCCATGGATTGCGGCAGACTTTCGGCCTCCACGGCGGCATCGATGCATGGAGCCGGGAAATCGATCCCGGCTTGCCACGATACCGGCTCGAAATCGAGGCGTGAATCAATCTCAGCGGCTCGGCGCGTATTCCTGCGCGCCACCCCGCTGGAAACCGGGTCCGGCGTGGCGTTGGATTCGGCATTGGCCTTCCACTTCTCACACCCGATGTCGCATCGCTCATCTCGCTCGGCTGGACGGCAAACGGCGGCCCCCTCAGCGGTGGCTCCTTCGCCTATCAATGGACCCAAGGCAACACCGCCGGACGTCGGTTTCATCAGCATCCTCAAGACCCGCCATTTTGCGCAAACCAGAAACTTCAGTCCCTGGAACCGGGGAGACCAACCGCGCGGGCAGGTCTTCGGGATGAATTGATCACTAAACGGGGTCAGGACCGCCCCCGATCACGCCAACACAGCCATTGTGCTGGAATCCTCATGGAATCGGGGAAATCCGTCGCGGATCTCCGGATGATTCGCCCCTGTGTCCGACAGACTCCAGTCCACCGGAAATCGGCAGAGGAGACAGCGCCTGATCTGGTTCTCATCCACCCGTCACACGTCTGCCAGATCGGCGGGGCGGATCAAGGGCGTTTTGGCGGCTACCTCGTAGTTCTTGCCGTCGGAGGCAGTTGTTCGGAATAACCGAACAACTGAAATTTCCTCCAACTCCCCGTCCTCGAAGATGTGCTTGATGTGCTCGCTGATGGTGCCCTTGGCCTTGCCGAAGAGTTCGGTGAGCTGCTTTTGGCTGAGCCAGACAGTCTGGTTCTCCAACCGCACGTCCAACTTCGTGCGACCGTCCTCGCTTTGGTAAAGGATGACTTGGCTCATGACATTCGTTCGGTAGATACTTTCGGCCTGCTCGAAACCGACTGTGGCGTGGCTCTGCGCACCGTGGCCTTGGGTTGTGGCACGGTGATATTGTAGAGCGGCTTCGATGGGGTGAAGTGCATGGCGGTGTTGGGATCGTAATTGAAATGCGTGGAGGGTCAAGCTGGCAAGATCCGGGCTGGGGCTTGAACCGCTGCAGGAACCGCCCGGAAGCGGATCGGTGTTGGG
>JBMTCD010000222.1:0-5800 GCA_049430545.1 Luteolibacter sp.
TGGCACACGCGACTCCAGCGATCCTGCCGACGAAGGAGCATGGCGCGGCATCCGCAAGCTGAGCGATGGCCAGATCGACAAGCTCGCCGAGGAAATCGTCCGCCAAGTCAAGCTGCGCGGTCCATTCCTCAACATGACGGAATTCATCAACCGGCGCCTCTCGAATGATGACCTGGGGGTGGTCGGCGCGATCCAGGCCGCCATCGACTGGGATGAGTTCAACGCCGGTTATGACGGCAACACCAGTGGCACGGGCGAAAGCATCAACAGCACCTACAAAAACGCTGGCGACATGATCAGCACCTCGCAGCTTCCCGCAAACTATCCCAATCCCAAGGCCGCCACCGGTTCGCGCTACGCCGGCATACCGGGATATGTCATGCAGTCCGACCTGCTGCAGGGCTTTGGCTCCTCGCTGGCCGCACGGGGCGACACTTTCCTTGTCAGAGCCTACGGCGAAAGCCTGAATGCCGACGGCAAAGTGGCCGCCAAGGCTTGGTGCGAGGCAGTCGTCCAACGCATGCCCGAATATGTTGATCCGGCCGACGAGGCGGACAAGGTCCTGCGCGATCCCGCCGCTGTGCCCGGTTCCGAACCCGACCTCAAACCCGCCAACCGCGCCTTCGGGCGCCAATTCAAAATCGTGTCCTTCCGCTGGCTCAACCAAGATGAAGTCTGAAACCCGCACTCTCCTGACTGCCTGCCTGTTTTTCCTTGCGGCTGCCGTGTCATCCCGCGCCGCCGGCGAGGGTGGTTGTGAAGTGGCGGTGGCGGCCCTGACCTTGCCTGACGAGGCCACCGGCCTGCTTCATTGGCGCGCCGCCAATGAAGCCACGCAGCCGCTGCAGCTCAGCACCCGCTATTTTTCCGAGCGGGTCAAGGTGCCGGGAAGGGTCGTCCATTTCCATGACAAACCCTTGCAGGCCGACAAGCCGCAGGAGCCTCCCCCGCAACCCCTCGTCGCCGTGAATCTTCCCGCGGATTCCAAGATGATTTACGTGATTCTGTGGGCGGAACCCGGCGAGGGCGGTGCCACACGCTGGAAATCGATGCTGTTCCGCAGTGAAGATTGGAAAGCCGGCAGCCTCAAGGTTCTCAACGGTGCTGTGGATACGGTCGGCATCGCCGCCGACGAAAAGCGTCTGCAGGTCGCCCGCGGCAAGTCGCTCGACTTTCACGCCAACGACTTCAACGAGGCTTTTCCAGTGAAGATTTTTCGCCTGAAGCCGGAAACCAAGTTGCTTTTCTCATCCAAATGGCGGATCGCCGCGGACCGGCGGGAACTTTGTTTCATCAGCGGCAATGGTGATTCCATCTCATTGCGTTCCCTGCTGGATCTGGCGGCGATTCCGGCCAATCCCCGGCAATGAACCCGCCATCCGGCCTGAACCGTAATGGTGCAGAAAACATGGCGAATTTCAGAAAACCGGTGGTCATGTGAAATGCCCGCCCGCCGTCGTTGTCGGAACATCGATGATGCATAGATTCGGACCGGGCGAATTCCTGTGAATTCGGCAATCAAGGGGGTGCGAAAAATGTCACCGAAGTCACTACAATTGTAGTTGACGAAGGGCCGCGACAGTCGTAGTGAGCCTGCCATGGCACTGCCGCAAATTTCCGAATCCGAGTGGACGATCATGGAGGAACTCTGGCAGAACTCGCCGCAAACAGCGCTGGAACTCACCCGGGCGCTCGATCCATCGACCCACTGGGCCGAGAATACGGTGCGCACCATGCTCACCCGACTGGTGGACAAGGGAGCGCTGAAAACCGGCAAGAACGCGGCGGGCACACGCACCTTCCGGCCGGCCGTCTCGCGCGAGGCCTGCGTCAAGGCGGCGGGCGACTCGTTCCTGCGGCGCATCTTCCGGGGGGCGGCGAAGCCCCTGCTGGTTCATTTCGCGCAGGAGAGCAAGCTGAGCGCCGATGAGGTGGCGGAACTGAAGCGGTTGCTCGATGAATCCGTGAGATCTTGACGCACCCCGATGAATATCTTGAACAACATTTTTGACTGGATCCTTGAGGCGGGCCTGCGGGCCTCGCTGCTCGTGCCGGTCGTGCTCGTTGCCCAATGGCTCCTCCGCAAGCAGCTTCCGGCGACCTGGCGCTATGCGCTGTGGCTGCCGGTGCTGGTGGCCCTTCTCGTGCCGGCGCTTCCGATCCTGCCATCCTCGCTCGCGCAACGGTTGTCTCCCTCGGAAGTCCCGGCCACCACGATGTCAGAGGAGGCTCCCGCGGCACATCCATCAGCCGGAACGTTCGTCCCGGACGCGCCGACAGCGCCGGTGGTCACCCAGGAGTCCCTTTCCGCCGAACCGTCGCGGCCATCGGCTCGGAATGTTTCGGGGTTGTCTGCGTCATCGCCCGATTCGACCAGCAACATTGATTCGCCGGCCACGATGGTGACCCATCCACCCGCCCCGGTCGACTGGCGTGTGATCGCGCTTTGGGCATGGCTCGTTGGCAGCTTGGCGACGGGTCTCTCAATCGTCGCATCGTTCGTCGTGACGATGCGACGGGTGAAGCGCACCGCCTTGCCCGTGCACCCCGACCTGTTGGCGCAGGTCAAGCACCTCGCTGAGGCCGCCGGCTTGCGCCGCGTCCCGCGGGTTCGGGAATCTCCCGCCGTTTCAAGCCCGGCTGTGTGTGGCTTCTGGCGGCCGGTTCTGTTGCTCAACGAACGGTTCGAAGCGGACTTGTCCAAGGACGAAATGGACATGATTCTCCGGCACGAGCTGGCGCACATCCGGCGGGGCGACCTGCCGCTGAATGCCCTCCAGTGCGCCTTGCTCGCCGTGCATTGGTTCAATCCGCTGCTGTGGCTGGCCTTCCTCCGGGCCCGGGCCGACCGCGAGGCGGCCTGCGATGAATCGGTGCTGCGCGGCGAATCCGCGGACCGCCGGGCCGCCTACGGGCACACCCTGCTCAAGATGGAGAGCGCGTTCGCGCCATCGGGCCTGTGCCTCGGCTTCGTCGGCATCCTCCAGGGCGGGGGAGCGCTTCGGACCCGCATCCAGTCCATCATCGCGCGACGGAGATTGAACGTCCTATCGGCTGTGACCGTCGCCACAGGGATTGCCGGGATCGCGGTTCTAGGGGTCACCGGGGTGGCCGCCGAACCCGAGGCCGTCAACCCCCAGGCCGATTCTGCGAAGCGCGGCAAAATGGCCGATCCGCCGCTGTTTGTCGTCAAGGTCAACGGAAAGGCAGGATTCATCAACGCGGACGGGAAACTGGTCATCCCCGCCACCTTCCAACACGCCTATCCGTTTCAGGACGGACTCGCCCCTGTCCAGGTGAAGGATCGCTGGGGCTTCATCGACGCCGGGGGCCGCATGGTCATCGAGCCCCGGTTTGCGATGGTGGGCTTCTTCTCCGAGGGCTTGGCGGCATTCCGCAATGCGTTCAACCAGCCGTGGGGCTACATCAACCGGACGGGCGAAGTCGTCCTGGAGCCGCGCTTCGACACCGCGGAGGAATTTCGGAAAGGCGTCGCGAAGGTCGGCTTCGAGACGACCCGCGGCAAGCTGCTTGCCTACTTGGCCGATGCCCGGCTGGTGCCGCTCAATTACCGCTTCATCGACCGCAAGGGTGAGTTCGTGGAGGATCCGGGGCCGACCCGGTTTGCCACCGGGTCGCCCGGAGAACTCATCCCGTTCATGAAGGACGAGAAGATGGGCTACGTCGATGCCACGGGAAATGTCGTGATTCCGCCGCAGTTCACGTCCGTCCTCGGTTTCTCCGATGGCCTGGCGTGCGCGAGCACGGGGGGCCTCTATGGCTACATTGACAGGACCGGCAAGTTCGTCATCCCGCCCCGCTTCCCGTATTCCAACGACTTCTCCGAGGGTCTGGCCGGTGTCCCGCTAGGCGACAAAGGCTGGGGCTTCATCGATCATACCGGCAAGACTGTGATTCCACCCAGGTTCAATTGGATCTATGGAGGATTCCAGCACGGAATTGTGCGGGTCGCTCTCGACGGCAAGGCCGGCTACATCAACACCAAGGGCGAATGGGTCTGGCAGCCGAGCGAGTAGCATGACGATTCAAGCAAGAGCCCACCAACCGAAGCACTGAAGCGGTTGACCGCCGATGAGGTGGTGGGACTGAAGCGGCTGCTCGACGAATCCGTGAAATCCTGACCCACCCCATGGATATGGCGAACCGCATCTTCGCGTGGATTCTTGAGGCGGGCCTGCGGGCCTCGCTGCTTGTGCCGGTCGTGCTCGGAGCCCAATGGCTTCGAAGTTTGAAAAAACGCAAAACCTTTGTCGGTTTTTCCGCCCGTCCTGCGCGTTGTTGTTTGTCATGAAGAAACATCTCATCACCCTCATCGTTGCCGCTTCGGCGGTCATCCACGCACACGCCGCCGACCTCGCAAGCCAATTGCCAGGCTACTGGCAGCCCGATATGGAAAAAACCCTCGCGCTGGCCAAAAAAGCGAATCGCGAACTTGACCCATTGGAGCAGGCCATGATGGGCAAGATGGTGATTGAATTCCAGAAGGACAAAATGATCGTCCACGGCCCTCCGGGTTTCACACCAGACACTCCACCCCTCCCCTACAAGTTAAGCGCGGTGGACGAGACAGCGAAATCCCTCACGCTTAGCGCGGGTGGCAAGGAAATGAAGGTCAGGTTCGACAAAGGACATATGGCGCTGAATGATCCGGAAGGCGGCTGGACGATCTTCAACCGCATGAGCGAGGAGGACTTTGCCAAGCGTAAGGCTGCCAAGCCCGCTCCGGTGGACGAAGCACCGGCAGCCGGGCAACCGGAAGAGGCGTCCGGACAGCCCATCCCCGGCGATCCTGCCGTGGGCAAGGTGCACGGCAAGGAATTCAAAGTCGAGAAGGCCACCCTGGACACGAGAATGGGCACCTTGAAATTGCAGCAAGGCGAGGCTTTAATCGGAGACATGCAATTCACGATTTTCCTGTTTGATGATGACGAAAAGATGGATGGGAAAACCATCAAGGTGAAGCCGAAGCAGGATTCCACCACCGCGCACATCCACATGAGATACAAAGCGGAGGGCAAGAACGTCCCCGAGACCGAGATCCACATGGACAAATACACCATGAGCCTGGAGTTCGGCATCGCCAAGGATGGGAAGATCCCCGGCAAGATCAACCTTCGCCTTCCGGACAAGGCCGGTAGTTTTGTCGCCGGCAGCTTTGAAGCGGAAATCAAATAGGCCATGCCCGACTACACCCGCTGGTTGAACGCCGACGACAATGCCCGCGACGCCGAGATCTTCGCCGGCCTGTATGCGGAGCTGCATCGCATCGCGCGCTCGAAAATGGCGGGCGAAAGGCAAGGGGGCACGCTCGACACATCGGGATTGCTGCACGAGGCGTGGCTGCGTCTGGGAAATTCTGCCCCGGGGCAATGGCGTGACCGCAAGCAATTCTACGCTGCGGCATCGGAAG
The DNA here is from genome assembly GCA_049430545.1 of Luteolibacter sp. Taxonomy (GTDB): domain Bacteria; phylum Verrucomicrobiota; class Verrucomicrobiia; order Verrucomicrobiales; family Akkermansiaceae; genus Luteolibacter. Next base: position 5,432 of record JBMTCD010000222.1, read on the forward strand.
CGATGCGGCGCATCCTTGTCGATGCCGCACGGCGCAGGCAGGCCGTCAAGCGCGGTGGCGGCGAGGGAGCCGTCACGCTGCATGACGACCTGCCTCTGCCCGCGCCGATGGCCGACGACCGGCTCATCGAACTTCATGAAGTCCTCGACCGGCTCGCCATGGAATTTCCCATGGATGCCCAGATCGTGAAACTGCGCTTCTTTTCAGGACTGGGTAACGGGGACATCGCCACGCTGTTGGAGGTCAGCGAGCGCACGGTGGAACGCCACTGGAAACTGGCCAAGCTCTGGCTCTACCGCGAGTTGAAGCAATCGAATGAATGATATTGGAAAAACATGCATTGCGCGTGTCGGTTATTTGCAACACGCA
>JBMTCD010000223.1:0-5734 GCA_049430545.1 Luteolibacter sp.
AAAGGCCGGGGGGCGCCGGCCAGGGCGTTTGGCTGGAAGGCTCATCTTTGAGGGCGTGCATTCGGGATGAGGCTGATCGCCAGCAGGGCATTTCGCGTCAGCGCGTGGTTCCGGGCAACGCGCGCGACGGTAGCGAAGTCGGTCTTCCTGCCAGACCGAGTCGTCTCGTTGGTGGTGCTTGCGTTTTTCCACACTCCAAGGCCCGCATGGCGCTTGGCGGGATGGGCGTTGGTTGCCGGCTCACGGCGACAGCCGCTCGATGTTCCAGCCGCCGTTTCCCTTGCGGTAGAGGAAGCGGTCGTGCAGACGCGCGGGGCCGCCTTGCCAGAACTCGATGGACTCGGGTATCACGCGGTAGCCGCCCCAGAACGAGGGCAGGGGGATTTCGCCGTGTTGGAACCTGTCGCGGATTTCGGCGAGTTTCTGCATCAGGAATTTCCGCGAGGTGATGACTTCGCTCTGGTTGGAAACCCAGGCACCGATCTGGGATTCGCGCGGACGCGAGGCGAAATAGCGCAGCGACTCGGCGGTGGTGATTTTCTCCGCGCGGCCCTGGATGATGACCTGGCGTTCGAGCGTGATCCATGGGAAGAGCAGCGAGACGAGCGGATTGGCGGCGATTTGCTGTGCCTTGCGGCTGCCGTAGTTGGTGAAGAACACGAAGCCTTCGCGATCGAAGTATTTCAGCAGCACGGTGCGCTGGTATGGCATGCCGCGGCCATCGACGGTGGCCAGCGTCATGGCGTTGGGCTCGTGGAGTTCCAACTCGGTGGCCTGGATGAACCACTCGGAAAACTGCGCCACCGGGTCGGCATTGAGATCCTCGCGGTGGAGGCCGCGATCGGAGTATTCCTTGCGGAACGAGGCGAGATCCATGGCGCGTGCGGTCACTGGTCCTTGAAGGGTTCGGCGCGGCGCTCATCGATGCAGCGGGTGAGCCAGCGCATGAGTTTTTCGGTTTCCGCGGATTCGTTGCGCAGCGAGCCGAGTTCGTTCCACTCAAGGTGCGGGCGGGTCCGCGGCGCGGCGATGCGGTTGAGATCGAGCTTGGCCATGATGGCCTCGGTTTCGCGGGGATGGGCGTTGAGGATGTTGGCCGGACGCGGCAGCTCGTCGAGCGCATCGGCGGTGAGGCCGAAGGAAACGACACCCACGCCGTAGGCGGCGCTGAGGCGGCGCAGGCTGTCGGCAAGCGCCTCGTCCTCGATCGGCGCGGCGTAGATCAGTTCACCGCCCTGCGCCCACATCGAGGCGGCCAGAGTTTGGAAGAAATCCTCGCGGTAAATCTGCAATGACGGCTGGATGCGCAACCGGGCGGCATGCAGCCGGAACGGTGGAATGCCGAGCCGTTGCTTCATTTCCAGCATCGCTTCATCGAGCGACATTTCCTCGTCGGGCGCACCGCCGGTTTCCCAATCGACAAGCACGAGTTCGGGGAACTTCCAGAGGTTGCTGATCGGCGCGTCCTTGGCGAAGGCGTCGCGGAAGGCGAAGGGGAAGCGGCCGTTGATTTCATAATACCGCGTCACCACCGCGCGGAACTTGCGGATGCGCAGCATGGCGTTGTCCACGAGGTCCTGGTCGGCCGCGGTCAGGTCGTCGAGGCGTCCCTGGGTGAGGGCGATGAGTTCCTGCGCGCCGGAAAGCGCGGGCAGCGGCGCGCTGCGGCGGTAGTAGCCCTGGCCTTTTTCCACCTTGGCGATCGGCGAGCCCGGATCGCAGGACATGATGGAGAAGTGATAGCGCAGCGAGGCGTCCGAGTAGTTGCCGTTGAGTTGCAGGCGGGTGAGCCGGATCAGTTCGGTGCCCTTGATGGCGTCCGCCGGATTGGGCGGGAGCAGGGAGGGCAGGATGTCGGATAACTGCTTGCGGAGGCTCATCGGGGAGTCTGGCGATCGCCGTGCACATCCAATGGATGCGCCCGATGGCCATCAAGCCCCAAAACCGGGGTTTTTGAAAATCCGACGCCGCGGTGGCGGAAATTTTACAAAGCGCGCGGCTCAACGCACTTCTCCGGTGCTGCCGAGCGCGATGTTGAGCTGGAGCCATAATGAGTGCTCGTCCTGGCGGCTGGCGATGGCGTCGTAGTTGTATTGTGCGCGCAGTCCGATGCGGCGGGCGTCGTCAAACCACCAGCTGGCCACCGGCGAGACGCGGAAGCGCTCGCTTTGTCCGAAATCGTCCACGCCTTCCGCCCAGCCGAGACGCAGGCCGGTATCCAGCCGCTGGTGCCAAGTGTAGAGCGCATGGCTGTAAAACCCCCATTCGTGATAGGTGCCCTGATGGATCTCGGGGCCGGTGGGCTCCATGTGAACGTCATAGGCATCCACCTCGCGCCACAGCAATTCATTGCGCCAGCGAAAGGCGCGGCCGCCCGGCTCGAGGCCGTTTTCGCGCCACAGGTATTCCGCGTCGATCCCGAGCACGTTCGTGTCGCGTTCGAAGCCGTTGTTGCCGCCGGCCCATGAAACGCCCGCCGTCACCGAGTGGAAATCATAGTAGCGGTGACGCGCCATCGCCCGCGCGGTCAGGATGTCGTCTTTCAGCGCTCCTTCCTCGCCATCGAAAAGGCCGCCATCGTGGCCGTGGTCGTGATCCTCATGGTCATGGTCGTGCGGCCGGGCCTTGCCATAGCCGAGGGAAAACACGGCGGTGAGTCCCGGCCCGGAGGCAAACGATGGCGTCCAGCTCAATTCCCCGCCGCGCATCAGCAGGCCGTGCTCGCCGAGGAAACGGCTCAAGACCATTTCGGAATCGACGAAATCCCACGCGTGCAGGTGCTTGTCGTTGAGTTGGCCGAAACGGCTCAGGTATTGGCCGCCCTTGAGTTCCAAGCCGCCGGGGATGTTGGTGATTTTTCCAAAGGCCTCCTCCCATTCGCCGTCCCAATCGCCGTCCACATCCTGGAACCAAAGATAGTTTGCGAATCCCTCCAGATATTCCGTGCGCAGCGAGAGCCCTGGTTCGATGGCCTGCGCGGAAAACGATTCGCGCCGCGGATCGTGGCTGCCGGTGGCAAGCTCGTCCACATCCCCGCTGCTGAAACCGCCGGTGCCGTGCAGGTGGAGATTCGGAAACAGCACCTCGCCGATGCTCCAATCGTTGGAACGCTCCCACGCGCGGGACGTGGACTCATGGGCTGCGGAAATGACTGGCAATGCCAACAGACAGGTCAGGAAGGGCGCGGGGTGCATGGCGCACCCAAACTCCGCTAACGCAATTGTTTTACAAGAACAATTTCAGGTCGTTTGCAAAAATTTTGCCATTCACTGGGATTTGGGCAGGAAGAAGCCGCGTTGTTTCTCCGTGATGGTCATTTCGAGTCGTTCCATGACGGCGAGCATGTCTTCCCAGAGTTGGCGCTTGGTGGAAAGGTCGCGCTCGCTGCGCAGCAGGTAGCTTGGGTGGTAGGTGACGCGGACGGGGATGCCTACGAACTCGTGCCATGATACGCGCATCGAGCCGACCGGGCCGCTGAGTCCCAACAGCCCTTCCGCCGCAGTGCCGCCGAGCGCGACGATGCAGGCGGGGCGGACAATCTCCACTTCGGCGCGGACGAACGGCATGCAGGCGGCCATTTCTTCCGGGCTGGGTTTGCGGTTGTTGGTGGCCTGGCGCGCCATGGCCGGGCGGAATTTGACGATGTTGGAAATATAGACTTCCGCGCGAGCGAGGCCCATCGCCTTGAGGATATCGTTGAGTTTCCGGCCTGCGGGGCCGACGAAGGGCTCGCGTTGGCGTTCCTCCTCGTATCCGGGTGCCTCGCCCACCAGCATGAGTTTCGCATCGGGATTTCCGGTGGCGAAAACCATCGTCTCGCGCAGGGTGCCGAGCGCGCGCGCGGGCTGCCAGTGTTGCGCCTGTTCGCGCAAGGCGGCAAGGCGCGCGGCCTTGTCGCCATCGCCGGGCACGGACAGCACGGCGGGTGGGGTTTCCGCTGCGGCTTGGGGTGCGGCTTGGGACACCACCGGCGTGGCGGCTCTCCGTCCGCCTTTCGCCGCGGCGCGGTAGAGATTCCGCAGCCCCTCGCGGGCATCCTCATCCAGCAAGACGTGCGTCACGCCGCGCGCCTGCTCGGCTTTGAGAAATTCAATCACGGCATCGACGGCGCGGGACACGCCCGCAGGCTATGCGCCTGCCGCGGCCCGCGCAACCGCGCGCTGCAAGATCCTTGCATGCCGCTTGCAGGACCCCTGCCGGTGCGCCAATGTCGTCCCGGTTGCCATGGCTGAACATCCTACTGACACCCGCGGCGAGGCTCCATGGACCACCCAACGCGAGCCCGGTGGCCGGCACCTCGTCCGCCGCCTGCTGGCATGGCTCGGCGGTGCCGCCCTGCTCGCCCTGATCGCCTGGGGACTCTGGCCCAAGCCGGTGGTCATCGAAACCGGCACCGTCGCCCGCGGGCCACTCACCGTGCATGTGGCCGAAGAAGGGAAAACCCGCATCCGCAGCCGCTACGTCGTCGCCGCACCTGTGGCGGGAAACATGCGCCGCGTCACCCTCAAAGCCGGCGACCCGGTCGAGGCCGGGACCACCGTGCTCACCGCCATCGATCCCGCGCCCGCGCCACTGCTGGACCCGCGCGCCCGCGCCCAGGCCGAGGCCGTGGTGGCGCAGATCGAAGCCTCGCGCCAACGCGCTTCCGAATCGCTCGCCGCCCCCCCCGCCCCCCGCTCGGCCTGGCGGAGGCCGAGCGCGAGCGCGTCCGCTCCGTGACAAGGGACGGCACGATTTCCGATTCCGACCGCGACCGCATCGAGGCCGACGCCGCCATCAAGGCCGCCGAAGTGCGCGCCGCGGAGTTCGCGCTGCTAGTCATCGATCACGAACTCGCACAGGCCCGCGCCGCGCTCGAACGCCCGGACACCGCCGCCGCCGGCAATCTTGTGGAAATCACCTCCCCGGTCTCCGGCCGCGTGCTGCATGTGATGCAGGAAAGCGAAACCGTCGTCACGCCCGGCATGGCCATCCTCGAAATCGGCGATCCGTCCGATCTGGAAATCGAGGCGGAAATCCTCTCGCGCGACGCCGTCGCCATCCGCCCCGGCGATCCGGTGGAAATCGAACAATGGGGCGGCGAAACCACGCTCACCGCCCGCGTGCGGCGCGTGGAACCCGCCGCATTCACCAAGATTTCCGCCCTCGGCGTCGAGGAACAACGCGTCATCGTGCTCAGCGATCTCATCGAGCCGCCGGAATCCGCCCGCGCGCTTGGCGACCGCTTCCGCGTCGAAGTCCGCATCGCCGTCTGGCACGACGATGACGTGCTGCTCGCCCCGGCCGGTGCCTTGTTCCGCCGCGGCAACGCATGGCACACCTTCGTTTATCGCAATGGCCGCGCCGCCCTCGCCGCCATCGAAGCCGGCCGCACCGATGGACGGCAGACCCAGATCCTCGGCGGGCTTGAAAAGGGCGACCGGCTCCTGCTCCATCCGCCCGATACCGTGGACGACGGCACCCGGGTGACCGCCCGCGACGACTCGTTGCAAAAAGGGCATTGACCTCACAGCGGCGCGGCGGGCGCGTTGTGCCGCTCCCGTTTCATGCCGCGTGCCGGCTCAGGACCGTGCCACGAACAGCCCGACGATCGCCGCGCTGGTCAGGTTCGCCAGGGTGGCGGCGGCCACCGCCTTGAGGCCGAGCCGCGCGATCTCGCGGCGGCGGTTCGGCGCCATGCCGCCGAGGCCGCCCAACAGGATCGCGATCGACGACAGGTTCGCGAAGCCGCACA
>JBMTCD010000224.1:0-5707 GCA_049430545.1 Luteolibacter sp.
CTCTAAAATTCAACAAATTGCGAGTAAATGGAAACTCCTTGAGAATTTCCCTACATCGCAATGGCAACACCGGGTGTCCGGGAATGCGCGTGTTGCGGGAAGTCGAATGTGAGGACGAGCGGTTCCGTTCCGATGTTCTCGATTTCGACACCGCCGCGATTCAGCGCGGCCTGGGTGATGAATCCGATCTCGGGATAGATTTCGCCAAGCTTCATGTCCTGGTGATACCGCACTTCCAGTTTTCCGACCCGGCCGCGCCCGCGATTCGTGTGGAACAGCGCGGGGCTCTCCGGGCGGAAATTCATCTTGGCTCCGGGTGCGAGGGTGAGACGGAGAATCGAGCACTTCTGGTCGCCGAGGAAATCCCCATAAACAATCCACTTTGCGTCAACTCCGTCGTCGGAAAACTCCTCGGCGGTGATCGCCGGACGCGAATTCTTCCGCACAAAGTCCGGGTCTTGGTTCGCCTTGAAGTCGAACGTGTCCACCAGGTATTCCCAGTCTTCGTGCCGGTCCTTCGGATAGTCTTCTTCCCGGCAGGCATAAAAGGCATCGGCCGCTCCTATCCGTCCATCCAGTGTCAGGTCCTCGGCTAGGAAATGCTCGTCCATCGTGACGTGCAACTCGTGCGTGCAAAGGTCCGTCGGTGAGTGCAGCACGCCATTCGGCATCACGAAGCCGTCATCCAGCTTCATCATCGTGTGCGGCGAGAGGTGCCGCACGCCGTTGTAATCGCCCTGTCCCCATCGCTTCATGCAGGCAAGGAACTCGTCCTTGGTCACGAACGGATAGAGGCCCATGGCCGTGGTGTGGTAATGCGACGGGCTGACTCCGGGATTGTCGAAGGAATTGATGTCGTAAACCTCCCACTTCGACCAGTGAAGGTGGTGGGGAATGGGGTTCAGGTTGTCGAACTTCTTGGACACGATCGGCCAGGTGACCTTGCCGAACAGGGATTTGGAAATAGCCGTGACTTTCTCTCCCATGACCGCTTCCGGATTGGTCTCGATCAGATCCTGAAGCGAGACGACTTGTCCGTTCGGCGTGAGAACGTGGGCTTCCCCTTCACGAAATGGAGCCTTTCCCGTGCGGGTATCGATGACTCCGGTTACGATGGGCACGGTGCAGCACATCCAGACTTCATCGAGGCCCGTCCCGTCCATGTAGTCCGGGTAATACGACTTCGCATCCAGGCGAAGGCGCTTGCCCGGCGTGCAGAATGTCCGGCCGGCATAGCGGTGCAGAAGCTGCAGCACTCCGTCGTGCTGATTGAGGCAGTCATTGAGAATCGAATCCGATCGTCCATCGATGACATCATGGTTCGGGTATTCGTGCAGTTTTTCAGCGAGGATTGGAGTTGAGGCGGTCATGGCGGGTGGATTTTAAAGTACGGCCAATTGAGTGCAAGGGTTGATGCTGGGAATATGCTTCAGGCGGAAGGAACCTGTAACAGCCGTTGGGCCGGTACGCCTGTCGGCTGCAGCCTTGGCGAAGGCTGGAGGCCGGGGAAAAGGACTTGCCGGGATATCGGCGAAGCCACGCGCTGGCGGATTCATGCGATGCCCTTGCGCAGATCCCTCAGGCTCCACAGCGTTCCAGCTGCGGCCGCGCTGTCGCCCTTCAGCTTCCGCGCGCCATCCTTGCGCTTCGGGCCGAAGCGCTCCCTCGCGCTTGCAAAGGCCGCGTTCACAAACTCCCTGCTGCCGATCACCGCGCCGTCCGTGAAATAGCGAACGCGGCAGCGCAGCATCTTCGCCATTTTGAGATCCTGCAACATGGTTTCGTTGTCCTCGCTTTCCAGCAATTCCGCGGTGTTTTTTGTCACTGTAGCGGCGGTCTGTGAGCGTCGCTGGCTCTCCGATTTACCCGGCTTCCGGCCAAGAGCCAAGCCCATCAGTCGACGATACAAACGGGAAACTTCCGCCCATTTCTCAATCTCAAAGCCCACCCCCAGATCGCAGAAATACGCTCGCACCAGGCCCTCACGCGCCTTTTTGCCATTCCCCTTTTTCCCGCCTCCAACCGCCTCACCATAACTGCTCCAGCGATACTCGGCCGGATCCTCGACCATCCCGGCACGCACCGGATTGAGGTCGATATAACCTCCTGCAGCAGGTGGAAGTGTTTGTCCATCAGGCAAAACCGCCGAAGGCCTGTAGGCGGTTTGGACAGAAGCGAACGCCACGAGCCCCGAAGGGGTGAACAGCCTTGGGGCGGCTGCGAATCCATAGAAAAGCACCCGGCACCCCGTGAACTTCTCCTGCATCCGCATCAAGGTCCGGAATTTCTCCTTCTCCTCGGTGCCAAGCACGAACCGCCGGTCCACCACGCGTGAAATCACATCATACAGCACGGGTTTTCCGGCGGATTTCCGCCATTCCGCGAGCCAACGTGCCTTGCTCATGGAGAAGGACAATCGAAGGGAGAGGGAATTGGTAAAAAAATTTGATTTAAGGCCTTTCCCTTTATGTTGTTGTCCCTTTATGCTGGGTCTGTCCCTTTATGTTGCTTTATTGTCTATCCCTCTGTATTCCTTTGTTGTATTTTTCCAAGTGAGAATCTTCCCTGTGCTGCGGTAATCTCCATAAGCCCTTAACGGCGGACAACCACCCACACTGCCTTGAGACCGGCCTTAGCCCAATCTACTGCGGCCAGAACACCCCCAAACCTGTTGCATGAACCCTGCCATCCGTCCATTCCTTGTCGTGCATGCCATGGCTTGCCTTACCTCGCTCTGCTCGGCGCATGACACCCTGTCCGCAGACCAGCTCCGCCTGCACGCCATCTTCGACAGCGATATGGTCCTCCAGCGGGGGAAGCCAATCACCATTTGGGGTTGGGGTAAACCCGGCGACTCCGTCACGGTCCGGCTCGGCACCGACAAGGCGGACGCCAAGGCCGCCGCGGATAATGGCCGGTGGGAAGTCAGCTTTCCTGCCCGCGAGGCGAGCGCAGAGCCACAGATCCTGACCGTCACCGCAGGTGCGGAAAAGGTCGAGATGGGCAATATCGTTGTCGGCGATGTCTGGATCATGTACGGCCAGAGCAACATGGCGTTTCCGCTCGGTAAGGTGACGAACAGGGATACCGAAGCCGCCCAGGCGAACCTGCCGAACCTGCGCCTGTTCTCCATCGCCACCAACGAACAGGCGGACCCGCAGGAAGACATTCTCCGCGAGAAGATCGATACCGGTGGTTGGGTGACGTCCACTCCCGAAACCGCACTCAACTTCTCCGCCATCGGTTTGGTTTTCGGTGCCCAACTCCAGCGTTCCCTCGACATCCCGGTCGGTGTGATCAAAAACTCCCGAGGCGGCGCCTCGATGGAGGCCTTAGTGCCTATCCATAAGTTCCAGGAAATCCCCTCCGGCAAGGCGCTCGTTGAGCATATCAATAACCAACGGTCCGCTTTTGACATCAACACCGAATCGCTGGCCACTTATGAGAAGGAGCTGAAGCAAGCCATGGACAAGAAACTCCCCGAAGACAAATGCCCGAAAAAGCCGGCAAACGGGGAGAACGTTCGTTCCTGGAATATTCCAGGCAAGAGCCCCAGCCATCCAGGCAGTGTCTACAACGGCATGTTCGGTGTCTTCAGGGGTTACAATATCAAGGGAGTGCTGCTGCACCACGGTTACAACAACGCGATGACGGGCAACTGCCGCCCCAAATTTTACCGCTGGATGACTAAAGCCCTGATCGAAGGGGTTCGTGAGGATTTTAGAGATCCGACCATCGCCTACGGCGTTATTGGTTTCTGTGCTGGAGGAAGACCGCAAAGCGAGGAGGACTTTGAGCTCCAACCTCCGGGCCCGCCCTTTATCCGCGAGGCACAGAGGCTCGGAATTGAAGATCTGAAAGACCCGCTCAAGAACGGCTACATTCCCGCCTACGATGTGCAGGTGCCAGGACTGCACCCAGGGAAGAAGGCCGAACACGGTCATCGTGCTGCGCGCTGGGCCCTGAATAAATTTTATGACAAAAAAGCCCAGTGGGACGAAGCAAAAGTGCTCTCCGTGAAAACTGAGGGTGATGAAATGATCGTCACTTTCGACAGGCGTGCGCATGCGGACAACGGATCACCCATCATCGAAGGCTTCGCCGTCGCGGGTGAAGATGGCAAATTCTACAAGGCCTACGCCCGCAACTCGACCGTGGGAGAGTTTTGGACCGCTGCCAAAATCATCCACGTCTGGAGTCCACTCGTGCCCAGGCCGGTTGCCCTGCGATATGCCTGGGGACACAGCCCGATGGGCAACCTCAAGGTCAATGGCCATCAAGAAATGCCTATTCAGGAGTTCCGCACCGATTCCTGGGATATTCCGGAAAGCGATGACCTGACCGACAAAGGCCTTACGCGTGAATTCGGACAAATGTGGAATGACGACGGCAAAACCCGACTCGAATACCGACGCACCGCAGAAGCCAGACGCGCACTCGAAATTATCCAACGCCTTCAGATTCTCGGCAAACCGAAGCAATGATTTTGATAGCAAGCTTGAACTACAATTCTCCCTCGCATGCTCAACCAATATCCGCGAATCCACAATGAAACATCGAATCTGCCTCGCGTCGGTATCCGGCATCGCCATCCTTATCCCAGGATACGCGAATGCCCAGAACAACAAAAACACAGCTCCCGTCGTCCTTACCGAGGCCGGTAAGGTGTTTGAGTCGAATTACGCTTCGATGCAATCCGCACTTCTGGCGGAAATTAATAGGGTCCTGCCCAAGCTCGATGAAGCAAAAATCGCCGCATGGCAGCGGGCCATCCTTGCGGAAGAAGGACCGGAAATAGAAGCCACCGCCAGGGAGAAGGAGGTTGCCAGATTGCTGGGAGCCGACGGCAGACTCCGCGAATTGGAGGACCAGTTGAGATTCGCTCCCCAAACTCTTCAGGACGCCCAAGAGGATCTGGCACGGGCACGGGCAAGAGGCGAAGAGGATCCGGAAAGAATGAAAATGCTCCAGTCTGCGGAAAGCTTTCTCAAAAGCCGACAAGGTGACATTGATAGGCTCAATGCCGCAATCGAGAAGGCGAGACTGGAGGTGGAAGAGGCCAGGATCAAATTGCCGGAATCGATCAAAGCTGCGGAAACCGCGAAGCAGGCACATGATAACGCGTTGGCCGCCACCTGGAGGGCGATGGATGCGGTGGGTGTCAGCAGTCTGCTTTCCAGCAGTGCGCTCGATGCCAAGCTGGCCCAATACAATATCATCAAGGAGGCGACCCCGACGGGGCTGGCGGATTTCGCTCAGCAGGGCACGGAGAACCAGAAGCTCATCGACCAACTGTTAGCCGACAAGGATCTCATGTTGCAAATGATCGTCAACGACGGTGCGGAGAAGGGCAAATACGGTCAGGCGATGAAAATCTACACCGACATCCAGAAGGCCAGCCCAAAGGCTAAAGACGATGTTTTTCAGCGGCTTGCCATGGCGGTTAGCCTCACGCATGCGGAGCCGATACCGAAGCGGGGCAGGCCGACAGGCGAAGTCGTCAAGGTCACCGAAGACATAATAAATGACCCCTCCTCGTTTATCGATCCAGTGCAACGTTACCTGAGCTATGAGAAATGGTATCTGGCTGGCGAGCTTCAAAAGGGCTTCAAGAATCTCAATGTCTGGAACCTGCGTAGGGTAGTGGATTGCGGCGATCCCGATGAGATGCTTGTCTGGGCCCGCCAGATGCTTCACACCCTGCGTC
>JBMTCD010000225.1:0-5706 GCA_049430545.1 Luteolibacter sp.
AACAGCGCCATGAGCTCGGCATTGTCGAGAGCCGAGGGTCCGAGGTGGGCGAGCTTTTCGCGCGGACGCTCGCCGTGTGGCATGTCGTGAATGCGGCAGGCATGGATCTCTGGCTCATCGTGAATCAAATGCGCCGCCCTCAATGAGTTCATTTGAACAATATATGATAAACCCGAATTTAGGCAAATTGAAATATGGGTGAATCACATGGAATGGTGGCATTGTGATATTGATCCGTTAGATTGGCCGTATGCGCCTGACCTTGTTTTACGATGCCGACTGCGGGCTCTGTTCGGCCTTGGTCGAGAGGGTCGCGAGGTCTTCTCGCGGGCGGGTGCATTGCCTGCCCTTGCAGGGCGAAGTGGCTCAAAAACAGGGTTTTTCTGCACAAATTGCCAAGGATGCCGGATCGATGGTGGTCGTGAGGGACTCGGACGGGGTGGTTTTCACCGAGAGCGAGGCCTGCCTTGAGTTGGCCCGCGCGATGGGTGGGATTTGGAGGTGTGCCTTGATTTTGCGGATCATCCCCAAGAGTTGGCGCGATCGTGGCTATCGGATGATATCGCGTCATCGGCGCATGCTTTGGCGCGGCAGTTCGAGTTGCGCGGTGGAAAATCAGGTGGAAAAGCTCACGCGGCCATGAGTTCTTGAGTCTTGCGAGTTCGGCCAACGACGCAATCCTGCCTTGAAATGCCCTCATTGGCGTGCATTCTCACCGCCCGCCCATGGCCGGCCCTTCGTTCCAAGCACTTCCCGGATTTCGCGATTTCATTCCCCGTGAATGCGCGATCCGCAATTATCTGTTCGAAACCTGGCGTTCCGTCGCCCGCCGCTGCGGCTACGTGGAATACGAGTCGCCGGTGCTCGAGGACACCGGCCTCTACCTGAAAAAGTCCGGCGGCGAACTCTCCGCGCAGCTTTTCCGCTTCGAGGACCAGGGTGGCCGCGATGTCACCCTGCGGCCTGAGGTGACCGCCTCGCTCGCCCGGTTGGTGGCCGAGCACCAGCGGCATTTCCCCAAGCCGCTCAAGTGGTTCGAGATCGGCCAGTGCTTCCGCTACGAAAAACCGCAGAAGGGCCGCGGCCGCGAGTTCCACCAGTTCAATGTGGACATCCTCGGCGAAGGCGGCCCCGCCGCCGACGCGGAACTCATCGCCCTCGCCATCGAGACCATGCTCGCCTTCGGCTTCGTCGAGGGCGACTTCGTGGTGCGCGTGTCCGACCGCCAGGCATGGATCGACTTCGCAACCGCACGCGGCGTCACGGAGGAAAACATCCCGGATTTCCTCAACATCGTGGACAAGATCGAGCGCGAGAAACCCGAGGTGCTCGCGCAACGCCTCGCCGCCTACCAGCTCACGCCGGATCAAATCCGCGCCTTCATCGCCGACCCCGGAAACTCGTCCGCCGCCTACGAAGCGATCCGGGCCGATCTCGATGCGCGCGGATTCGGCGGATTCGTCGAACTCGACCTCTCGATCGTCCGCGGCCTCGCCTACTACACCGGCGTGGTTTTCGAGGTCTTCGACTCGAAAAAATCCATGCGCGCCGGCGCCGGCGGCGGCCGCTATGACACGCTGGTGGCCACCATTTCCGACGGTTCCGTGGACCTGCCCGCCACCGGTTTCGCGATGGGCGACTACGTCATCCGCAACCTCATCGAGGAAACTCCGCACGCCAACATGCAGATGGAAGTGTGGCTCCAGCGCAACGCCGCCAACTGCGAGGTCTATCTGGTGATCGCCGATGAAGGCCGGCGCGCCGATTCATTGAAACTCGTCACCAACCTCCGCCGCGCGGGCATTTCCGCCGACTATCCGCTCAACCCCGCCAAGGTGGCCAAGCAATTCCAGTCGGCCGAGAAATCCGGTGCCCGCTTCGCCCTCGTCGTCGGTGCCGAATACCCAGAACTCAAGCTCAAGATCCTCTCCAGCCGCACCGAGGAATCCGGCCACGCCGAAAACGCCGCCGAATGGCTCACCGACCGCCTCCAACAACCCGATGGGCCGCTGCTCGCGTGAAGAATTCCAACCACAGATGAACAGGATGGACGCAGATGGAAGAGATGGGATTCATGTGAGGGAGACCGAAATCATTATCGGTTGTGCGTTCGCTGTGCTGAATTCCCTCGGTCATGGGTTTCATGAAAAACCCTACGAAGAGGCGCTGGCCGTGGAATTCCGTCATCATGGCATCCCTTTTGCGCAGCAGGCAAGATATCCGCTTCATTATCGTCAGGTAAAAGTGGGGGAATACATTCCCGATCTGATTGTGTTCGAAAAGGTCATCGTGGATACGAAAACCATTGAACGGATCACTGACCATGATGTTGGAAGGATGCTCAATTACCTTCGGGCGACGGGTTTGCAAGTCGGCCTCATTCTCAACTTCAAACACGCCAAACTCCAATTCCGACGCGTCACTCTAACTTCTCCATCGGCTCCCGATCTACACTCTTAATCCCATCTCTTCCATCTGCGTTAATCCCGTTTATCTGCGGTTAAACTCTTCTCTCTCCCATGCGCACCCACCACTGCAACGAACTCCGCGAGTCCCACACCGGCCAGACCGCCACCCTGATCGGCTGGGTCAATTCCGCCCGCGATCATGGCGGGGTGATCTTCATCGACCTGCGCGACCGCGAGGGCCTCACGCAGTGCGTGTTCCATCCCGAGGAAAACCCGGAGGTCGCGAAACTTTCGCACACACTCCGCGAGGAGGACGTGGTGCAGGTGACCGGCGTGGTCTGCAAGCGCCTTGATGGCACCGAAAACGACAAACTCGCCACCGGCGCGATCGAGGTTTCCGCGCGTGAACTGCACATCGTCAACAAGGCCGATGTCCTGCCTTTCCAACTCGACAAGGAGCTGTCCAACGAGGACATCCGGATGAAATACCGCTATCTCGACCTGCGCCGCGCGCGCATGAGCCGGAACATCCGCCAGCGCGCCGTCATCACCTCGGCAGCCCGCCGTTTCCTCGATGAGGCCGGGTTTTTCGAAATCGAGACCCCCATCCTTTCCAACCCCACACCCGAAGGCGCGCGCGACTTCCTGGTGCCCTCGCGCCTAAACCCAGGCCGCTTCTACGCGCTGCCGCAGGCGCCGCAGCAATACAAGCAGCTGATGATGGTGGCGGGTCTGGAGAAATACTATCAGATCGCCCGCTGCTTCCGCGACGAGGACCTGCGCGCCGACCGCCAGCCGGAGTTCACCCAGATTTGTCACCCAGGAAGATATCATTTCCACCGTGGAAGGCCTGCTGGCCGCCATGTTCAAGGCGGGTCTCGGCATCGACATCCCCCTGCCCTTCCCGCGCATGACCTACCGCGACGCCGAGGACATCTACGGTTCCGACAAGCCGGACACGCGCTATGACATGAAGATCACCGATCTTGGCGACGTCTTCGCGGGCACCGAGTTCAAGATCTTCCGTTCCACGCTCGACGGCGGCGGCGTGGTCCGCGCCATCAACGCCAAGGGCTTCGCCGGCATCACCACCGGCCAGATGAACCGCCTCAACGAGATCGCCATCCAGGCCGGCCTGCCGGTGAAAACGCTCGCCTTCATCAAGTGCGAGGGCGGCGAATACAAGAGCCCGCTGTGGAAGTTCTTCACCGACGCGGAAAAGGACGCGCTCGTTTCCAAACTCCACATCGAGGAAGGCGACATCGTTTTCTTCGTCGCCGGATCGCGCGAATCGGTCAGCACGATCCTCGGTCGCGTCCGCGTCGAGTGCGCGCACATGATGGAACTCGTCAAGGATTCGACCGCCTACAACTTCCTGTGGGTGGTGGATTTCCCGCTGCTCGCGCACGACGAGGAAAGCGGCCACTGGGTCGCCGTGCACCACCCGTTCACCCGCCCGAACGCCGGGGACATCGGCAAGCTCGAAGCAGGCGACTACGCCAACGTCCGAGCCTGCGCCTACGACGTGGTCCTCAACGGCTACGAACTCGGCGGCGGCTCGATCCGGATACACGAAAAGGATCTCCAGGCGAAGATGTTCGAGGTGCTCGGCGTCGGTCCCGAGGAGCAGGAAATCAAGTTCGGCCACATCCTCGATGCCTTCCGCTTCGGCGCCCCGCCGCACGGCGGCCTGGCCCTCGGGCTCGACCGCATCGCCATGCTGGTGGCCGGAGAGGACAGCATCCGAGAGGTGATCGCCTTCCCGAAAAACAACAAGGGTGCCGACCTCATGGCGCACAGCCCCTGCCAGGTGGACTTCAAGCAACTGCGCGAAGTCTATGTCCAGTCCACCTGGAAGGATCCCAAACAAGGCCAGCAAGCTTGACCCCGGCGGACCGGGGCGGGCACTACCCTGAAGTCCAATGCCTTCGAGGATTGGATGTTTGGGAAATCCGCAAGTCTTGATCCCGCAATAAATATGCGTGCAATCAAGGGCAGATGATTCAGGGCGTTCCAAGGGGCGGCGGATCATGTCCGCTGATGTGGATGGGAAGCCGAAGCGTGGCGATGTCCACGGCTCTTCGTCTCCACATCCTCGGTGGGCGAACACGTTTCGCCTCTCCTTGGCCTTAACTTGACGCGAATGCGTCAAGTCCCCCGGGATGATCCGCAGGCGGACAGCCGGACTGAAGTCCGCGCTCCAACTCAATCCTCCACCTGTTCGAGCAGGAGCTGCAGGATTTTCCGCGCGGAATCGGGAATCACTGTGCCGGGGCCGAAGATGGCGGCGGCGCCGTTCTGATAGAGATACTCGTAGTCCTGGGCGGGGATGACGCCACCGCAGACGACCATGATGTCCTCGCGGCCGAGCTTCCTGAGTTCTTCGATCAACTGCGGGAGCAGCGTCTTGTGGCCGGCGGCGAGCGAACTCATCGCGACGACATGGACGTCGTTCTCGACCGCTTGTTTCGCGGTCTCGCCGGGAGTTTGGAAAAGCGGACCGATATCGACATCGAAGCCCATGTCGGCGAAGGCGGTGGAAACCACCTTGGCACCGCGGTCGTGGCCGTCCTGGCCCATTTTGGCGACCATGATGCGCGGGCGGCGGCCCTCGGCGGCTTCGAAGCGTGCGATGAGATCCGGGATGTCGTTCATATTGCCCTGGTGGCTGAATTCCTTGCCATAAACGCCCGAGATCGAGCGGATGGTGGCCTGATAGCGGCCGAAGTGTTTTTCGAGCGCATCGGAAATCTCGCCGAGCGAGGCGCGCGCCTTAGTGGCCTCGATGGCAAGGGCCAGCAGGTTGCCCTTGCCGCTGCCTGCGGCTTCCGAGAGGGCGGTGAGAGTGGCCTGGCAGGCGGATTCGTCGCGTTCGGCACGGAGTTTCTTGAGGCGGTCGATCTGGGAGATCCTGACAGCGGTGTTGTCCACGTCGAGGATGTCGAGCGGGTCTTCCTTGGCGAGGCGGTATTTGTTCACGCCGACGATGGTTTCCTCGCCGGAGTCGATGCGGGCCTGGCGGCGGGCGGCGGCCTCCTCGATGCGCATCTTGGGAATGCCGGCCTCGACGGCCTTGGACATGCCGCCCATTTCCCGGGCTTCCATGATGTGGCCCCAGGCGCGGTGCATGAGTTCATGGGTGAGCGCTTCGAGATAATACGAGCCGCCCCAGGGATCGATCACGCGGCAGATCGCGGTCTCGTCCTGGAGGAACAACTGCGTGTTGCGGGCGATCCGCGCCGAGAATTCGGTGGGCAGCGCGATCGCCTCGTCGAGCGCGTTGGTATGGAGCGACTGC
>JBMTCD010000226.1:0-5633 GCA_049430545.1 Luteolibacter sp.
CGCGCCCCTGCGCGAACGGCATTGGCTCCCCAAGGCGGCGATCCAATACCGGAGCGAAAACGCCGCTGTGAAATCTCTGCGCGTGCGCATCCCGGGACTCGATGAAAACGCCGCCGCCACCGTGCGCGCCAGTGGCAACGCCGTAGCCGACCTCGTGCCGCTCGAGAGCGGGGATGGCTTGTATGAAATCCGCTTCCAACGTGGCATCGCCGGTGAAACCACCGTCGATCTCGAATACCAGCGCCCCGGCGCGGAGATCGGCACGGAGACCATCGCGCCGGTCGTTTTGGAGGATGTGAAACAGTTGAACTATTTCGTTGCTGTGAGATCGGGCGGTCGGCTCGAACTCGAAGCCGGCGCATTGCCACGCGGCTGGCAGCGCACCGACTGGGCGGTCGTGCGTTCCACGCTCGGAAGCTCCGCGGGCGGCGCGGCTCCGGCCATGTCCTTCCGCGTGGCCGAGCCCGAAGGACCGTTGCCGGTGGTTATGAAACGCCACGAACTCGCCGGGCTGCGCAAGCTGCGCGTGTCCGAAGGCACGCTCACCACGCTCATGTCCGCCAGGGGCGACGCGCTCACCGCGGTGGATTTGAAACTGCACGTCACCGACAAAAGCACCCTGCGCCTGAAGCTGCCGGTGGGCGCGGAATTGTTCAACGTCACCGTCAACGACGAAGGCGCACCGCTCGTGCGCGAGGGCGGGGACTGGTTGTTTTATGTCTTCCCGTCGCCGGGCGAAGGCAAACCGGCGGTCGTGCGCTTCGTTTACTCCGCCGGCACGAATCAAGGACGCCGCCTCGAAGGACCGGTGCTGGACGTGCCGATGGAAAACCTGACCTGGCGGGTGCTGGTGCCCAAAGGCTGGCGGCTCGCCGATCACGATGGGGACTTCGAATTGAATGAAAAACAACAACACGGCTCGTTCAAACTGGAAGACTATCAATCGTTCGTTCTCAGCAAGCGCCGCAGCGACACCCAAAGCGCGGTGGCCCGGCTCGACCAGGCGAACGCATGGCTCGCTGCCGGCGATCAGGAAAAAGCCAGCCTCGCACTCAGCAACGCGGTCAACCAGGGCCAGCTCGATGCCGCCTCCGGCGAGGACGCCCGCGTCCAATTGCGCCAACTGAAATCCCAGCAGGCGGTGCTCGGCCTCAACACCCGCCGCCAGAAACTCTTGCTGGAAAACCGCTTCGCCGCACCGCAGGGCGGCAACGAGCAACTCGAACGCGCCGCCGAGGCGAATCCGGTGTTGCAGGGAAGTTATAACTTCGATCCCAAGCAGTTCGACCGTTTCCTCGAAGGCAACACCGCCGACGAAAACGCCGCGCTCAGGGAGATCGCCAACCGCATCGTCGCCCAGCAGCTCGCCGCCGAAGCCGCGCCCGCCGCTCTCGATGTGACCCTTCCCGAACGCGGCACCGTGCTCGAATTCGGCCGCAGCGTGCAGGTGGACGGCGAGCGCCCGATGGCCATCGAGTTGAAGCTCAAGCGCGCCTCCGCGGGCTTCTCGTGGGCGGGGATCCTGCTGTGCATGGTGATGGGCGCGATGGTGGCCATGCGCAAACTTGGCTGACGTGTCCCGGCTACCTAACCCGCATTTATCACACGCGGGTTTGGGGTCAGGTCTTTGAGTTGCCTTGGTTGGAAATCTTCCGGTTTTTCCGGCGGGTTTGTCCTAACAGGTCGGGGTTTTCGCAGGCGGCGGCCAGCAGCGGATCGGTGCGGAGCTGCTCGTGGTCGTTGGGGCGTTCATAACCCAAAGCGAGTCCAAGCACGCGCTGGCGGATCATGACGGAGAGCGAATGCTCCACGAAGCGTTCGTCGCGGGTGTCGCTGAAGCAGCGGGCGAGCTTGTCGCAGAGACCAAGATGGCGGTCGGTCTCGCGCAGCAGCAGCACGCCGCCGTCGCTCGAGAGGTCCCGCCGCTGAAATCCGCGTTGGGGAGTATCTTACCCCCAGGGCTTTTTGAGCGGTTGGATCGCTCGGTGATTCCAAACATCAGGCAGGTCCGAACCGTGAGTTGGCTGTCCCCTGATGAGACTGCGGTCACATTTACAGGTGAGCCCGAAATGGTCCCTGTCGGCCGAACGGCCGCCCGGCGCCTGAAAGTCAGGCTCGCCAAAGGTGAATAGCTCCGGTGGAGCCGGAGTGGCGGATTCATCACGAATCCGGCCGGATTCGTCAGAATAATCTGGCGCAATCCGACGGCCACTACGTTTATTCTCACTCTATTTGATGAGAAAGCTCTGGTTGATCCTTGTTCCGCTGCTAGCCGTTTCCGTTTGGAGGGTTCGGCTTTCGGACGCCCCGGAGCCAGTGCCTTCTGTTGCTCCCGTGGCTGTGACATGGCAGGGCGAGGCACCCACGCTGACGAAGACCGATTCGGAGGAAATTTTCAAGCAAGCCTTCTGGAAGCGGCCGGCGGCAGACGATGAGATCCTCCATGCCATCCGCTATGAGTGGAATGATGAGGGTGGCCTGCTGCGTTGGCAGTGGTTCCTGGTTGTGAAGGCTTCACCCGGGCTGCTCACCTACCTCCGGGAAGACAACGCCTTTGGCTTGGTGCCGGCCTCCTCCGCTCCGCCGGGCAGCGATGTGCCGGCGTGGTTCCGCTACGATCCGGGGGAAGTCGCGCTGCTTCAGTCGCCCCAATCATCGATGCAGCTCATCTCCAGCAACCACGACAACACGCTTTACGCCACTGCTTCCGGGCGTGGTTTCACGCGGGGGGCTCCGGAACCTGCACCCGCCGTGCAGGGGGCTCCCCGCCCGGGCCGACTCCCGACGACACCTCCACCCCGTCCCCAATGATCTCCCGCAAATCTTACCCGAGTCTGATCGCCTTCCTTGCCGTCTTCGCGGCCTTGGTTTGCGGCCCCGCGTCGGCAGCCCTGCCGCAAGTTCTCAACCATCAGGGACGCATCGCAGTGCAGGGGGTAAATTTCGATGGCAACGGACAGTTCAAGTTCGCCCTGGTCAACGCGGACGGCACGCTCAGCTACTGGAGCAATGACGGCTCGGGCGTCCAGGGAGGCGAGCCGACTGCTGCCGTCACCCTGTCCGTGAACAAGGGGCTTTATGCGGTGCTGTTAGGCAACCCCGAGGTGCCAAACATGACGACAATTCCGCCGAGCGCCTTGCAGCACGAGGATGTCCGCCTGCGCGTCTGGTTCAATGACGGTGCCCTGGGCTTCCAGCAAATCACGCCCGACCAACCGTTGGCGGCAGTCCCCTACGCCATTCATGCACAGCGAGCGCTCGCCGCCGATACCTTCGGCGGACATTTGGCTGGGGATGTGACCGGCGGGCAAAGCTCGACTGCCATCGCCGATGCCACCGTCACGGGCAAGCGTCTCACCGGCTTCGCATCCGGCACCGGACTGGTCTCGGCAGATGACAGCCTCCTTTCCGCGATCGGTAAGCTTCACGGCAATGCTGCGCTCCTGGCCCCGCTGGCCTCGCCGACCTTCACCGGCACGGTGGGCGGCATCACTGCCGGAATGGTGGGGCTGGGCAACGTGAATAACACGTCGGACGCCGACAAGCCGGTCTCGACACTGCAGCAGGCGGCGCTGGATTTGAAGGCCCCGCTGGCTTCTCCGACCTTCACGGGAGTGGTGTCCTTTTCCGCGGGAACCGCCATCACTGCTCCAATCCGCCTCGCCACGGGAACGAACCTGAGCACCCCGGTTCCCGGTGCGGTCGAGTTCGACGGGTCCCTACTCTACATCACCACCAGTCCGGCTACCCGCAAGGCGCTGGCCTATGCCGATTCAACGGAAGGCGGAATTGCCGCCGGGCGACTGATCGCTGCGCCCTTGTCGCCGGTTCTCGGCTGGGGATCGAGGAGCCAGGGCCAGACCACCGTGCCTGTTCTGTCCGATGTGGCTGCGGTCTCGGCAGGCAGAGAGCACAGTCTCGCGCTCCTGAGAAGTGGGGCCGTGCAGGCATGGGGTAGGAATGCGGAGACGCAAACCACTGTGCCTGCTGCCGCCTTGAGCGGGGTTACCGGGATCGCAGCCGGTTTCGAACACAACCTTGCCTGCAAAAGCGATGGCACGCTGGTCGCGTGGGGTGAATCCTCCTACGGCCGCACCGCGGTTCCCGATGGCATCACCACTGCCACGAATGTCGCCGCCGGGGGGCTGCACAGCCTTGCCCTGTTGGCCAACGGCACGGTCCGCGCCTGGGGCGACTCGACCTTTGGCCAAGCGACCGTCCCCGGCAATCTCACCGCGGTGACCGCCATCGCGGCAGGCGAGTTCCACAGCCTCGCCCTCAAGAGCGACGGCCAGGTGGTGGCGTGGGGAAGCGACTCCATCGGCCAGATCGCCATCCCCGATGCCGCCCTGAGCGGAGTCACCGCCATCGCTGCCGGATGGAATCACAGCCTGGCCCTTAAAGGTGGCTCCGTCCTCGCATGGGGATTGAACACGGGAGGGCAGACGGACGTCCCCGCCGGTGCGTCCAGCGGTGTGGTGCAGATCGCGGCCGGCGATACCTACAGCCTGGCGCTCAAATCGGATGGCACCGTCATTGCCTGGGGCTTCACCGGTGATGTGGACCCGGTGACCGTGGTCCCCGCCGCTGCGACCCGGGTCACACAGATCGCAGCCGGCGGCTACCACGCCCTCGCACTGCGGGCTGACACGGTGCCGGTGGAGTTCGCCCGGCTCGATGATCTCGGGAGGCTCGGCATCGGCCGCACGCCGACCACCTACGCGCTGGAAGTGAATGGCAATGCCTGGAAATCCACCGCCGGGGCTTGGCTTTCCAATTCCGACCGCCGGATCAAGACCGGGATCGAGTCGATTGAAGGCGCCTTGGAGAAGCTCGACCAGGTGCGTCTCGTCGATTTCCGCTACACCGACGACTACCTCGCCGCGCATCCCGAGATCGAGGACCGCCGCTACCCCAACGTGATCGCCCAGGAGTTCGCGGCAGTATTTCCCGACGATGTCAAGGGAAGTGGCGAGTTGCTGGCTGATGGTTCCGAGATCCTGCAGGTGGACACCTACCCGCTGACGATTTATTCCGCGGCGGCGATCCAAGAGCTTCACCGTGAGAATCAGAAGCTGAGACAAAAAATCGCGAGCCAGGAAGAGCGCCTTCGCAAGCTTGAAACCCTTCTCAATGCAAGATAAATGATCCCTTCGCGCCTTACAGTCCTTGTTTGCATGACGCCGCTCGTGGGGTGGGCAGGCACAAGCTTGGATTATTCGCTGGAACCCGCCGTGTTGGATGCGGGAGGGCAGCTTGTTTCCAGCGCGGACTATGCGGTTGATTCTTCGATAGGAGACGGTGAGGTGGCGGCATCCGCGACATACGGATTGCGTGCGGGTTTTGCAGGGATGCTGATGGATCCGGTTTCGTTGGATCTCGTGTCCGCGGATTCCGGCGGCCTCGTGGATGAGCGGAGCACCCTGCAGCTCACGGCAAGAATTCGTTATGACGACGATTCGCTCGATCCGTTCCTTCTGGACCCGGAGCAGGTGGTCTGGGTGGTCAGGGTTGTGGTGTGCGGGTGTGTTATACGCAGCAGGCCTGCCTGGAGTTGTCGGGTCTGCGAAATGTTCCATCAGGTTGTGCGGATTGCTGCCCTTTCTGGTGGTTATTAGTGACCTTCCTGCCCG
>JBMTCD010000227.1:0-5621 GCA_049430545.1 Luteolibacter sp.
GGAAATCAATACGCAGAAAATTGCTTAAGCTTTCTTAAAGACCTGAATAGTTACGTATTCGCCAGAGAATTTGCAAAGCACCCGCTAAATTACGCAATTGTAAGAGCGCGGACCACCTAACTGGGAAAGTAGGGCCAGCGCCAGCCAGCCTTGCCGACCTCAAACCGGAAGGCGTGACACCGGGAGCCATTTCATCATTCAATTTCATCATTCATGCTTGCCTACGGGCACCGAATGCGGCAATTCAATTGCTTGCATTGTGCATACATAAACCCATCCCCTTCAGCCATGAATTTGTTGAGCAACCCTTTGCCTGACCGCGGTGGCTTCGCTTTGGTCACCACCGTTTCACTGATGGTTTTGTTGGCTGTCACATGCGTGGGCCTGCTCGGACTTTCAGCGATTTCCCTGCGCAGCAGCCGCCAGGCGCAGGCCCATGCGGAGGCCGAGGCAAACGCCCGGTTGGCGCTGTGGCTTGCATTGGGCCAACTCCAGAACTCGCTCGGCCCCGACAATCGCATCAGCGCCAGGGCGGCGACCCTCGCAAAGCACCCTCGCATCGACGCCAGTGTATCGCCGGACAGCCCGCAGGCCTGGTGGGTGGGTGTCGCGCACAGCAATCCGGATCAGAACCCGGGATCGACCGGGCAACCGGTGGTGTGGCTGGTCTCCGGTGTTGATCCCACGGCCAATGCCGCGGCGCAGCTCAATGCGGCTCTCAAGGATCCCGTGGAGATGTTTGGCAATGCCTCGATCGACACCACCCTGCTCACCGGCGGACGCCCGATCGAGGCCGGTAGGGTGCCTGTCCGCGACAACGCCGGCCGCGAGACGGGCGCTTACGCCTTCTTCGTTGACGACAACGGTATGAAGGCGCAGTTGGCCGCATCGAATTCCCGAGTCCGCAACAACGTCGCCAGCCCGGTTGGCGGCGGAGTGCTGCCGGGCACCTATGAACTCGGAGTGCTTGATCGCATGGAGACACTCGTCGGAACCCCGCTCGAGCAATACGCCCGGCTCGGATCGATCAACGATCTTCCCTTGATCGGGATCGACCGAAGAATCGTGACCGCCAAGCGCATGGGCTACACCACCTTCTCGCGCGGTGTGCTATCCGATGTCCGCAAAGGTGGACTCAAGCGCGACCTCACCATCGCTTTCGAAAATGAGGCGACTTTTACCAACGTTTTCCCCAGCACCGGAGCCGGTGGCCGCTTCGACAGCCGCTACCTCGTCATGGATGCCGATAAATTCAGCCAAGCGGGCGAGCTGCAGCAGAACGGCTACATCCACTGGCGGATGTTCCACAACTATTACAACATCAAGAAATACATACGCCGGGTCGGCGGGTTCGACATGCTCGATCCGGTCCAGTTCGCCAAGGAACAACTGGGCACCGGTGCCGGTGCCACTCCGTTCGGGCGCGGCCAGTTGGGGCCGCATGCGATCGGGCCGAACTCATCCACCTCCGCGAGGCACCAGCAGATGCCCTACGGTGACTTTGCGGTGATGGATCAGTCATTCGGCAAGAACGCCGGTTTTTACAAGCACAGCCCGATCACGCCGATCCTGCAGAGGCTGCAGCAGAACGCGTGGGTGGAAACGCTGCCATCGGCCACCAGGGGCGGGCCTCCGCGCCTCCGGACCCGCGTCCAGCTTTGGACCTCGCACTACAACCCCTACAACGTCGCCATCCGCTCGCTGGGCAACAATCCGGGCACCGGACCACGGATGATCGCCTTTCCGCAGGCGCGCTTCACAATCCCGGGCCTCAGCTATGTGACTGCACAGGGACAGACGCGGCCATTTGAAAAAATCACCGGCCTTGCCAACAAGCGCCAGTCCCATGTCGATCACGAAGTCATGCTCAAGCCCGGGCGAAGCCATGTTCTCGCGTTCCGGGACGACACCGTGCTCGGCCAGGAGATCGATAGCCGCATGTTTGATGAACAGGTCCGCAACCTGACGCTGCAGAGCGTCTATCAGGATTGCAACCTGACGGCAGCACCCCGCGGCAACATGACGCTCACCGTGGATTTCTTCATGCCCGATCCCGCCATCTGCCACGGCACCGACATGAACCCGCCCGCCTCCACCGGTGACCTTGAGATTTCGCAGGCCTTCTGGGACGCCATCGCGTGGAATGCGGTGGATTCTAACCTGCCCGGCAAGACGATCAGCAAGACCGCATCGCCGGCCGAGCTGAACGAGAACACGATGGCCTCGCATTCGTTCCAACTGCGGACCACCCGCGAAGCCGGCAGCTCGATCCGGCCGCTGGTCGATGCCAACATCCGCGCGTTCTTCAACAATCCGAAGTGGGATTCGCCGCTCGGTCTGCCCACGCTCGCAGCCCACTCCGACGCGACCAGTGGCGAGGCCCCCGAGCCGTTCTTCCCGATGGATGTTCGCGAAAGCCCGCGTGGCTACACCTTCTGGGGCGCCGGTCGCGATCCGGTGGATGGCAACGACCGAGTGATTCTCTTCGACATCCCGCGCCGGGATCTCGTTTCGCTCGGCCAGTTGCAGCACGCCGGGGTTTCCCGCTTCAGCTACGAGCCGAGCTATGTGGTCGGCAATTCCTACGCCAACCCGCGAATCCCGCCCGACGCTTGGCGGGCCTCGGTACGCGACACCTTCAGCACCACCCAGCGCGGTCTTGGAAACTTCGTCATCCCGGGCAGCTTCAATCTCTATGACGCCTCCTATCTCGTGAATGAGGAACTGTGGGACAGCTATATTTTCACCACCATTCCACAGCTCGCCGACGACTACAACAACCCGAGGCAAACACAGCCGACCGACGCGCACTTCCAGGCGCTGCTGGCCGGCACCGCGCTGCTGCCCAATCCGCGCTTCCTGCCGTATGAACCGACCGGCTCGCAGTTCAACAGGGCGACGTTGCAGACACCTGCCGGGGCGCGTGGCCAAACCGGCGGATTCTATCACAATGCCGGCCACCTGCTGGTCGATGGAGCGTTCAACGTGAACTCCACCTCGGTGGATGCGTGGGAGGCATTCCTTTCCAGCTCCCACGGATTGCCTTACCAGCAAGTCAATGCCAGCGGCCAGGTCACGGGCTTCGCGCAAGTTGACGGGGTGCGCTTTCCTCGCGTCGAGGCAGTGACGGGCGCGCCGATGGAAACCGATTCACTCGATATAAACTATTGGATCGGTTTCCGCAAACTCAAGCCGAAGGAGGTCCGTGAACTTGCCCAGGCGATCGTCGATGAAATACGCAAGCGGGGTCCGTTCCTCACCATGGGCGAATTCGTCAACCGCAAGCTCAAAACCGGCGAGTTAGGCGAGCGTGGCACCCTCCAGGCCGCCTTGGACGCCACCGTCAACAAGGACCTCGATCCGGATTTCCAAAGTCCTGCCACCCACCCCAGTCTGCCACGTGGCAGCAACCAAGGCGCGGGATTTCCCGGGCAGTTGCTGCAAGGGGATGTTCTGCAGGCTCTCTCGCCGTTGATGACGGTGCGCTCGGACAGCTTCACGATCCGCGCGTATGGCGAATCCCGTGATGCCGGCAGCGGCAGGATTCTCGCCCGCGCCTGGTGCGAGGCTGTCGTGCAACGCTACCCGGATCCGGTTCCCAATCGAGCGGGCACGAGCCGGGCGCTGGCCGAGTTGATCAGGCCCTCCAGCGTCCATGGCCGCTTATTCCGGCCTTTATCTTTCCGTTGGCTGGCCAATAATGAGATCTGAACCCAGCGCCACCGTTTCCCCACCTGAATCCGCCGCATGATGATCCGTTTCGCTTCTTTTGTCATTCTATCAATATTGGCGGGCGGAGGTCTAGTCGATGCGCAACAGACCCTTTCAGTCCGCACCCTCTCCTTGCGTGACGTCGAGATGCCGCAACTCTTCCTGAGAGGACCGAAGGAGTATCATTCCCTGGAGTTCTCCAGCGTGCAGCCGGGGGAGGTGATGAGGGCGCTCCCCGCCAATCCCTTGCCGCTCTACCGCCAGGAAACCGATTCGGGTGGCAAGCAAAACTGGGTGGCCGCCCAGCAGATAAGGATTCCGGCAGGAGCCAAGGGTATCCTGATTCTCGCCATCGCGAAGGGGGATAAAACCCTCTTCACCGCCATCGATGACGATTTCATTTCAGCGCGCCACAACGATTGGTTGTTGATCAATGCCAGTTCGAAGCCAATCACCTTCCTTGTGGGTGAAAAATCGAAGCCGGTCGTGATCCAACCCGGTGCATCCACCAAGTATCGCGTGTCGGCTCCCGGCGGGGAAGGTGCCACGATCCTCGCCCAGGCGCCCATCAAAGGCAAACCCACGGTTTTCTACTCGACTTACTGGCCGGTTTACAGCGACCGGCGGAGCGTCATCCTCTTTGCCGACAACGGGCCCAAGATCCTGGTCAAACGAATCTCCGACATGCTTGCCCAGACCAAGGCATCCGCCGTTGATGACTGATTGCCTGCACCATGATTGAAACGCCGTTGCGCAAAATCGATTGCCACGCGCATCTGCTGGGTGATGGCAGCTCCGTTCAGAAAACCCTGCTTCACGACGACTTCCGGCTTGCCGCCATCGACACGCTCTACCGATGTCATGATCGTTTATTGGATCATCGCGACGCACTCTGCAATCATCTCAAGGAGCGGCGCACCTGGATCATGGACCGTGGCATTCCCACCGAAGTAACCCTCGGGCAAATGCGCGCCGCCGATCCATCGGTTCGATATCTCGTCGGCACCCCGAAAGACAGACTCACCAAATTGGAAAAAGACCTCGCCTCCAAAGACTGGCAGTAAGTCAAAGATGACGTCCACGTCAAACTCCTGCCACGTGACGGAGAGTTATATGTATTGGCAAAGAGCCTGCCGCGTCGTGGCAAGGAGAGCGCCATGCGGCGCAAATAGCTCAAAGCCTGCTGGGCACGTCTCAAGGAACTCCAATAACGCAACATACTCACCCGCGACGAACTTCTGTTGGCCATCGGTGCCGCCAAGGAAAAAGCCTGGCGCAATGCCCGCCGACTCGTCATCATTCATCTTCCTTTCCGGCGACAATTATAGCTGGGCGCTGACGACAATTAAAAAAACCCCCGGGGTTGGTCGGATTTCGTGCGTTTTGGCTTCATGCCGGTTGACGCGTGACGGGGCGGCGGGTGCCGCTTTGGGTTGTGGTCACTCGATCCCAGCTCACCAAGCTCGCCAGCGAGCGCGACCAAGGAAGAACCATCCGCATGAGTGCGATGAAATCGGGCATGATCCGCCAAAACTCCATTGCCCGCATGTCCGGCTCCTTCCGACTCCACAGACGAAGTCACGGCGCATCATGCCCGCATGGCGTCAAAACCATGCCATTCGCCGCCCCGTGCAGCCTGAAAAGCTCCTCAAGGAAATACGTGGCAGGCATATCCGCCTCCAATCCCATCAGGCAGAGCTCTCAAATTGCCACCCGCTCCGCGTTTCAGCCGCTTCCAACAGCGGCACTGCAAACACAAAACGCATAAGGGAGCGCCAATCGTCGCTCCGGGCTTGTTCAACCAAAGGGCGCAGCCGAAGTCTCCGCTATCGCTCCGACTTCGCAGCACCCTTTATTGTTCTGCTTTTTGTTTCCGTGGTGAGGCAACTATTTACCTGCGGTCATCTTTA
>JBMTCD010000228.1:0-5534 GCA_049430545.1 Luteolibacter sp.
AAAAGGGAGGGATGGCCGAGGCGACCCATGCTCAAATGCCGCAAAGACCGGCAACCGCGGGCAAGATCCGGGTCCAGAAGGCTATCCACCGGGGCGGGGTCCACCCGCCAGACGGCCTTTCTTGCGCTCAGAATCGCTCCTGACGCGTCGCGCGGCTCGATCGCGGTGCCGGTTCCTCCCGGAGGCGTGGTGGCGGTGTGATGGCGGTGGCGGGGTGTCCGGCTCGTCGGCTGGCGAGTCGCTTCACAAAGTCCGCCATCACCAGCGGCACCAGTTCGGCGGCGAGCTTGATGCCTCCACGGCGGTGCACTTCCTCGGCCGTGCACGGTGCACTACACGGTGCATTCCCTATAAAGGGAAATGCACTCGTGCACTGGTGGTGCACGTGCACCGAAAATGCACCTTCATGCACTCGTGCACTGGTGGACGTTTTCATGGGTTCGCGATGCGGTAATTGCCTGCAACGTCCTTGCGAATGACGCCCGCGGCGAGCCAAGACTGAACCCGCTTTTTCGCGGCTCGCTCCTTCAGGTCCAGCGCGTCGCCGATAGCATGCCACAAGTCGGCGTATTGCATCGACTCCGCACCACCGAAAGCCGCGTCCGCCTCGGACTCCATCTTCTGACGGTTGGCGGCCTGCCGGATCTCGCCAGCGGTGCCGACAGAAACGTGCATCCTGTGCTCGTCGCTCCATGCGAAACACGGACCTTGTTCCTTTGGGAGATACAGGTGCCGCGCCCGCTCCGCCCATATGGTCGTCACGCCATCCTTGTCCTTGGCCAATCGAAGATTCGTTTCCGCCTTCCGTTCAAGTTGGCTTCCAAGGTGCCCGCGTGTCTTGCCTGATTCACTGCCAGGATTCTCGTGCAGCACCGTGGCGATGGTGCAATCATGCCGGATGGCCAGCGCGTGCATCTCGTGCACAAGATCGAATGCCTCCTCCGAGTCGTTCGGATCCGCGCACAAGTCGCCGATGCCGTCCACCATGACGGCGAAAACACCGCCGTGCACCTTGGCGGCCTCGTCCATGATGTAGCGCAAGGCCTCGCGGCGCTCCCTGATGCCGAGGTCGGCCAAGCTGAAGGAGTGAAACCACTCCGGCGGCTCGGCGATGCCAGCGCGGCGGATCGCGCGTCGCACCAGCGCGTCGGCGTCAAACCTGCTTTGCTCGGTGTCCAAGTGGAGCAGTGCAAGTCCCTGCGGGTTCTCGGCGGAGAAGTTCAACGTGTCCGGTCCCTGCCGGTTGCCAGCAAAGACGGCCGCAAGCATAGCGTCCACCACGGCCGACTTTCCGGCCTTGGGGGGTGCTTGAATGTTCGTGATGTTTCCGGCCGTGCAAAGCGGCCTCTCGGCGAGCCTGAAGATCGGCACCGGCTTCTCCGGTTGCATTTCGAAGTTGAAGGATCGGGCGGCGAGCATGTCGCCGATGCTCCCGGATGCCGACTCGTTCTCGATGTCGCGAAGCTCAGCGAGCAAACCGCCAACTTCCTCGTCCGCCTCGATGGCCTGCCGGATGCGATCGGCGATCTCGCGGCGGCGCTTCTCTCGGTGAAACTCACCAAGGACGCGCACAAGTTGGCCGCAGTGCTCGGGCGCAGGTGGATAGAATGTGTCCGTGCATTCAAGAAACGCGGCGCGCAGGTGGTCGGGTGCATCGGCGAAAACCTCGGCGAGAGTATCCGCCATGCCCCGGATGCCTTGCGCCGACGCCCACGCCACCGCCTCCGCCACCTCGGCGAGTTGCCGTGTGGGGAACCGGTCGGGCGGGAAATGATTCACCGTGTGATGGCCGCACTCGATCCACGATCGGATGAGGGACCGCGCCGCGTCCTCGGCGATGGCGAGGCGGGTGCCGTAGGCCTTGCCAACGGAGGGTTTTGCGATAGAATGCCGGTTTCCGTTCGTTGCTTTGGCGGTCGTCCTTTCCTCGGGGGCGGCCGCCTCTTGCTGTGTGTTCGTCATGATTTTTTTCGGTTAGATAAGTGTTCATTCTCGATCCGGCGGATTTCCTCGATCAGTTCGCCGATGTCGCCGTCGTCTTCGTGTGGCGGCCGGCCGGGGGCGTTCCACCGGGCATGATCGGCGACCGAGACGCGGCGCGGTCGGCGCTGGTCGGCGGTTAGTAATAACTCGACGGCGAGCAGCTCGTGTTGGGTGGGTGAATGGTGATGGTTCATGCTATTCTGAGTTGGCGCAGTGTTTCGCGTTCGGCTTCCTCCACGGCCTTCAGCCGGACAAGTGCTGTGTAATCTATCAACATCTCGATTTGCTCGGTGAGAAGCTCCCGGATGGCGCAGGGTTTCATTGCATCGATGTCCACCGCGTGCTCCACCGCCTCGCCGCGTCGCGTTCCCTTGGGCGGACGCGTCGGCAGTGCGTATTGCGCGATATGCTTTTGATTGATCGCGACGCGTGTGACGTGAACCTCGCAGTCGTGGTCTTTCAGCAGGTTCCTCTCGATCGTCTTGGGTATCGCCAACCCGTTTTCATCGTAGTCGCCGAGATAAAGAATGATCGGCGCTTTGCCGTCGGCTCGATGCAAGTTGAATGTTTCGGCGGCATCGGCGAGTGATGACATAGAAGCATCGCCTCGGGCCACGAAAACCTTCAGATTCCACTCTTGCGCGATGCCGAAGACCATCGATGCAACGGCCTCTTTCTCCACCCATATCTCAGGATAACAGTCGGCCTCCGCCCACAGGTTCAGGCGGTAGCTTGCGGCCGCGTGCCTGAGATACTCGCCTAGACCACTAAATGTTTCCGCGCCGTAATGCCAGCGGGTGCCATCGATGAATGCGCTGTAGGGTATCAGCTTTGCGCGCCGCCACTTCACCAGGTGGCCGCGCAGTGAGTTGTATTCTTCGGTCGTCTTGTCGATCAACCCGGCATTCGCGCAGCGGTAAAACAAATGACGGACGGTGATCCGTTCATCGTATTCGCCTAGGATATTAAGAACCCCGTCGAGAAGGTTTTGCATCTCCACCTTGGTTCTGCGGTGGCGCTTGTCGGCAGCGGTCATGGCCGGCCCTCCTTTCTGGCGGCCGCGCGGCAGGCGAGATGGATGGCGCCGGCGACGATGAAGGCGGTGGTGAGGGCGACGGCGAGGAAGGTGAGGGCCTCGATCACTGGCGGCCTCCTTTCCAGCCGAGGGCCTTCTGGCGGTTGCGCTCGATGAAGTCTTGAACGTCCTCCGGCCGGAAGCGGACGGCGCGGCCGATCCGCACGAAGCCGATCTCGCGACTTTCCATTTTCTCCTGAAGCGTCCTCCGGCCGATGCCGAGCGCGGCGGCGGCAGCGGAGGTGTCGAGCAAGCGGAACGGCAATTCCGCGCCAGCGCGCGGAGCGGTGTTTAATGTGTTAGCCATGCGCCAAGCAGCGCATGGCCGCGCGGCGGGTTCCACCCTCCCGGCGAGTAAATCGGGCTGCTTCCTACCGACTCAGCCTTCAGTCGGTAGGTTTTGGAAAAAGCTCACGGTGCATGCGCTCAAAAGCCTTTTCTCCGTGGGGATATCCTATGGCTTGCAATCGCTCCCACCGCGCCGCCAGCGTCACCTTTTTCCCGCTTTGGATTTCCTCACGTTTCCACGCGCTCCAAAGCCATGCGGTGACAAAACGCCACACGCACCAAGGGATGAAAACTTCATCCGGCGGCATGCCTCGCGGCGCTTCAATTCTGGCATCGCGGAACGTGAATCCCTCGGTGATGTCACAAGCGGTGATGTTGGAATGCGCACGCGCCAGCCGGAGCATTGCCACGGCGGCGGGCCGATAGATTCCGCGCACGCAACCGGAGGGGCCGTCGAAGGGCTGCCGGTGCTCCCTGTCGGCTTGCCATCGGCCGCGTGGTGCGAAGACGCATGGAGCGGGAAAGACAAAGCCAAGGGCGAGCAGACTTGCGGTTTCGGCCGTCGGTGGTTCGGCTTCCGAGTCGAGTTCAAATCCCGGAATGAACCCTCCGGCCGACGGATTGAACCGAAACATGCCGGGCGCAAGATCTTGCAGGTTCACTGCGCAAGCGTAGTGAATCAGGCGAAGTCCGGTTGTCGGCTCGTATCGCGTCGCGGCGCTGTCGGCATCCACAAGCCAAGACAGACGGCGATCGTCCGGATCGGTGAGGAGCATGGGCTTCATGCGGTTGCTCTCCCTTCTTGAATACTGGTCACGTTTTGAGCCGGTGCCTCCGGCCGGATCGCGAAGAAACGCTCGGCGGCCTCGGCCGTCACAAGTTGCCTGTAGTGGTTCTTGATGGTGGAAACGCTGTTTCCGCACTCATCGGCCACGCGGGCGACGTCGCGAGTTTCCGCCGTCCGGTATGTGATGAAGCTATGCCTCGCGCCGTTGGCGATGGGCGTGACCTTGGCGAGCGTGAAAAGCTCCTGCATGTCGTCAACCAGCATGCGCTGGGACTTCATCCATGCCTTGCCAGTGCGTCGCGGTTGCGCTGCCATCCATGCGGCGGCGGCATCGGTGAAAGGTGCCATGCGCGGCCCCGTCTTCCCGGTGGTTCGAAATTCGCCGGCATCCTTCGGGAGCTTGGCGAGGTCGGCGCCTGCGGCCTCGCTCACCCGGAGGCCGGTGAACATTCCAAGCGCCAGAACCGGGACGAGTTCGGGCTTCAAGTTGAGTGCTGCCTGCATGAGCTTTGCGGCATCCTCTGGCGTGTATGCTTCCGGCTCGCCGGTTTGCACTGTCTCGGGTTCAAGATCCGCAACCGGATTGCGCTCTGCCCACCCACGGGCGGCGGCGGCACCATAGGCGAAGAATGCATGAAGGTTGGCGCGGTAGTGATTGCGGGCCAGTGGTCCAAGCAGAGGCGGCATGTCGAGCTTCTCCGGGTTCTTGCGACTCCGCAGGCTGGCCAGCCATTGCTCGATTTCCGCCGTGGTGATAGATCGCACGGGCCGTACGCCGAAAGTCTCGGCCAGCCGCTTCAGTCGGGTTTTCAGATCCGTCAACTGCCGTTCCTGCACGCGGGTCCGCTTGTAATCCAAGAACGCTTCCACCGCCTCCGCGACCGTGATGTTGTTTTTCTCGCGGTCGGCGTGGTCGGCGCGGATCCGTTCAAGGGCATCGGCCACCAGTTGTTCGAAGCGCGGGACGGTCGCGCCAAACTCAGCAAGCTCTATTGCCGTGTCGCGGTAGTAGTCGAACGCCCGTCGCGCCTCGGGAGGGAGTTCACCGAATCGCACACCATGGTTGGCAATTTCGAGTTCGGTTGCCTCGGCGTGCGCCCACGCCTTGCTTTCGGTGGCGAATCGCTTGCTGATGCGCACGGGTCGTCCGTCACGCTCCACCGGCCACGATACGCGCCAAGGTGCCTTCGGGTGGGTGGTCTTTGTCACCTTGCAATTCTTGAGGTCGGGTTTTTTCTTTGCTCTGGCCATGCGCGGGAATGTGCAGCAAAGCGCGCCAAGTCGCAAGAAAATTGGATACCCCTTGGACACCCGAACGGAATTTCAAGGGATTTTCGGCGTTCCTACGGTCTTGAAAACCGAAGGGCCTCCGGGTCCCGTGGGTTCGAATCCCACCCCCTC
>JBMTCD010000229.1:0-5369 GCA_049430545.1 Luteolibacter sp.
TGCTCCGGAGCCATGAAGAAAATCGAGCCGAAGACCGCTTCCAGTTCCTCCATTTCCTCGCGCGACTGCGACTGCGTGAGGGTGGCGAGGCCGAAGTCCACGATCTTGATCTGGAACTTGCCGGATGGCAGCCAGGTGAGCATCAGGTTCGACGGCTTGATGTCGCTGTGGATCAAGTCGAGTTCCTGCGCGGCGATGAGAGCTTCCTGGGTTTGGAGGGCGAGTTCGCGGAAATCCGGCCAAGTGAGCGGCGCGCGCTCGATGTGTTCCTCCAGCGTGCTGCCGCTGATGAGTTCCATCACGACGTAGGGGCCTTCGTCATCCTTGCCCACATCATAGACGGTGACGATGTTGGGGTGTTGCAATGCGGCCAGTGCGCCGGCCTCCTTCATGAGCTGGCGGGTGGATTCCTCCAACAGCCCCGGATCGGTGGAATTCGCCGGGATCCGCTTGATCGCGACCTCGCGGTTCATCCGCGTGTCATAGCCGCGGTAAACCGAACCGAGTCCGCCCTGGCCGATTTTTCCGCGGATTTCGTAGCGTTCTTCCATGGCGTGGGGCGTGCCCGTTGTGTCAGATCAAGCGTCGCGCGCGGGTTGGGATGTTTCGCCGCGTCAAGAAGCGATGCGTTCGAGGCGCTCGCGGCGGTAGAGGGTGGGGGACTGGCCGACGATGCGGGCGAAGCTGCGGTTGAACTGCGAGAGCGACTGGTAGCCGACAAGGAAGGCGATTTCGGAAATGCGTGCCTCGGGCTTGAGCAGCTCGCGCTTCGCCCAGTCGATGCGGCAGCGGTTGACGTAATCGGTGAGCGTGAGGCCGGCGGAGTCCTTGAACAGGCGGCAGAAATGGGACTCGCTGAGGCCGGCGTGGCGGGCGACGAGTCCGAGTGGCAACGGCTGGTCGAGGTGTTCGTGGATGAATTTCCGGGCCTTGGCGATGGCCGCCGGTTCGCTTCCTTCCTCGACGATGGCCATGGAATCGGCGTGCTCGCCGAGTTGTTCGGCGAAGCTCTGCAGCAGCGTGACCATGCTCTGGTAGCGGAGCGGTTCGACGAAGCGCGTTTGCATGTAGGCATCCTTGAGCTTGGCGCGCGAGGTCTTGTCGAGGGTCTTGCGGCCGATGGCTCCCATGATTTCATCGAATTGTTCGGGGGTGGGGGTGCGGCTGAAGACCTGGCCGGTCTTGAGGTATCCGATGACGGAGGCTCCGAGTTTCACCGGCACTGCGGTGGCGCAGAGGCCGGCGAAGCAATGGCAGGTGGTGGGACCGCTCACCTCGGCTTCCTTCATCAGCCGGCGGTTGGTTTCCACGCAGGCACCGCAGGCCTTGGCGCAGAGGTTGAGCTCTTCGCAGAACGGGCTCCGGTTCATGCCTTCGTCGTCGAGGCACCAGCCATCGGGGTCCGATGAGACGATTCGCAAGGGCAGTCCGGTGGCGGTGCGGAAGGCATCCTGGTAAAGTTTGAAGCGCTCCGAATGGGCAATCCGCTTGAGCAAGGCGCTCTCGAACTCCTGATGTGGTTGTATGGGGGTGGAGATCATGGGGGTTGATTTGGAAGCCAAATCTAGCGACTCGACGGAGGATTTCAATCATGTATCAATGAATTTCCACCGTATCATGAAAACCACGATTCCGATGGAAACCAGCGAGCTCAAGGGCATCAGCACGGCGGCCAGCAGCGGACTCATCAGTCCGGCCATGCAGACGGCCACCGTGGTGAGGTTGTAAACCAGAGCGAATCCGAAGGCGGCACGCACCGCCCGCGCCCGCGCGTCGGCGGCGAGAAACAGCTCCGGCAGGAAACCCAAGCCGGCACCGAGTGTGAAAAAGTCGGATTTCGATTCCAACAGGCTGCGATCCACCACCGGGGTGCCGGTGACCAGCGCGGCGTCGAAGGCGAGCGAATCGTTGGCGCCATCGCCGAGGTAGAGGGTGTCGCCGGCATCCAGCGCGCGGACGCAGGCGGCTTTTTCTTCGGGGGAAAGCCCGCCGTGTGCCTGATCCGCGGGCAATTTGAGGGCGCTCGCGGTGAGCGCCACCTTGTCGGGATGGTCGCCGGAGAGGATGTGCGGCTGCATGCCGCGCTGCTTGAGGAAACCGAGCGTGCGGGTGACGTCCGGCCGCAGCGATTCGCGGAAGCGGAAGGCGGCGACGAGCACGCCGTTGTGGCGCAGTTCGCTTTGCGCGCCGGAGTCGCCGGTGGCTGGCGAGTCCGCCAGCCAGCCGGCCTTGCCCAGCGACCATTGGCCGTTTTCGTCTTCAACCGTCACGCCCGAGCCGGGGAATTCCGCAGGAACGAGGCTGCCGCCTCCGGCCAGCAGGCGTTGGCCGCGGTGACCGAGCGTCTCCAGAAGCGATCTGGACACCGGATGCAGCGAGCCGCTGGTGAGCCGGGCGAGCGCCAGTGCCGAGCTGTCGTCCAGCGCGGCGACCGCCTCGGCGTTTTCCAGCACCGGGCGCTCGAGCGTGAGCGTGCCGGTCTTGTCGAAAATCACCTTTTTCACCCGCCGCAAGCGCGACCACAGCGTGCCGCTGCGCACAAAGACGCCGAGCCGTTCCATCGCCGTGGTCACCAGGCTGTCCGCGAGCGGAATCGCCACGCCCAAGGCGCAGGGGCAGGAAACCACGAACACCGAGATCATCGCCTGCGTGCCGGTCAGCCAATCGCCACGCGCACCCCAGATCGCCAGTGCCACGACACCCAGCAGCAGCACGATAGCGAGATAAACGCGCAGCAGCTTGTCCAAGCCGGGGGCCGAGCGCTCGCCCTCCGCCGGGGCGGTCAGCCGCGCAAGCAGCGAGTCCTGCCAGCGCTCGCCGGCCGTCACCCACACGGGATTGCGGCTCAACAGGATGGCCCCGGCGGGCAGCCTGGTCCCGGCCGCGTGGCGCACCGGATCCGCCTCGCCATGGATCCATTCGAGCGAAAAATCCGCCTCGCCCTCGGCCAGCACGCCGCTGACCGGCAGCGCTTGTCCGGCATCGAGCGCGAATTTCATCCCCGGCTCCAGCGAGTCGCGCGGCACGCTGCGTGGTTCGTTTCCCGCGAGCCGCAGTTCCACCGGCACCGGCTGCCGCCGCACCAGCCGGCGGCGGTTCCGGTCCACGGCGGAGGTTTGCAAATAGCGCCCGGCCAGCATCAGGAACACGAACACCGAGACGAAATCGAAATACATCAGGCGCTCCGCATCCAGCGCCCAGCCGACGATCGAGCCGAGGTAGGCCGCGACCAGTCCCAGCGCGATCGGCAGGTCAATGTGCAGCGAGCCGGCCATCAGCGCACGCCATGCGCGGTCGATGAAATAACCGGCACCCACCAGCATCGACAGTGTGGCCGATAGAAATGCGACCATCTTGAACAAATCCGCGAATTCGAAATCGCGCGGCATGCCCAGATAGACCGGCAGCGAGAAGCCCATCGTGTTGAGCGCGAAGGCGGCGCAAAGTCCCATGCGTGCGGCCAGCCGGCGCCGTTCGTGGTCGCCGCCGCCTTGTGGCGTGGGTGCCGCCACGTAGCCGAAGCGGCACAACTCGCGCAGGAACGCTTCGATATCGCACTTTCCCGGCACCCATTCGAGGTGCAGCCGGCCGCTCGCGGGATTCGACGCCGCGCGGATGCCGCCGGGATGACGGGAAAACAGGCGCTCGATCAGCCACACGCAGCCGACACAGGAAATCCCCTCCAGCCCGAGATCCACCTTGGCCTCGCAGCCTTGGGCCCGCGCCTCGTCTTCGGCCGCGGCCAGTTTCGCCGGCAGCCAGGAAAAATCGTGCTCCTCGAACGGCCGGCTTTTCACCGGGGCCACCGCGATGCCTTGTTTCAGATCGTAGAAGCGCTCGAAGCCCTGCTCGGAGATCAACTCCGCCACATACTCGCAGCCACGGCAGCAATACCGGTCTTCCACCGAGGCGGCGGTGAAACCGGTGCCGCAGTGCACGCATGTCGCCATGGGCGCAGCGTGCAAAGCTCCTATGCTGCCGCAAGCGGAAACAGCGCAAAAGCCGCGGCTCATCTCCCAATCGTTACCATTCAGCTGTTTTCGAACCGTCCATGCGGAGCGCTGGCAGAAATCCTTTGCATGAAACCATCACAGCGGGGATAGCTCGGTCGCGAAAAACACCAGCCGCGCCAACCCGCATGATACGCTCCGCCTTTTCCTTCTGCCTTGTCCTCGCCGCCTGCCTCCCCACCGCACTGCTGCCCGTGGCCGCCTTTTCCGCCGAACCGCGCATCCGCAGCAATTTCGACGCCGGCTGGTCGTTCACCAAGGGCAACCTCAAGGGAGCCGAGCGAGCGGATTTCGATCACAGCGCATGGCGGCAGCTCGATCTGCCGCACGATTGGAGTGTCGAGGGGCCATTTGATGCGGCCAATCCCTCCGGCGCGCCCGGCGCTTA
Source organism: Luteolibacter sp. (assembly GCA_049430545.1). Lineage (GTDB taxonomy): Bacteria > Verrucomicrobiota > Verrucomicrobiia > Verrucomicrobiales > Akkermansiaceae > Luteolibacter. The sequence goes on from JBMTCD010000229.1 coordinate 4,399, forward strand.
CCTGCCGACCGGCAATGGCTGGTATCGCAAGGCTTTCCACATCCCGGCCGGCATCGAGGGCCGGAAGGTCTTCGTCGAGTTCGACGGGGTTTACATGAACAGCGAGGTCTGGATCAACGGCCATCCTCTCGGCAAGCGGCCTTATGGCTATCTCGGCTTCGAATACGATCTCACCCCGCATCTCAAGTTCGGCGGACGCAATGTCATTGCCGTGCGCGTGGACAACACCTTGCAGCCTTCCGCCCGCTGGTACAGCGGCACCGGCATCTACCGCCACGTGTGGATGAAAATCACCGATCCCGTCCACGTCGCGCATTGGGGCACTTATGTGACGACGCCCGAAATCACCGCGGAACGGGCGCTGGTGGCCATCGAGACCACCATTCGCAATCACCACGCCGATGGCCGGGAAGTCGTCGTCAAGCAATCGGTCCTGGATCCATCGCAGGCCGTGGTGGCCACCACCGAATCGACCATCGAGGTCCCGGCCGGTGGCGCAGGCATCGCCCAACAACAACTCACGGTCGGAAATCCCGCGCGCTGGTCGCCGGAAACGCCGAACCTCTACACCGTGCGCACCGAACTGCGCGTCGGCGACCGCGTCACCGATGTTTGCGATTCGCCGCTGGGCATCCGCACCATCCGTTTCGATCGCGAGAAGGGCATCTTCCTCAACGACCAGCCCATCATCATGCAGGGCATGTGCAATCATCAGGACCTCGGCCCGCTCGGCTCGGCCCTGTGGGACCGCGCGCTCGAGCGCCGCATGAAGATGCTCAAGGAAATGGGCGTCAACGCCCTGCGCACCGCCCACTACCCGCATTCGCCCGAGTTCATGCGCCTGGCCGATGAAATGGGCTTCCTGGTCGTCAATGAAACCTTCGACGAATGGCGCCGCGGCTGGAACTTCGAGGACGGCCAGCTCGTTTCCAGCAAGGAGGACCGCGGCAAGGCGAGAAATGGCTACAACC
>JBMTCD010000230.1:0-5368 GCA_049430545.1 Luteolibacter sp.
AACGGGGCGAGGTGTGGATGAAGTGCCCCGTCGTCGCTCTACGAGCTATGCCGGGCAAGCTGGGTGAGCAGTGGAAGAGGAGGTGATTGACGATTGTTGAATTTTGAATTGAAGAGGGATCCGCCCTGCGGAATTCCATTCAGATGCGGGAATCGAGCCATTTTTTGTAATGGTCGAAGGATTGATGGATATCAGGGATATCGGGTATGCGGGCGGCTTTCAGGCGGGCAGGGAAGGCGTCCGGATCGAAATCGGGTTGTTGGATCAAGAACTCGATATCGCTGCGGTCCTGCGGGTCAATGCGCATCATCTTGGTGAGGATCAGGTCTGAAGTGGAAGGACGGAACAAGCGGAGGAAGCGCAGATTTGGAAGCGGGATGGGAACAATGCTTTTCAGCCAATCGGGGCTGAGGATGACTTGCGAATCGGAGAAGAGATGGGTGATGTAGAGGCCTGTGGATTCGAGTTGTTCATTGGTCTTTTCGATGGCATCCCAGAATGAATCGTCAGCTTCGATGGCTGACATTTCGACTTCGGGAAGAATGGCATCGACGTCCATGGTGGCATGGAATTGAGGTTGCGGGTGCTTGAATCCCAAGGCAAGTGCGGCTCTTCCGTAGAGGATGAGGCGCGTGGATGTGGCCAGATTCCGGTCAAGGGTGCGCAGGATGAGTTCCGGATGGTTCATTGCCGGGGGATGAGCCAGCGTGTGGGAGCTATGCCGGAGCGTTGGATTCCGGGCATGGAAACGAAGCGGGTCCAGTGCGGCAGAGCGGTTTCCTGTCTGGCGGGGCCCGAGGGAAGGCGATCGAGCAGGTCGCGCCAGAAGCTGGACCCTTCCGGATCGTGGATGGCGCCGGCGCGGGCTATATGGGAGAGAACGCGCTCGCATTTTTCCATGATGGCGAGGCGAGCAAGGCTGGCAGGCTCGATGCGTGAGGAGCGGGCGAGTTGGGCCGCGCAGCGGATTGCGGTGGGCTCGTAGGCGTTTTCTCCAACGATGAGGAGAATGACAAGCTCGTCATCGGCAAGTGACGTGGCGGGGACATCAACGTCGGGAGGTGTGCCGTCGAGCTGGTAATGGCTGCATCCACGGGCTGCCGCGAGATGGATCATGTCCTCAACGGTGCGGATTCCCAGGCGGCGGGCCTTGCGGAGCAGCGGCGAGACCGGAGCCGTGGTCTCAAGGGTTTGGGCAAGCGTGGGCATGTCTCTGGGGTAAGTCCCCGCATTTTGACAGAAGGTCTGAAGAAGTCTCGGCAGGATGCGGTGTGGAGCAATGGGGGACGGGCCGCTGCGCGGCGATGTTGAATTTTGAATTGAAGAGGGTTGAACCGCGAAGGCAAAGGGCTTGGGCAGAGGGGAGTAAAAAATGTTGGGGAAAAACAATCCAGCCGCGCCGGGGTGGTATGGTGGGCTGTTTCCTGATGACGAGCCCCCGGCATGCTGCCGCCCATGGTCGAAAGGGCGACGAAGGCGCATGACCAATGTGGATGTGTTGTGGAATGTTGGGGACGCCCCCTTGGAAGATGCCCTGCGCCATTATTGCCGGCGAGCCGGGTTGTTCAATAAAAAATGAACGTTTTATGGGCTTTGTGGCGGAGTATTCACTCGAAGTAGAGCACCGTGAGCCGGGTGCCATCGTCGCTGGTGTGGATCCACTCCGCGCCGCGGTCGGCGCCGTACATTTCAATGGCGGGCGCGAGGCTTCCCGGCTTGGCGAAGTTCGAGGCGGCGGCCGGCAAGGAGAAGACCGGCGCGGTGGAGGGCTCGACGGGGAGATGCCGCCACAACGCGACCGCGCCCTCGCCGAGGAGGAGAATGGCGATGAGGAGGATCCCGAGGTTGCGGTAGGACATTGGGGGAAGTGGAAGAGATGCCGAGTGAGAAGTGGAAGAGAGTGATCCGCTTGCGCGGGATGGAGGGTAGGGGCGCCTTTACGCAGGCGACGGCCGGGTCTCGCCCGCATTTGTGGATGAAGAGTCGAAGGACGGAGAACGGCGGGCTGAGGCAGATCCGGCTGCGCCGGTCGCCCTACGGGCGATGAAGTGGGACGCGTGCGTAAACGCGTCCCTACCTGCGATGATGGTAGGGCGTGATTTACGCATCGCGCCCACTTGTCCCCAACGGGGCGAGGTGTGGCAGAAAAAGCGGAAGAACAGCCTTGGGCGTCGCCTCGTGGCTATGCCCTAACAAGTCCGGCGGGAGAAGGTGGAGCGGGACGGTCGAGGCCGTCCGACCCTGCCGACCTTGGCGGTTTCATTCTCCTTTCACGCCGTTGGCGACAAGTGGGCTGCCTGCGTAAAGGCAGCCCTACCATTGCAATGGGTCGAGAACTTCGGTGCGGAAGGTTTGCCAGTCCTGGTTGGGGTTAGGGGCATCAAAGACGCCGGCCTGGAGGACGCCTGCGGTGCCCTGGTGGCGGAGGAAGGAGTTTTGCAGGCGTTGGGCTATTCTTGCGGAACACGACGTGAAATCCAATACTCAGGGCGTCGGGCGACATGGGCGATGGACAGGATCCAGATCGTCTGGTTGTGGATCGTATAGGCGATGTAGTAGGGAAATACCTTGAAATTGACCCTACGGCAGTCATTGCGCCTGATCCGAGGCAAGTCCGGGTTTTGGGCAATCCAAGTGATGACCGCTTTGGCTTCCTCCTTGAGACGAATGCCGAGCCCGGGCTCGATGGATTCGTAGTGCTCGATTGCGTCATCGAGTTCGGCCTCGGCCTCTTAAAGGATTCTCAGGATCATGAAGCATATTTTGCATCAAGGTCTTTGAAGACATCGCTCACCAATCTGGAGCGGGCGGAACCGCTTTTCACGGCTTCAATCCGGGCTGCGATTTCTTCTTCCCAAAGTGATTCGAATTCCGGAGAAAAATCCCGGGCGGGCTCTGAAACGTCGATGAGAATCCGCGCGAGCTTGAGACGCTGAGGGGATGGAAGTTCCAGACAATCCTTGGTGATTTCCGAGAGGAGTTTCATTCAGAGGACAATGGATGATCGCTATCTGGAATGCAACGCGGGAACAGGGCGGAAGACGAAATCTGAAGCCCCGCGCTTTAACAAAAGGAATGGGGCGCGCGGAATGGCTGGATATGGGAGTGGGTGAGAAAAGTGCGAAAGAACAGCCTCCGGCGGAAGAAGGTGGAGTGGGACCGATGCGTAAATCGGTCCCTACCTTTGGAAAATGGTAGCGCGCCGACATATCGCCATCGGCGTGAAGTGAAGATGAGACGTCGCAGAATTCATTTCATGGGGAGTCCTTGAGCCGCCATAAGGCAGTCGGCTTATTGCAGCCGTCTCCCAGGTGAGCCAAACAACCGCATATTGGGAAAGTGCCAGTTTTGCCTGCCTCGGCATTACGAGTGAAGCTGAATGATTGTTGCCCACGCGGTTTTGGTGTGATTACGAGATTATGGCGGGACAGCGTGAAAACCATGTCTAAGCTGCGGTAGTATCCGCAATTTCCTGGAATCTGAGCTCCTAGATCGCCGCGGCGGTTTTCGCGTGTTCGATGGTCATGCTGACCAGGTTGCCATGAGGGTCCAAGTCCACATAGATGTTCTCGCTGATCTCCTTGGTTTCGGCCACTGCATGGGTGGTGAACTCGATCAGAGCCGTATCAGTGTCTGGAAAATATTTGATTTTCATAATGAGGCGTTGCGGTCGAAAAAAGCGTTGTGGACGGTCACTCCGTCGTCGAGAAGGATAACCCCAGGATTCGATTGTCCATCTCGGCGATTCTGGCCCAATGGCGGATTCGCCCATCAGTCTGGATCTCCGTTTTTTCAGGATGCGCCATCGTGTTCCCATCCAACCTTCCTGAATGATCGCCCTGTCGGGACGATTGCGCGTGTGCAGGAAATATCGAGTGCACTTCATTTCAAGCATTGTGCATGTGCGAGGGGAGCAGAGGGAACGCAACGCATGGAGACGTGAGTTAGGGCGCTACCGCCGGAAGCGCCGGAGATTGAGGTGAGCAAGGAGATCGCTTACAGGACCGGAACGTCAATCAAGGGCAGTTCTTTGACTCTTTTCTGGGCTCAGTGGGTAGTGACATGCGTGGATAGGGGTTGAAGCCTTCGCCCCCGGGTTCAAGCTGCCGCATTTGGTCGATCACCGGAGTATGAAACCGGCGAAACCATCTTTGGGTGCTTTGAGGGAGTCTGGGGATGGATCATGGAGATCCGTGAAAGTTCCTCATCCGGTGGTATCGAGATCGCCGAGAGCGGCGAGCATGGGCACCATGCCTAGGGAGGCTTGATGCCATTTTCTCAGGCTGGCAAGCCGGGTTTGGACCGTGGCGGGCAGGCTGGAGTCGTCGGCTGGCGGGGCCGCATCGAGCAGGCGGCCGCCGGCCTTGATGCCGGGCAGCAGCGATTCCTGAAAAAACGCGGCGGCGACGCGGCGCAGGGAAAGCTCGGCCCGGTAATAAGTGTTGCGATCATTGGGAACGAACACGACCTCGACCGCACGCATCCGCTGGAGCGTCCTCAGTCCGGTGGAGGTGCTGCCCTTGGAGAGGCCGGAAAGCTCGGAGATCTCGTTGAAGCAGATCGGCCGGTCCGCCACGAAAAGGGTGTGGTAAAGCAGCGCCACACTGCGGGGAATCCCGAAGGTGTCGGCCAGGCGGCAGAAATAGCCGGCAATCGCCTCGACCGCCTGCCCGGCGGATGTCGAGGCACCCGCGGGCGCGGATTCCTGGACCTTGGAGGATTTCATAACCGGCACGGCGGTGAGAGTCAGCCCGCAGCGCGCCAGACTTCAAGTTTTTTTGAAGTGATTGTAGCGCTAAGATAGAGGATGGGCAGGCTGAGGAGGTTTTCGGAAATCAGGAACCGGCTGTTGGTCACCTGCCCGGTGCGGCCGCTGCGGCCGTGAAGGGGGCCCGGCGAGGGAGCGGACTATTCCGTGAACCGGTAGAAAAGATATTTGATGACTTCGTTTTGGAAGTCGATGAGACCGGGTTCAGTGGTCCACCAATTGCGGGCGGTGTATTCGGGCCTTGGGGCGGCGGTGGTGGTGAGGGAAGTGGTGGAAGTGCCTTGCAGGGTTTTGCGGAACAGCCAATGAACGCGGCGGGTGTGGAAGGGATCGGTGGTGAGGATGAGGGCGCGGGGTTTGGCGTGGCCGGCCCAAGCGCGGGTGGCGCGGGCTTCATCGCGGGTGGAGGCGACGTCGTGGCCGATCTCGATGATGGCATCGGCGGGCACGCCCTCGGCGATGAGGAGCAGGCGGGTGAGTTCCTGTTCGGTGGGCATGAGGGCGCGTTCGGTGGCGGGGCTGGGTTTCACCCGGAAAATGACGATCCTTGGGGCGAGACCGCAGTGGTAGCGCCTGGCGGCGGCGAAAGGACGGTTCTGA
>JBMTCD010000231.1:0-5337 GCA_049430545.1 Luteolibacter sp.
GCATCGTGAGCTGGGTGCCGGGCTCGCCGATCGACTGGGCGGCGATGATGCCGACGGCTTCGCCGATCTTGACCGGCAGGCCGGTGGCCAGGTTGAGGCCGTAGCAGTTCGCGCAGCAGCCGCGGTCGCTCTCGCAAGTGAGCACGGAGCGGATCTTGAGTTTTTCCAATCCGATGCGCTCGACGGCGTTGGCCTGGCGCTCGTTGATGATGTCATCCACCTTGATGAGGATCTCGCCGGTGAGCGGGTCCTTGATCTGCTCGCAGGAAACGCGGCCGTAGATGCGCGAGGCGAGCGAGGCGCTTTCCTCGTCGCCATCCATGATGGCCTGGACGGTGATGCCGTTGGCGGTGCCGCAGTCCTGCTCGGTGATGATCACGTCCTGGGCCACATCCACGAGCTTGCGGGTCATGTAGCCGGAGTCCGCGGTCTTGAGCGCGGTGTCGGAGAGGCCCTTGCGCGCGCCGTGGGTGGAAATGAAGTATTCGAGCACGGTGAGGCCTTCGCGGAAGTTCGAAATGATCGGACGCTCGATGATCTCGCCGGACGGCTTGGCCATCAGGCCGCGCATGCCGCCGAGCTGCTTGATCTGCGACTTGTTGCCCCGCGCGCCGGAATCGACCATCATGAACAATGGCGACGCCTTGTCCTTGCCTTCGTTGTGCTCGATTTTGCGATAGAGCGCGTTGGCGATGGTGTCGGTGGCCTGGGTCCAGACGTCCACGACCTTCTGGTAGCGCTCGCCATCGGTGATGACGCCGTTGCGGTATTGCTTGGTGACCTTCTCGACCTCCTCGTAGGCCTTGGCGATGACATCCTTCTTCTCCTCGGGAATCACCATATCAACGATGCCGATGGAGGTGCCGGAGCGGGTGGCTTCCTTGAAGCCGAGGGACTTGAGGTTGTCGAGCACCTCGACGGTCTTCACCTTGCCGGCGACCTGATAGCAGCGCCAGATGATGTCGCCGATCTTCTTCTTGCCGACGTTCTCGTTGATGAAACCAACGCCGGATGGCCAGATTTCATTGAACCGGACGCGGCCGGGAGTGGTCTCGATGATCTTGCCCTCGCGCAACGCGGCTTCGAGCGGGGTGAGCGCCTTGCGGTCATTTTCGGAGAGTTCCTCGCCCTTGTAACCGAACACGGTGTCCTTGCCGTGGTCGGGGTTGCGGAAGCGGATCCACTGGTGATAGCCGATCTTGCGCGAAGCGATGGCGAACTCGACCTCGTCGTTGTTTTCAAACAAAGGGAGGTGTTCCTGTTTCTCGCGGTCCTTGGCAGTGCGCACCGGTGCCCAAGTCAAATAGTAGGTGCCGAGAATGATATCCTGCGACGGCACCGTGATCGGGCGGCCGGAAGCGGGAGAGAAGATGTTGTTCGGGGCCAGCATGAGCTGGCGGCATTCCATCTGCGCCTCGACCGAGAGCGGCACGTGCACGGCCATCTGGTCGCCGTCGAAGTCCGCATTGTAGGCGGTGCAGACGAGCGGGTGGACGCGAATCGCCTCGCCCTCGATGAGCTTCGGTTCGAAGGCCTGGATCGAGAGGCGGTGGAGCGTGGGGGCGCGGTTGAGGAGGATCGGGTGTCCCTTGGTGACTTCCGCGAGGATGTCCCAAACCTCGGTGGTCTTGCGGTCGATCATCTTTTTGGCGCTGCGCACGGTGTGGCAATAGCCCAGCTCCTTGAGGCGGCGGATGATGAACGGCTCGAACAAGGTGAGTGCCATCTTCTTGGGAAGACCGCACTGGCCGAGCTTGAGGTCCGGACCGATGACGATGACCGAGCGGCCGGAATAGTCCACGCGCTTGCCGAGCAGGTTCTGGCGGAAGCGCCCGCCCTTGCCCTTGAGCATGTCGGAAAGCGACTTGAGCGGACGGTTTCCGGCACCGGTGACGGCGCGGCCGTGGCGGCCGTTGTCGAACAGCGCGTCGACGGCCTCCTGCAGCATGCGCTTCTCGTTGCGGATGATGACTTCCGGGGTCTTCAGCAACAACAGGTTCTTGAGGCGGTTGTTGCGGTTGATGACGCGGCGGTAAAGGTCGTTGAGGTCGGAGGTCGCGAAGCGGCCGCCTTCAAGCGGCACCAGCGGACGCAGGTCCGGCGGAATGACCGGCAGCACCGTCTGGATCATCCATTCGGGACGCGACTTGGACGCGGCGAAGCCCTGGCAGATTTTCAGCCGCTTGCTGAACTTCTTCTTGTTCTGCTTCGAGCGGGTGGCGGCGAGTTCCTCCTCCAATTTCACCTGGAGTTCGGCGAGATCGATCTGGCCGAGCAGTTTCTGGATCGCCTCGGCGCCCATGGAAGCCTCGAAGGAGCCGTCGCCGTATGTATCCTCGGCTTCGCGGAGTTCGTTCTCGGTGAGAAGCTGGCCGAGTTCGAGCGCGGTGTTTCCGGGCTCGGTGACGACGTAATCCTCATAGTAGATGACGCGCTCGAGCTGGCGGGCGCTCATGTCGAGCATGAGGCCGATGCGCGAAGGCATGCACTTGTAGAACCAGATGTGGGAAACGGGCACGGCCAGCTCGATGTGGCCCATGCGCTCGCGGCGGACGCGGCTCAGGGTGACCTCGACGCCGCAGCGGTCGCAGACGACGCCTTTGTGCTTGATGCGCTTGTATTTGCCGCAGGCGCACTCCCAGTCGCGGGTCGGGCCGAAGATGCGCTCGCAGAACAGGCCGCCTTTTTCCGGCTTGAAGGTGCGGTAGTTGATGGTTTCGGGGTTTTTCACCTCACCCTTGGACCAGGACCGGATGATGTCCGGCGAGGCGACGGTGATGGAAACCTGATCAAAGGCCTCGGGACGGTCGTCCACGCCGAAAAGTTCGCGAAGGTTGTTATCGACACTCATATGATTGGATCGTTGTGGGACAGTGTTGGGGGTTTCGCGTGGTTCGGATTACAGGGTCAGGTCGTCGAGCGAGAAGTCATCCACGCCACTCCCCGTCGTGAGGGTGGAACCATGGGTCGACCCCTTGCGTCCCGGACGGACGTCAAGGCCGAGCGACTGCATTTCCTTGATCAGGACGTTGAAGGATTCCGGCGTGCCGGCCTCCAGGTTGTTGTCGCCCTTGACGATGGCTTCGTAGATGCGGGTGCGGCCCTGGACGTCGTCGGACTTGACGGTGAGCAGCTCCTGGAGGGTGTAGGCGGCGCCGTAGGCTTCGAGCGCCCAGACCTCCATCTCGCCGAAGCGCTGGCCACCGTATTGGGCCTTGCCGCCAAGCGGCTGCTGGGTGACCAGCGAGTAAGGACCGACGGCGCGGGCGTGGATCTTGTCGGCGACCAAGTGACCGAGCTTGAGCATGTAGATGATCCCGACCACGACCGGGTTGTGGAAGGCCTCGCCGGTGCGGCCGTCATAGAGGGTCGACTTGCCGCCGGTGGTGCCGTCCTTGCCGTCGCCGATCCAGGTGAAGCCGGAACGAGCGGGCTCGTTCTTCTTGCGCTCGCGGAGCTTGCCGTTGTCGCCGACGAAGTTGACTCCATCGACTTTCTTGGCCTCGGACATGAAGTCCCAGATGACATCCTCCTTGATGCCGTCGAAAATGGGGGTTGCCACCTTGAATCCGAGCGCCTTGGCGGCGACGCCGAGGTGGGTTTCGAGCACCTGGCCGACGTTCATCCGCGACGGCACGCCGAGCGGATTGAGGCAGATGTCCACCGGGGTGCCGTCGGCGAGGAAGGGCATGTCTTCCTCGGGCACGATATTGGCGACGACGCCCTTGTTGCCGTGGCGGCCGGCCATCTTGTCACCGACGGAAAGCTTGCGCTTGGCGGCGATGAAGACCTTGACTTCCTTGATCACGCCGGGGTCCACCTCGTCGCCGGATTCCAGCTGGTCGAGTTTGCGCTCGCGCTCGCTGTCGAGCTCCTGGAAGCGGCCTTCGAACGAGCCGATGATTTCGAGGATTTTGTTGCGGATCGGCGAGGGGTCGATCTCGATGTGGTCGTGGGCGGCAGCGAGTTTGCGCAGCAGGGTCTTGGTGATCTTGCGGTTTGCCGGAATGATGATCTCGCCAGTCTGCGCGTTGACGACGTCAAGCGGGATCTTCTCGCCCAGCAGGATGTCGGAGAGCTTCTCGGTGAGGTCGTCGGTCAGCTTGTCCCACTTCTTCTTGTGGTCGTCGTTGATCTGCTTGTGCTGTTTCTTGATGATGGCGGGATCCTTCTTCTCCTCGCGCTTCTTGGCGAAGCCGGACTGGGAAACCCGCACGTCCTGGACGATGCCAGTGCAGCCGGAGGGGACGCGCAGCGAAGTGTCCTTCACGTCGGCGGCCTTCTCGCCGAAGATGGCGCGCAGGAGACGCTCTTCGGGGGCGAGTTCGGTCTCGGACTTCGGGGTGATCTTGCCGACCAGGATGTCGCCGGGTTTCACCTCGGCACCGATGCGGATGATGCCGTCATGATCGAGGTTGCGGAGCGCCTCCTCGCCGACGTTGGGGATGTCGCGGGTGATTTCCTCGGGGCCGAGCTTGGTGTCGCGGGCGGCGACATCGAACTCGGAGATATGGATGGAGGTGTAAACGTCCTCCTTCACGACGCGTTCGGAAATGACGATCGCATCCTCGAAGTTGTAACCGTTCCACGGCATGAAGGCGACAAGCACGTTGCGGCCGATGGCGAGTTCGCCGTTTTCGGTGTTGGGTCCGTCGGCGAGCACCTGGCCCTTCTTGATCTTGTCGCCCTTCTTGACGATGGGCTTCTGGTTGATGCAGGTGCCGGCGTTTGAGCGCATGAACTTGCGCAGCGGATAGGACATGATGCCCTTGTCCGGGTTGGACTTCACGGCCTCGGGATCGCTGAGGAATTTCTCGACAGTGATTTTCTCCGGCAAGTTGCCATCCGCGGTGGTGATGATGATTTCCGCGGTGGCGGCGGCGACGATGCCATCGGCCTCGGCAACGATCACTGCGCGCGAATCGCGGGCGGCCTTGCCTTCGAGACCGGTGCCGACGAGCGGTGCCTCGGAGACCAGTAGCGGCACGCCCTGGCGCTGCATGTTAGATCCCATCAGCGCGCGGTTGGCGTCGTCGTGCTCAAGGAAGGGAATCAAGCCCGCGGCCACGGAGACGAGCTGCTTGGGCGAGACGTCCATATAGTGGCAATCGGTGGGCAGCGACTCGATGAACTCGCCGCCCTTTTCGCGGGCGGTGATGCGCTCGGTGAGGAACTTGCCGGACTTGTCGATCGGATTGTTTGCCTGGGCGATCAGGAAGTTTTCCTCCTGGTCGGCAGTGAGGTATTCGATCTCGTTGGTGACTTTGCCGTTCTTGACCTTGCGGTAGGGCGTTTCGATGAAACCGAACTCGTTGATGCGCGCGTAAGTGCACATCG
>JBMTCD010000232.1:0-5276 GCA_049430545.1 Luteolibacter sp.
CGGGATTGGCAGGCATGGTGTATTCATTGCCAGTGAAGGCATTTTGGCGGGTTGAGCCATCCCTTGCACAATCTTATCAACAGCCTCCCCTTCATGCTTACCATTCTGCTTATCGACAGCGATTCCAACCACCGCCGGCGCATCGAGCGTCTGCTCACCACCAATGGCTACCAAGTGGTTGCCCACGAGCATCCGCAGAAACTTTGGGAACAGAGGAAGAGTTCCGCCGTCTCATGCATCCTGTGCGAGATCACCTGCGATGAAGGCAAGGACGGAGTGGAGCTGCTCCTCGAAATCCAGAGCCGGGGCTGGCGGATTCCGGTGGTTTTCATGGCAACCACCTGCAGCGTCCCGCAAATCGTGACTGTGATGAAGGCCGGGGCAATGGGCATGGTGGGCAAATCGGACGCTTCAGAGGATCTCCTCGCCACCCTGCAGGATGCGCTGGCGAGGGCGAAACACATTGGGAAGCCGAAAAAAAACAGCCACAATGCCGCAGCCAAAGTGAAATTGCTGTCTCACCGGGAACTCGAAGTGGTCAAGGCGGCGGCGAGCGGCATGAAAAACGAGGACATTGCCAGACAGCTCGGCCTGGCGCTGATCACCATCAAAGCCCATCGCTCGAATGCCATGCGCAAGCTGGACGCCGGAAACATCGTCCATCTCACGCAGATTGCCTACATGGCCGGCCTGGTGGAGCCCATCATGGCGGAGGAAATTGCCGACCCGCTGCACGACGTCCACCGCAAGGTGCCAAAGACCCGGGCACCGGCCGCCAAGCGGGGCGCGCGCAAGAAGCCATGATCACGGAAATCATTCCCCGGGCTTTACCGGCCTTGCAGATACCGTGTTCAGCCCCCGCCACAGTCCGCCTCCGCGAGGGCGGGGCGGATCACCTCCCGGTTCAGGCATTTGGACCGCCATCCGACAGGAAGTGGGCGCGATTCAACAAGGTAGGGTCGCCTTTACGCAGGCGACCCATTTCATCCGGCGACAGCACAAATCACTTCTGGTTTCCAAATGCCTGCTTCCAATGTGAGCGATCGCGGACCCGGGGCTGGCGTCAGCGCTCGATTTGCGGGGCGTTTCTGAGAAGTCGTTCGAATACGCGTCGCTCGGATGGCAGCAGCTCCGACCATGGCAGGGCGCGCAGTGCCGGATCGCCGGCGCCTATGCGGCCATTGCGCAATTGGGTCACAAGATGGATGGCGCGGAATTGGGTTGGAAGACCTGAGACATCGGCCTTGAGTGGATCGAGAACCGATGCCGCGAGGTCCGGCCGACCGTTGCACAGGTGGGCGAGCGCCAGGGTGAATTGCAGCGGAATTTCATCCGGCAGCACACGGACGAGCGGTTCGAGCTTTTGCAACACACCGTCCGGATCCAACAGGTCGTTGATACAGGCGTAGTAGGCATACTGGGTCACCAGCGCAGAATTCGCCGGCTCGAACGCCAGGTATATCGAGATGACCTCGATGATGGCGCGCTCGTTTGCTTGCTCGGCCAAGGCGCTCAGCAATGGCTTGACCGAGCCATAGAGCGGCAAGGGCCCCCGGCCGGTGCGGATCGCGGCCAGCAGCGCCTGCCGGGCCTCGTCCTCCATTCCCATGGCCAGTGCCATGCGGTGCAGCTGCAGGTAGGCATCATCCGCCCGCGAGGCCAATGCCTCGTTCATCGCGGCGGACCATGCCTCGGCTCGGCCGCCGGCATTCATCCCTTGGGCGGCGATCACGGCCCGCCATGCCAGCTCCTGCAAGCGGCTGAGCTCCGGCGGTTTTGCATCCAGCAAGGCTTCCAGCCGCGGCCAATCGCCTGCCGCTCGCGCCGCCTCCAGCAAGAATTCGCCGATTCCAGCCTCCGCTGCGGCGCGGACGTCCGGAAAAACCTCCAGCATCCGCTCGTGCAAGCCAAGCGCCGCAAGAAATCGCGCCAACTCCAGCGGCTCACGGTCCCGCCAACTTCGGATCGCCTCGTCGATAATCTCCCCACGCTCCGCGAAACGACCGGAGTAATCCATGCGCACGATCATCAGCGCGGCGCGGCCGCCATCCTCCTCCGCCAGCACTTGCCGCACCGAACGCAATAGACCGGGTTGCAAGCCCAGCGGCGGGATCGATTCCAGCAATTCGAGCCAAGCAGGCAATTCATCGCGCGCCGCAGGAAAGGCAGCGGCGATCCGTCGTTGCGCCTCTTCGTATGATTTCTTGGACCCATTGGCGATCAAGACCCGAACCAAGGCCTGCTCGCACGCCGCATCCCGTTCCCCCTCCGGCACGGCCAAGAGAACCCTCGAAGCCTCCGCGTGGCGGCCCTCCACTGTCAGGCGACCGGCAAATGCCGTCGCGAAACGCGCATCCGACCGGCAATCCGCCGGCAGTTCCCCCCACACCTGCCCGACCAAGCCCTGAGGAATCCGATCCACCAGCGCAAGGAAAGCGGTCAGGCGGTCGCCCATGGAGCTCTCAGGGTGCTCGATGAGTAAGCGGGCGATATCAGAATGGCGCGGATCGTTGAGCGAGGCGGTGGCTCGCTCGAAAATCCGGACGGTTTCCAGCCGCTGATCTCCAGTCCGGAGCACCGCAAGTGCATGATCGCGCGCCTTCTGCATCTGCCCGGACTCCAATGCCTGGCGCGCCTGATCGAGGTTGCGCTCCACCCGCCATGATTGGATCTGCCGGTGAACGGGCTTCCCGGCGAGCAGGAAGAGCCCGCCGCACAACAATACCAGCAACAGCAAACGCACGAGAATCGGCAGGTTCACCCACCAGCCGAGAAATCGGGAAATGAATTCAGCAATCATGGCACCTGTTCAGCTCTTTGCATTTGAATCGTCCTTTGCGGGCCGGCTCATTGTCGCGCCGCCCGGTCCTGCCCGCCTGACCAACACTCGCCGTTCGGAGGCCAGTTGGCCGGACAAGAAATAGAAAATCACTGCGCTCACCACAAAGGCAGTCAGCCCCAGGGCATCGTGCGCCGCATCGAATGCTGCCTGGCCGTGATCGAAGCGGATTTTTGCCAACACGTAGGTGCGAACCATGTTCACCAGAAAAGCGGTCACGCAAGCGAAAATCAGCAACATGACCACACGGTCCGGCTTCAACCGCTGCCACTCGGCAAAGAACCACGTCGCCATCAGAAAGCTCTGGAACGAGCGCACGCCACTGCAACCGTCCGTCACCTCCACGACCACATCGTGCAGCCGCAAGCGGTCTCCGAGCACCTCCACCGGCCGGCCGAACCACTGGAACCACTCCGCAGTGGCCATCACCACCCGGTCGGTCAACCATTCAATGATCCCATGTTCCAAAACGCTTGGCCACGGCAATGCCGACAGCCACAAAAGGGTGATGCAAAGAAAGCGGGCGGAGCCGTGCCAGCCGATCACCGAGGCGATCAACGCGTGCCCGAAAACCGCCGCCGTGCCGCCGAGCAGCCATATGGGCATGCGCCATGAAGGATCGACATGGCCCAGCACCCGCAACACCAAAAACCACGGCAACAGGCCACACCACAGGGCGAGCCAATACCGCGCCGGCCGTCGGGCATCCTGCCGTGGCAATTGCCACCAGCGCCGCAGCATCAGGCCGATCGCCGCCAGCGGCACGAACCAGCCGTAATCGTAATACAGTCCATGCCGCCACGCCGGTATGGAAGCCACCATCGCGGGCAGCCAGGCCGTGATCACCAGCACCGGCACCAGCCAGATTACGGGCAGCCCGCCGCGCGCTGAATGGGAACCGGTAAGACTCGCTGACATGACCGTATCCATTGCCATCCTCAATCCGGGCCCATCGATTCAAAACCACCCAAAGCATTTCCCCATCAAACCTTGCAGACGTCATTGCCCGCCGGATTGGCGACCTGCGAGCCCGCCGAAGGCCGCGCCTCCAGCGGAGCCCACGCCGAAACCGGCGCGTCGGCCAGCGGCGCGATACCGACCTTCCATCGGTAGATCCTCAGCTGATAGCGCTCCGCCATGGCTTCCAACTGCTCAACGAGTTCCGGCTGCGGGTGATTGATGGCAAGCACGATGCCCCGCAGACCGCGTTCCTCCACCAGCTGGGGAATGACGGATAGCCCGCCCAGAATGCGGAACGAGCGCAGGCGGCGGCCGTGCAGCGAAGGCGCCTCGTCCAGGAAACCCAGTATCTTCATGCCCGGATAGTAGTCGTGCGCACTGGACTTGAGGTGATCCAGCAACAAGGCACCGAGGTCGCCGGCACCAAATACCACCGCCGCCCCGTGATCACCCTCGCTGTGCACATGCGGGTTGCCGTGCCTCGCCTCGAGCCCTAACTCGCGCGACAAATCCAGCAGCACCCGCGGCAGACTCACACCGGCCGCCGCGAATACATAACTCATCAGGGCCATCCGCAGGGCGCTCCATTCCAGCGAAGAGTGAACCAGGCTGAACAGCGTGAAAGTACCCAGCGCCGCCACCAGGACCCAGAATTGAAGCGACAACAAATCCCGCATCGTCGCCCGCACCCACAGCCGCTTGTAGACCTTGGAAGCCAGCGTGGCGAGCAAGCCGAGCATTGCGAAAATCATCACGAACTTTGCCATCTCCACCCATTCCTCGCCGCGCGTCAGACGGTTGGTCTCCAATATCAGGGCCAGCGCGCCGGCCCCCAGGAACACCAGCTGGTCATACACAAACACCACCGCCGCCATCCTCCGCCATCGGGTGGGCAGCTTGATGGCCATGTGCACCGCGCTGCCCGTGTGCTCGATCTCCACCCGCGCCAGATGCCGCAGCGCCACAAGGCCCAGGATCAGGAATCCGACCAATGAAAGGCCAAGCAACCTGTCGCCGAACAACATCGGCAGGAACGCCAGGGTGGAAAAAAGGATCGCCATGCCCTGCAACACCATGGCCACCTTGCGCTGCGAACTTCCGGACGCCAGAAACCGGTGATGCAGGTGGTCACTGTCCGCATCGAACACCCCGCCCCGAACCGTCTCTCCGCGCAACTGCCGGATAACTCGGCGAGCGCTGCGCCGCCAGACCGCCAGCAACACGTCGAACAGCGGCACACCCGCCACCGCCACCGGCAGCAGCAACACGCCCAGCACCGCCCTGCGGCCCACCGCCTCGGTGGCCACAGTGGCAAGAAAAAACCCCAGCAGCATCGAGCCCGCATCACCCAGGAAAATCCGCGCCGGATTGAAATTGAAGCACAGGAAACCCAACACTGCCGCTCCCATCACGAAGAGAACGGCTGCCTGCGACGCCAGACCGTTGATCAACGCCAGACCGCCCAGCGCCAGTGCCG
>JBMTCD010000233.1:0-5264 GCA_049430545.1 Luteolibacter sp.
TATCGATCTTCGCGAAGAGGCGCGCAACAGCCCGCTGCGGTTCCTGCAATGGGAGATCGGAGTTTGATTTCCGGCCGAAAGGCCCATCCCGCCGGCGCGGATTCCAGTCTACCGCCACCGGCCCCTGCCGCCGCTCTGGACCCCCAGGGCGGCGGTTTCGTTTTGAGGATGGAGGTGTGGCCGAGGCCGGGTGACGGGTGCCGGGTGGACGGATCGAGGATCGAGGCGATGCCGTGGCCGGATGGCCGGATGCCCGAGAGCCGGGTGTTCACCGTGGTGAATCGACGGCAAAGTGTTGTCACTTTTTGTTCACACCGCCGGAAACCCATATTCTAGGAGGCCTTGCACGGGTGGGTGACCAATAACACCTCAAGCAAACAATGGAAATTCAAGGCCTTGTGTTCACTATTTGTTTGCGTTCGTTTCCCTAGTGTTCACACTTTTGTTGACAGTCACACACCGCGAAACCATGGCCACCACATACAAACCCAAGCACAGCGCCTACTGGTATGCTCGTTTTTTCGACGGCTCCGGCAAGCGGGTTTCCCGCAGCACAAAGACCACTTCGCGCCGGGAGGCCAAGAGGGTTGCGGCGGGGATGGAGGCCTCCGAACGTCGCGAGGCGAAGGCGGCACCCGACCGGGAGACCGTCATGCTCGACGTCCGCCGGATACTGCGCGCTGCTGAGCTGGATTTCGAAGGAGGCACCTTGACCCCGACTCGCGGCGCGGAATTGCTGCGCCAGCTCATTGAGATGGCCAACCCGGCAAAACTGCCATCCTTCCGCGCCGTCGCTGCCGAGTGGCTGGACGATTGCGAGAAGCGGGTGGCGTTCGCGACTTGGTCCAGCTACCGGGGCGCGATCAAGCAAGCCATCAGCATTCTGGGCGAAACGGCCGACGCGCCGGTGGACCGCATCGACGCTGCGGACATGGCCCGTATCCAACAAGGCATGCTCCAGGCCGGATTGCGCGGCAAGACCGTTGGCATGCACGGCTCATGTCTGCGCCGGATCTTCGCCCATGCCATAGCAAGGGGCCTCATCCTCTCAAATCCCGCTTCCAGCCTGCGGGCGGTGTCATCGGCCGACAGCCGCCGCCGAGCACCGTTCACCCCGCAGGAGATCACGCGCCTGATCGAGGCCGCGAGCGGCGAATGGCGGGGACTTGTGATCATTGGCGCGACCACTGGACTGCGCTGCGGGGACATCCGCCGTCTGACCTCCGACAACATCCAAGGCGGCCACATCGTGCTGCAGCCCAACAAAACCGCCCGCTCATCCGGCACTGTGCTCCGTATCCCGCTGCACCCGAAGGCCACCGAGTGGCTACAGGGGCGCACAGGGGCGCTGTTCCCATCGCTGGCTCAAACGGACGGGTCCCGCGTGTCCAACGGCTTCAAGCGTGTGATGAAGGCCGCCCAGGTGTCGGACACGGTGGAACTCGCGCCGGGAGTCACTGCCGTCCGTTCGATGCACTCGTTGCGGCATTCATTCGCCAGCATGCTCGCCGACGCCGGCGTGGCGGAGGACGTCCGCAGAAAGTTAACCGGACACGGCTCAAGGTTGGTGCACGCCCGCTACAGTCATCACGCAGATGCCCTTGAGCGCGCGGTTGAGGCACTGCCCGAGTTTTGACGACGGCGCTGCAGCTGCTGCTTGATTTGAGCATGGACCCGCGCCTGCTCATCCATGAGCTGAAGCGCCGCCTCCATCTGGCGTTCGTTCCACTGCGGGATTTCATCGGCCATCTTCCGGTGCCAGAGGTTGAAGCTGCAGGAGATGCCCTCAATCGTGACGAGCACACGGGATTTGTCCCCCGGATTAAGCTGGATCCCGGTTGAAGGACGTTTCCATCGCCGGTGCCGCTTCGCCCACCTGCGCACCGTGAGAGTGTCGGGGATTTCCCAGTGTCCGCCGGGAGTGCGCCGCGCGCCGAGATCGACTTTTTTGGCATCAAGAATCCGTTGGAGCTGGCGCTTCGTAATTCCAGCCATCTCAGCAAGTTGGGCGGTGGTCAAAAGTGACATGTGACGTTTTCTTTTTGACACGCCCGCTTTGGCGTATGGAAGCAAAAAATTACGCAACTGCCACGCGTCGCTGGCTCTCACTTCAAGACAGCGCCCACTACGCCGGAACATCGAAGCGCCTCATTGAGCTGTGGGAGAAAGCCGGCCACATCCGAGTCGCCAGAGTCATCACCCCCGGCCATACCAAGGGCAGGGTTTTGGTGGACCGGGAATCGCTCGACGCATTCATCGAGTCTTACATCGGGCAGCCGCCTGCGGAGATCGCCGTGGTGAAACACAATCGGGAGGCCGAGGCCGTCGGGGCAGGACGATGAATAACCTCTTCATCTTCCTCGCAACCGCCGCCTCCGTCGCCGCCATCGTCGCCGGTGCCATCGAGATCGCCATCCGCAAGGCCAGCCGGAAAGGAGGTGAGTCGTGAGTGACGCCACCCAACAGATCGTTCTCATCGGAATCGATGAAATTCGCCCATCGCCTGAGAACTGGGAGATCTACCGCAGGCCCGAGGCCGATGCGGACCTTCCTTCGCTTGCCGAGTCGATTCGTGAAATCGGTATCCAGCAACCGCTGATCGTGTCCGAGGATATGTTTATCATATCTGGACACCGCCGCCACGCCGCCGCCCAACTCGCGGGACTGTCGCATGTTCCGGCCATCATCATCGAAGGCGAAATGCGAGACCTCAGTGACAAGGAGAGGATCAAGATCCTGATCGATCACAACAAAGGAACGCGGGTGAAAACAACTGCCGAGTCGGTGACCGAGGCCATGGCGGCCGTTGACCCCGAGGCCGCAATCCGCGAGGCACAAGCGAGAAAAGCCCAAGTTTTCGCCAAGGCGCAAACTTCAACACAGACCGTCGCGGCCAATACGGGATCGAGGAGAACGAATCCACTGCAGCACCGCCGCGAATTTCTTGAGGCCGTTCAATCCATCCTCGCCCAGACCAAGCGATTCCCGATCACGCAGCGCAATATCCACTATCGCCTTTTGGGCATCGCCCCGCTCATGTCGAAAGGCAAGAAGGGCCAGAGATACGGACAAA
The DNA here is from genome assembly GCA_049430545.1 of Luteolibacter sp. Classification (GTDB taxonomy): domain Bacteria; phylum Verrucomicrobiota; class Verrucomicrobiia; order Verrucomicrobiales; family Akkermansiaceae; genus Luteolibacter. Next base: position 3,074 of record JBMTCD010000233.1, read on the forward strand.
CCGGAAACTCCAAAAACGACACCGGGAAGTTGTCCAAACTGCTCACGGACGCGCGATCCGCTCGCCTGATAGACGACGACCTCATATCCGATGGCACAAGACCAGAGGACTTCTTCGAGGTGGAAAACTCAGTTGGCGATTACGTCGCAAGCGAGGTGGGCAACATGTTCAAGCGATACTTCTCAAATGTCCACAGGGACCAATCCGCGCACGTTGAACTTCTGGTGGAGAAAAACACGCTGTTTGACCTGCTGAGGAAACACGTCGCCCATGACCTGAGAATCCCAATCACATCAGGCAGGGGATATGTATCATATCCGGTCGGATGCAGGATGCGCGACCGATTCAAGAAGTCGGGCAAGGACAGATTCGTTTTGATATATGTCTCCGACCACGACCCGGAAGGCATCGACATGCCGTCGTCGTGGAAAGGATATTTCAAGATCGATCACGGCATCGATGCGGAGGTTGTGCGCGCTGCGGTGACGCAGGCTCAAATCCAGAAATACAGCCTGCCGCCCGATGCGAATGCCAAGGTTTCATCATCCAGATTCAAATCATATGTGAGGAAGTATGGAGACAAGGTTTGGGAGCTTGATTCGATGGATCCCGACCACCTTGTCGAAGAAGTGAGGGCGGCATGCCTGGCATGGATGGAGGTTGATCTACTGAATGCCGCAATGCAGCGCGAACAGGAGGACGATGTTAGGCTCGCTAGGTTAAACGCAGCGGTCGCAAGTATCATTCCTGATTTAATCCACAAACTTGATGTTAGCATATGAACGACAACTCACCCACCCAACACGAGCCGCTCGCGGTTGAACTCCTCGTCACCGCCGACCAGCGCCGACCGCGCCGCGTCTCGGTCGCCGATCACGAGCGTTTTCACGAATGGACCCGCACCGGCGAGGCTATGGATCCCGACGACGACATCGACGGTCTCATCGAGGAAATCCGCAGCGCCCAGCCCTATCACCCCAAAAAATCAAGACGCCGATGAAAACGAGCCATCCACCCAAGCGACGGGGCGGCCCCCGCGAAGAGACCGCCCCAAACAACAAAGACCTACAACAAGGGAACCTTAGTCAAAGCTGCGGCCTTTCGCAATCGGGAAGGAGGCCCAAATGAAATTTTTCGCCATCCATCTTCACGACCTTGAGGGCGAGGCATTCTCAGCCGCCACCGACCAGCAAATCGTCACTTGGCTGTTCCTGCACGCTTTCTGCGCGAAACACATGAACGACGGTGAGATCCCGGAGGCGGCCGCCATTCCGGCCAAGCACTGGCAGCGACATGGCATCGAGCACCACCAGATCCTCGCGGACCCCTCGCCCCTTTGGGAGTGGATCGGGACCACGCTTCGAATCAAGCCTTACGACATCGACGGGCAGGCGCTTTACGCGGTGAAATCGAGGGGCGGCCGCGAGGGTGCGGCAAAGAGGTGGGATAGGACTCCCAATGGGACTCCCATAGGGACTCCTGATGCATCTAATCCAACCCTACCCAACCAGACCCAATCAAAGAAAACCCAACCCGACCCGACCCTACCAGACCCAAGAAAAGCCAACCCCACAGAAGCCAATCTTAGCCAATCCGACACTTCAGAAGCTGAATCGATCCCACAGAATGACGCGGAAGACACGACGAAAGACGGAGACGACAAAACCGCGCAGGATGGAAAGGACGATGGGGTTTTTGATTTTTCTTTGTTGGGTAGGAAGGATGGATGGACGGATGGGAACGGGAAGGCTGGCAGCCACAGTCTTGATGCATGGATGACAGCAAGGATCTACGGCTACACTCAGCACGAGATCGAATCCGCGTTCAAGGCCGCCGAAAAACAAGGCTTTCGAGACAAGAAGGGATCACCGATCAAAAACGTCGCTGGCTTCATCAAGAGCTATGCCGAGGCCATGCGAAAAAACGGACCACGACAGGAAGGACCTCGGCCAACGACCGACCAGTTCAAGTTCAAATCAGAACGAAACGGCCTCAGGCCTTTCGACTGAGGATTCACCCCCACCACCGCGCCACACGCGGCCGCAGCGTCGCCGGGCGGAACCGGCATCGCGAGCGAGCCGCGCGACGCGGCACAGGCCATCCTGAGCGCAATGGCGGGCATGTGGCGGGTGGACCCACCCCCCGGTGGATAGCCTTCTAGCCACCCGGACCGATCGGAGTTGCCGGTCTT
>JBMTCD010000234.1:0-5229 GCA_049430545.1 Luteolibacter sp.
TTGGCGACGCGCTGGCGGCGGATCTCGTCCCAGCCTTGGAGATAGCGGCTACGATATCTCTCGTAGTCCTCTTCGAGCGGCTGGATGGGTGCGTGCGGTGCGTTGTAGGCCAGGTAGAGAAACCACGGTTTTTCCGCCTCTCGCGCCTCCTTGAGGAAGCGCAGGGCGAAGTCGGTATTGGTGACCGTGGTGTAAAATCCCGCATCCGGCACCTGCCAGGGCTGGCCGTTGAGGCGGAAGGTCCGGTCACCCTTGTAGTAGTTGCAGGCACCGGACAGGTGGCCGAAAAAGCGCTCGAAGCCGAAATCGGTGGGTTCCTTCGATAGGTGCCATTTCCCGGCCATGGCGGTGAAGTATCCGGCGGGGCGGAGGATTTCGGGAATGGTGACGGCACGCTTCATCGATTCGTCGCCAGCCTGGCGGCACCAACGGCCGGTGAGCAGGGAAACGCGCGAGGAATGGCACTTGGCCGTATTGTAAAAATGCGAGAACCGCAGCCCCTTGGCGGCGAGGCGGTCGAGCACTGGTGTCTCGATCTCGCTGCCATAGCAGCCGAGGTCGGAGTAGCCGAGGTCGTCGGTGAGAATGAGCAGGACGTTCGGCCGGGCGGATGCCTGATGGGGCAGCCACAAGGCGACCAGGATGGACAGGAGGCGTTTCATGGGTTTCAAGGAAGCGGCTGGCATCCCATAACGAATGGAGACACCGGAAAATTACCGGTGAATTCCATTTCGAGGCTGCGAGTCGAAAGCCGGATGACCGGCCCCGGCGGTGCTGCGCGGCCATTGCGCGTTCAGATTCTGGCCAGAATCGCGTCGCCCATGCCCGGCGGTGCCGACCTTGGTTTCGCCGTCGCGGCCTTTGCACAAGCTCCATTGACAAACCTGCCTGCTGCCCGAGCGCCGTCCGCGTGGCCATTTCTCCTTGCCCCGGCGCGTTTCCATGACTTGACCCAGCACGTCCGCTTCGGCGGACGGGGATGTCAAAATCCTCACACTGAGCGGTCTGCAATGACCGCAAACATTGCCGCCAAACCGACCCAAAAGGCCGGGGAGGCGGCGGCGCATGTCCAGGCCGTTCCCCACGGGGTCCGGCTAAAGGCCGTTGCGGTCGACGTAGTACGGCCCTCTCAACTCCCCGTCCACCGGAAGGACGTCTTGTCATGCCTCCTTCCGCGAAACAGACCCGGTTGTCGATCCGTCCGCCTGTCCCGGCGTTCGTGCGGAGGCGTTTCCCGCACCCGCCGCATTGACCCTCCTCGACAACATCACCCACCTGCTTGGCGACGACCTGAAACGCACCCTCACTCCGGGCGCGAAGCCGCGGGTTGCCGCCTCCTGCTTTTCGATCTACGCCTTCGAGGCGCTCAAGGCGGAACTGGAACAGGTGGAGTCCGTCGAGTTCATCTTCACCTCGCCCACCTTCGTCCCTACCGAGGTTTCCGACTGGCTCCGCAAGGAGCATCGCGAGTTCCACATCCCGAAACTCGAACGCGAGCGCAGCCACCATACCGAGCCGAAACGCCTGCTCGATCTGGCCCGCGCCGCATGCAAGGACAAGGACGCGCCAATCCCAGAGACCTATCAGCCCTTCAACAAGGCAAGCAAGGACGGCCGCAATATGGAAGTGTGGTCGGCCCTCCTCAACACCGGCATCCGCTCGATGATCGAACTGAAGGAGGAAAAGGACCTCGACAGCCTCTTCACCGGCGGCCGCACCAGCGCCCTGACGCACACCATCCAAGGCATCGAGGACTCCACCGAGATGGTTGTCGCCGAAAGCCGAATCGCCGTCGAAGCGCACGTTTTTACAGGCATAACTCGTGGTGATCGCCGCCCCGATCGCCCTCGGCCAGATCACCCAGGTGAACGGCCAGCGCGGCCGGATTCATCGCCACCAGCGAATCGGACGACCACTGATTCCATCTCGCGGAATCCGCGCGTTGCCGGGATCATGGAGTTGGACTGCAACAGTTGATGGACCGCTAAGTTCACTCAGCGCCGCTCGCCAATGTCGGAGGGGAGGAATTTCCGATCGCGGGGAATGCCGTCAATCCCCGCTCTTGAGCACCTTGATAAAGGCCTCCTGTGGGATGCTGACCTTGCCGAACTGCTTCATCTTCTCCTTCCCCTTCTTCTGCTTCTCGAGCAGCTTGCGCTTGCGGGTGATGTCGCCGCCGTAGCACTTGGCGGTGACGTTCTTGCGCATCGCGGAGATGCGCTCGGAGGCGATGATCTTGCCGCCGATGCAGGCCTGGATGGCCACCACGAACAGCTGCTGCGGGATCACATCCTTGAGCTTCACCGCAAGCGCACGGCCGTAGCTCTCGGCCTTGTCGCGGTGGACGATGGTGGAGAACGCCTCGACCGGCTCGCCGGCGATGAGCATGTCCATCTTGACCATCTTGGCGGGACGGTAGCCGTGGTGCTCGTAGTCCATCGAGCCGTAGCCGCGGGTCATCGACTTGAGGCGGTCGTTGAAATCGACCAGGATCTCGGAGAGCGGCACATCGCAGGTGAGCATCACGCGGGTGTCGTCGATCGTTTCCGTGTGGGTGACATCGCCGCGCTTTTCCATCACCAGCGCCATGACGTCGCCGATGTATTCGCCGGGAATCATGATATAAACCAGCACCATCGGCTCGCGGATCTCCTGGATCTCCTGCGGCTCGGGCAGGAACGACGGGTTGTCGACGATCAACTCCTCGCCGGTGGTCTTCGTGACCTGATAGATGACGGACGGGTAGGTCGAGATCACGTCCATGTTGAACTCGCGGCGGAGGCGTTCCTGGATGATCTCCATGTGGAGCAGGCCGAGGAAACCGCAGCGGAAGCCGAAACCGAGCGCGGTGGAGCTTTCCGAGGAATAGGTGAAGGCGGCGTCGTTGATCTGGAGCTTGCCCATCGCGGCCTTGAGCGCCTCGTAGTCCGAGTTGTCCACCGGATAAATGCCCGAAAAGACCATCGGCTGGATCTCCTTGTAGCCGGGCAGCGGTTCCGGGCAGGGATGGGTGGCGTCGGTCACCGTGTCGCCGATCTTGGCCTCGTCGGCCGATTTCATGTTGGCGATGATGTAGCCGACGTCGCCCGCGATCAGCTCGTCACGCGCGGTCATTTTGGGCGTGAACACGCCGACTTCCTTGACCTCGTAAACATTGCTGGTGTGAAGCAGGCGGATCTTCTGGCGCTTGCGGATCGTGCCGGAAAACACGCGCACGTAGGAAATGACACCGCGGTAGGAATCGTAGATCGAGTCAAAGACCGAGGCGCGGAGCAGCTTGTCCGGGTTCTCGGTGGGAGCGGGGATGCGCGTGACGACCGCCTCGAGGATGTCCTCGATTCCAATGCCGTTCTTGGCGGAGGCGGGGATGGCGTCCTCGGCGGGTATGGCGAGGATGTCCTCGAGCTGGTGCTTGCACTTCTCGACGTCGGCGGCGGGAAGGTCGATTTTGTTGAGAACCGGAATGATGACGAGGTTCTGCTCCATCGCGAGATGAAGGTTGGCCATGGTCTGGGCCTCCACGCCCTGGGCGGCGTCGATCATCAGGATGGCACCCTCGCAGGCGGCCAGCGAGCGGGCGACCTCATAGGAAAAATCGACGTGGCCCGGGGTGTCGAGCAGGTTGAGGCGGTAGGTCTTGCCGTCCTTCGCCTTGTAGGACATCGCCACCGGATGGGACTTGATGGTGATGCCCTTCTCGCGTTCGAGGTCCATCGCGTCGAGCAGCTGGTCCTGTTTTTGCCGTTCGGAAATGGTGCTGGTGACCTCCAACAATCGATCAGAAAGCGTGGTCTTGCCGTGATCGATGTGGGCGATGATCGAGAAATTTCGTGTCAGGGACGTGGCCATGATGGTGGGGAAACGCGCAGGCGCGGCGAGGAAAAGCAGGAATCCCGTGCGGAAGCACGCAAAATCCCAAAACGCCCCGGCCGACCCGGCCAATCGCAGGAATCCCGGTCCATGGAAACACGCGTGAATCGGCGGGCCAGCGCCATCCGCCCGGGCACCGAATGGTTGACCGATTGAAATGACCACGAATTGTGCGCGTAGTTTTGGTGCCAGACGCGCGCATGCGAAAACGAAACCACGAATCGAAGATGACCGCCAAGTTCCCCATTCTCCCGAGCCTGGTCTGCATGGCGTTGCCATGGGGGCTGGTTTCCTGCCGCCATGAGGGAAGCGCGGCCAAGGCGGAAGCCTCCACGGCTTCCGTCGCGACCACCGCGACGGATGGCTTGCCGGAATTGGTCACGTTCAATGCGCATATCCGTCCAATCTTCTCGGATTCCTGTTTTTCCTGCCATGGATTCGACGCCAACACACGCGAGGCCGGCCTGCGTCTCGACACGCCGGAGGGTGCCTATGCCGCGTTGAAGGACTCGGATTCGAAATTCGCCATCGTGCCCGGCGATCCGGACCGCAGCGAGGTGCTGGCGCGAATCGTCACAAAAGATCCGGACCTCCAGATGCCACCACCAACGTTCCACAAAGACCCGCTCGACGAGCGCGAGGTGGCGCTGGTCCGGCGCTGGATCGAACAGGGCGCGAAGTATGAAAAACACTGGTCCTTCGAGCCGGTGCGACGCTTCGAGCCGCCAGTGCCGACCAAACACGCCGGCCAGGTCGCGAATCCGATCGACGCCTTCGTGCTCGACCGGCTCGCACGGGAGGGCGTCGAGCCGTCGCCGCCCGCCCCGCGAGACAAGTTGCTGCGGCGCCTCTCGCTCGACCTCACGGGCCTGCCGCCATCGCCGGAGGAAGTCGATGCCTTCGTTTCCGACAACAGCCCGGACGCCTATCAGAAAATCGTCGAACGCCTGCTCGCCTCGCCGCGCTATGGCGAGCGCATGGCCGTGTGGTGGCTCGATGTGGCACGCTACGCGGACACCGTGGGCTATCACGGCGACCAGAACTCGCGGGTGTTTCCCTATCGCGATTATGTCATCAAGGCATTCAACGAGAACAAGCCGTTCGACCGCTTCACGATGGAGCAACTCGCCGGCGATTTGTTGGAAAATCCGACCGACGAGCAGCTCATCGCCACCGGTTTCCTGCGCCTCAACCTGATGACCCGCGAGGGTGGCGCACAGCCGGGCGAGTATCTGGCGAAATACATGGGCGACAGGATCCGCGCGCTTGGCGGCGCATGGCTGGGCCTCACCACCGGCTGCGCGGAATGCCACGACCACAAGTTCGATCCGGTCAGCGCCAGGGATTATTATTCGCTCG
>JBMTCD010000235.1:0-5186 GCA_049430545.1 Luteolibacter sp.
GGGCGGCGATCGCGGCGCAGCAACCGGCGCTGCCCGCGCCGACGACCAGCACATCCACCTCGGCGGCGGTGGCGATCCTGCTGTGGATGATGGCGGGATGCATCTCGCGTGTCATTGCATGCCGACATTCGCGTAGAGCCGCGCAAGCCGGTGGGCGTGTTCGTCGTAGGCGGATTCGAACAACTCGACCGCGCGCTCCGCGCCCACGACGTTGGCACCGCTGAGGACTTTCGGCGGCTGGCCGGCGGCTGTCAGAAGAGCGGCGACTTCCGCCTTGACCGCATTGACGAGCAGGCAGCCGCCGATGGTCGAGCCCGGTGAAACCGGCGTATCGAGGCCCGGAACACGCACCATCGCGTCGCCGGGAGGCGCGCCGGTGTCCAGCACGAGGTTGGCGAAGTCGGTGAGTTTTTTCCCATCGGTTCTTTTGGACTTCGACGATTCCAGATGGGCGGAGCTGACGATCGCGACCACCTTGATGCCGCGCTTCTGGAACTCCTCCGCCATTTCGACGGGCACCACGTTGCAGCCGCTCGATGAGATGACCAGCGCGCTGTCCTCGGCGGACAAATCGTAATTGCGCAGGATGCGAGCGGCGAGACCGCTGACGTTTTCGAGGAACAGCGCCTGCCGCTGGCCGTGGGCGCCGACGACGAGGTTGTGGAACGAGAGCGACAGCTCGACGATCGGATTGAACCCCGGAAACGAGCCGTAGCGCGGCCACATCTCCTCGACCATGATGCGCGAATGGCCGGAGCCGAACAGGTGCACCATGCGTCCGGCCAGGATGGTTTTGGCAAACCATCCGGCGGCCTGCACGATGGTGTCATGTTGGGATTCGGCGGCATCGATCAGCCTGCGGCATTTTTCCAGGTAATCGGTGGATGGCGGGATGGGGCTCATATGGATGGATTCAGGGATGACAACTTCGTCTGGATGGATCACCGGGGTGCGGATGGGTTTTGATATGCAAGCCGGGCGATGAAATCCGGTAACTCGGCAAGCGCTGGCGGGCGGGCTTCGCGGACATAAAACCCGGAGAACAACACACCAAGGGCGAGCGCGTCGTGGACAGCCAGATCCAGCAAAAGCCCGAGGCAGAAACCCGCGTTGAGATGGTCGCCGGCACCGGTGGTGATCACGGGCTTGGGGGTGTAAGGACCGGCGACAGATGCCTGGCCATCGGCGCTGGCGCAGGCTGCGAAGTCCGTCGGGTGTCCCATGACCATGTGAATGCCCAGGCGGCTGCGGATTTCCGCGAGGGCGTCCTGCAGGGAAACGGGTTGCGAAACCGGCGCTTGGATGCCGAGCGTGCGGCAGACCAGCAGGGTTTCGCCGAAGTTCATGCCCAGCACGCAGCGACCGTGCGTGGCAAAGCGGCCGATGCGCTCCAATGCGCCCCGCAGTTCGCCGGGACTGCGGGACGAGGGGTCGGCAAGGTCAAAGAAGAAAACACGCCCATTGCCATCGTCCGGAGCCGGCAATCCCGGCAGGATGTCGTCCAACAACCAGTCGAGGATCGAATCCATGCCCGGCAGGCAGGTCCAGTTGAGCAGGCAGCACAGCCGGGCCTGTTCGATGAGATCGCGCATCGCCTCGGCGCCCACCCGCTCGCGGAGGGTGCCTGCGTGGACGTTTTCATAACTCGAAAGCGCCGCGAGCATGATCTTGCCATTGTCGAACTCGAGCGCGTGGGTGATCGCGGGCTCGGCGATGGAATGGACCTGCACGCGTTCCACGAACCCGCGGTAGGCGGCATGGATCTGTGGCCGGCCGAAGGTGCCGATGCAATCGATTGCCAATCCCGATGCCGCCAGCGCGTTGGCCATGATCGGGCTGTTGCCGCCGATTTTTTCCTGCTGGCGGAAAATCTCGATCAAGGCGCTGCGGCCGTCGGCATTCGTCACATGCTCGCCGAAATCGCGGATGCGTTCAAAGGGAACGAAGTTCGCGCCTCCGCCGTGCCGCTCCCTGACAGCGCGGCAGATGATGTCCACCGTGCCGTCGAAGCCCAGCACGCAGCGCAAGTCCTCACAGCGCGGGGCCAGCGCGGGGATCTTGTCCGCCAGTGATTTGAATCCTCCGTTCATGTTTCCGGTGGCAGTCCTTCCGAAACCGACCATCCACCGTCCACGGCGATGACCTGGCCGGTGATGAAACGTCCGCCGTCTGACAGCAGGCAAACGGCGAGGGCATCGAGGTCCTCGGGTTTTCCGATGCGTCCGCCGTCGAGCGGTTGTTTGTGGCGGATGAAGCCGAGGATCTCGTGATTCTCCGCAGCGCGTTTCGCCATCGGCGTCTCCACCAATGCGGGGGCGATCACATTGAAGCGGATGTCGTTCGCGGCATAGCGCGCGGCGGCGGATTTGCTGAAACCGATGATCGCCGCCTTGGCCGCGGCATAGACGTGTGTGGAAAAATAACGCGGCGAAGGGGAAACGCCGAGCACCGACCCCATGTTGAGAATGGCTCCCGGAACGCCGCGTTCGAGAAACGAACGGAGCGCGGCGCGGTTGCTGAGAATCACGGATTTCAAATTCAGATCGAGCGTGCGGTCGATGCCATCGTCGGTCACCTCGTGCAGCGGCCCGTCACCGAAAGAGCGCCCGCTGCCGCCCGCGACGTGATAGAGCGCGTCGAATCCGCCGAATCTTTCCATGCAGCGCGCGATCGCGGCTGTGGCGGTTTCCGCCGCAGTGGCATCGCCGGTCATGGCATCGGCCTTGCCGGTTGCGATGGCATCCAGCGCCGCCTGGGCACCGCGCGCGCTTTCCGCGTTGCGCCCCACCACCACCACGTCCGCGTCCTCGGCCAGCATGGCGCGGGCCGCGGACAGACCGAGGCCGGTGGTGCCGCCGATGATGACGATGCGTTTGCCTGAAAGACGGCCGCTCATGCTGCGGGGAATCTGATCCGGTATCCGCAGCTTGTCTTGTAAGAGTTGCTCCTGTTTGTGTAAAAAACGCGCATGAAGAATGATTTCGACGCACGTGGGTTTCTCGACCGGGTGGATTGGGAAACCGTGGCCCGTGAACTGGGCGCGCTGTTGCAGGAGGATGCGTTTTTCATGAAGGACGCCGATGGCCGCTTCGTGATGCAGAACCGCCGTGCGTGGGAGTATTGCAACGCCGCTGCCGAATCCGAAACGCTGGGCCTGCGCGATGCCGACTTCTGGCCGGGCGAGCGCGCCAGGCTCTACAACGAGGGCGACCGCTTGGTCATGGACACCGGCCGTCCGGTGGTGAACCAGCTGGCTCCGGCACCGGAGGAAGCCGGGTCCGACAACATGATCGCCTACAGCAAGTTTCCCGTGAGGGACCGCGACGGCCGGATTATCGGCGTGGCGGGCATTCACCGCCGGATCGACGAGCGCAGCTCGCGTGCCACACCCTTCGGCGTGCTTTACCGGGCGGTGCGGCGCATCCATGAGGATTTCGCACACGACGGCCTGCGGATGGAAGAGCTGGCGCGATTGACCGGTCTCTCGCAAAGCCAGTTCAACCGGCGCTTCAAGGCGGTGCTAGGCGTAAGTCCCAAGGAGTATCAACTCCGCGTGCGTGTAAGAACCGCCTGCCGTTTGTTGGAATCCACTGATTGGACGGTGGCCCGCATCGCCAGCCACTGCGGCTTTCACGATCACAGCCATTTCTCCCATGCCTTCCGCAAACAATCCGGCCAGAGCCCGGGCGGCTATCGTGCCACGCATGGTGGCGGAAGATGAACCGCTACACCCGAGCCGCATCCACCGCCGTGTCCCGGGATGGGCGGGCTCAGTCTGCGGCTCCTTCGGCTTGGACGTTGGCATCGGTGTCGAGCATCGCGAGGCGCTTGATTTCACCCGGGTCCTTCATCGCTTCCAGCAGTCTTTCCACCGATTGTGCCGGGATCCCGGTGCGTATGGTCAACAGCTGCGGCTTGTCCTTGCTCCGTCCCAGACTGGCGATGGTCGAGACATGGGCGATCACGTTTCCGGCTTCGTCCAACAAGGGAGCGCCGCTGCTGCCCGGGGCCCAATGGGTACTGAAATCGACCCGCAGGTGGCGCAAGGCATCGAGGCTTCCGCGATCCTCGCCCTGATATTTGCCATTCCAATAAAACCGGTTGACGATGCCGGTGCTGAAATACCCCCGCTGGCCCAGCGGGTGACTGAAGCAGCAGGCCGGCACTCCCTGGGCGACATCCTGATTCAGCGGTGTCGGAGTGAATTTCGCGCCGGCCACTTTGAGCACTGCCGCATCCATCCCCCTGCTGCGCGCGAGTATTGCCGAGACGGCGGCGACCCGGCCATCATGGTCCACCACCGCAAGATAGCCCTCGCGCATTTTCACCTGTGATTCCACGACATGGTCGCAGGTCACGACGATGTCTTCCGCCACGGCATACCCACCGGCCAGGTTGACATGCCATTCGTCGCAGCGCGGGCAGAGATAAACATATCCGACACGCAGGCTTGTGGTGCGGGCCAGAACGGCCAGTTTCCCGCCGGACAAGTCCACGGTGCGCCTGGGTGCCAGGCTGACGGCCTGTGGCTGCGGATTTTCCAACTGCCGGGTGATCTCGTCCTTGCCGATGATTTGCCCTTCGTCGCGCAGACGCAGAATCTCGGCGACCATCCGTTCTCGTTCCTCCTTGGTGAGGTTCGCGCTCTGCACCTCCACTGGCGTGCCGGGGCTCTGGGCCATGCTTGCAGGCATGGAGAACGTGCAGAGGATTGCGATGACTGCCAGTCGGGCGTGCGTGTGGTGGATCATGTCCATTCTTTATCAAGTGGATGGGCAGACGCAAGACCCGGGATTGGTGGCTTGACATCGATTTGCCTTTTCGCGGGGCCAGCGCCCTGAAGCCTCCGCAGCTCCAGGCTCGGCCGCGTGGCTCGCGACGACCCGGAGCGAAACGAGTGAAGTGAGGATGAGGTGCTTCATGGGTCTTAGCACTATCAACCAAAGCCTTTACGGCAGGAAACCGAGAGTTCCTTGCGCGGTGGTCCGCCGCTCCGGTGCCCTGTGTCTTCGCTCAAACCCCCAGCCGCGCGTTCTTGCGGTAGCGCGAGGGCGTGCAGCCGTGGTATTTGCTGAACACCGGAATCATGTGCTCGACGTAGTTGAACCCGCAGGCCTCGGCGATCTCGGGGATCGGGATGTCGGTGGAATCCAGCAACCGGCGCACCTTCTCGATCTTGGTGCGGC
>JBMTCD010000236.1:0-5143 GCA_049430545.1 Luteolibacter sp.
AAGTCCCTGAAATCATCGCGATTGAGCCAAGTGCCGTATCGGCTTCCTACCGCGACTGGTTGAGGGAATCGCTAGCGCCAAATTTGGATTGAGCCCGGTCTTAATATTTATCAAATGCCGACCCTTGAGGTCTTATGTAATACGTGCCAACCACTCGGGTCATTGCCGCTTGCATCCGGGATCTGCAGAAAGTACAGATTCAAAATAATGTGGAGGGCTTTCCGAGAATTTCTGCAATTCCTTCGCGAGGAAAAGAAGTGGTGGTTGCTGCCGATCGTCCTAGTACTTTTGGCCCTAGCCGCGTTGATCGTCTTCAGCGGAGGTTCGGTCTTCGCACCACTGCTGTATCCCTTCATGTAGCTCGTCGCTATGCAGCGCATTCTCGGCATCTCCGCTTACTTCCACGACTCAGCCGCGGCACTTCTCGACAACGGTAGGATCATCGCCGCAGCTCAGGAGGAACGCTTCAGCCGCCGCAAAAACGACGAACGGTTCCCCCGCAACGCGGTATCTTTCTGCTTGAAGCACGCGGGCCTCACAGCCTCGGATATCGATGCGGTGGTCTTCTACGACAAGCCGATCGTGAAACTCGCGCGCTTGCTCGAGTCGTGCCTGGCCGTGGCCCCGCGCGGGTGGGTGAATTTCCCGCAGGCTTTGCCGTCGTGGCTCGGCGAAAAACTCGACCTGCGGGGCACTCTGTCCTACGAGATGCCGGAACTTCGCAATGACTGCCCCGTGCTGTTTTCCGAACACCACCAAGCCCATGCGGCCAGTGCGTTCTTTCCCTCCCCATTCGACGAAGCAGCCTTGCTGACCGTCGACGGAGTGGGCGAATGGGCCACCACATCGATCGGCCTGGGATCGGGAAGCTCGCTTGACCTCATCGAGGAGCTCCGCTTTCCCCATTCACTCGGCCTGCTCTATTCGGCCTTCACCACCTACTGCGGCTTCCGAATCAACTCGGGCGAGTACAAGTTGATGGGCCTAGCGCCCTATGGGGAACCAACATACGCGTCGACAATCCTCGACGAAATTGTCGAGGTCTATTCCGATGGCTCGTTGCGCTTGAACATGGAGTATTTTGGGTTCCTGCACGGCCGCCGCATGACCAACCGGCGCTTCCATAAACTTTTCGGAGGCCCCCCGCGATTGCTGGATTCGCCCATTGAACAACGGCACATGGACCTCGCCGCGTCGATCCAACAAGTCACCGGTGACATTATGCTGCGTCTCGCTAGGCGCGCCCGCGATGTAACTCAGTCCACCCGTCTCTGCCTCGCTGGCGGAGTCGCGCTGAACTGCGTGGCCAATAGTCGCATCCTCCGCGAAAGGATCTTCGACAACATCTGGATCCAGCCGGCAGCCGGCGATGCGGGCGGTGCGCTAGGCGCCGCTCTAGCCCTCTGGCATCTTGGAAGGGACGGCCGCGGTGGCATGGCCCGACAACCTTTGAAACCGGATGCGATGCAGGGGGCATTCCTCGGACCAGCGTTCACTAAATGCGAAATCGCAGCCGCCCTGAACTCACACGGTGCGGTCTATGAGGAACTCGATGAAACGAGTCTCGTCGAGCGTGTAGCGCGGCTGCTTGCCGAAGGCAGGATCATCGGATGGTTCCAAGGACGCATGGAGTTTGGTCCGCGCGCCCTCGGCCACCGTTCAATCCTTGCCGATCCCCGCGCGCTGGAAATGCAGTCGATCCTCAACCAACGTATCAAGTTTCGCGAATCATTCCGGCCATTTGCTCCGTCCGTCACCACCGAGGCGGCTGCAAACTTCTTCGAACTGGACGAGCCTTCACCCTACATGCTGCTGGTGGCCCAAGTAAGCTCTGCCTGCAGACCGACGGCCGCCGCTAAAACCCGCGAAGGGCTCGAGCGCTTGCGGGAGGTTCGATCGGACATCCCGGCCGTGACCCATGTGGATGGATCCGCACGGGTGCAAACTGTCTCGGCGGAACAGGATCCTCTCTTCCACAAACTTCTGACGTGCTTTGAATCCATCACCGGTTGCCCCGTGCTGGTAAACACTTCTTTTAATGTCAGAGGCGAACCGGTGGTCTGCACGCCCGATGATGCCTATCGCTGCTTCGTGCATACCGGAATGGATTTCCTGGCGATCGGAAACCACCTTTTAGAGCGCACCCAACAACCGAAAAATCCGGTGGCACCGACCTTTGACCCCATCCCCGACTAACATCATGCTACGCCTCAAGGAAGATCCAAGCGAATGGCGGAAATTCGCAATCGTCACCCTCTCCATAGGAAACGCGGCGGCGTGGCTGCTGCGCGTCCGCTGCGGACTTCCTTCGTGGATTCCCGTCGTCGTCGCCTTCATTTCCTTGGGCGTGCTCGCAGCCGCCATCGCCAAGCCTCAGTGGTTTCGAAGCTGGTACCGAGGGGGAATGGCCTTCAGCCACAGGATCGGCGAGGCGGTGGGCAAGGTGTTGCTTACGATGCTGTTCTTGGTTCTCGTGACTCCCATCGGCTTGCTGCTGCGCCTGCTCGGCAAAGATTTGCTGGAAATAAAACGCAAACCTGGCGAAGCCACCCGCTGGCGCCCGGCACGGAATGGTAAGAACTTCGACCGGATGTATTGAAACCGCCGGCGGAGACGCAAGCCCTCCCGCTTTCAGCGTTGCTCTTGGATGAACCGGATCATGCTTTCGTACACAGGAGCAAATTTCCCGCTCTCCCTTGCACCTCGCTTGGCAATGGCCATTGCATGAGCGGCACGACAGCATCTCATATACGAGAGAACGAGGGCCTGCCCGCAGACCTCGTCCAATGCACCTTCGGTCATCTCCCGGCACAACAACCAGCTGTATGAATACTTCAGGTTCCACGGTGTGTAGGTCGGAACCTGGGTCGCGGCGATGCGGTACCACTACGACACGCTCTAGGGACTAGGGTTCAGTGATGGATGATCACCTGCCGAGGCCTTTTGGCGGCTCTGTTTGGCTGCGTCGTGATCGCCCAGTTTCATTTCGATTTCCGAAAGGGTGAGCCAGGATCCGGTGTCGTTAGGGCTGCGCGCGAGATGTTGCCGAAGCAATTGCGCGGCGGCGGGAAGATCGGCGTCGCGCAGGGCGATGGTCGCTTCCATTCTGAGCAGGCCGGCGGCTTGCGGATCGTATCGACGCAAGGCGGCAAGGGAAACGCGGGCCCTTTCAAGGTCGCCTTGGGCCACCTGCATGGCGGCGTGATTGAGACGTCCGTCTGGGGAATTGGGCTGCAAGGCAAAACCTCGTTGAAAGGCATCCTCAGCGCGCACCCCTTGGCCACGCAGACCGAGCAAGCGGCCGGCGGTAAAGTGTGTGACGGGATCATTCTGATTCTGCAGTTGCGCGCGTTCATAGGCGGCAATCAACCCGGCGGTGTCCCAGCCAAGGACAGCCTCTTGCCGCAACTCGCGTGTTCGCTCGGCCAACTCGTCGCGTCGCTGCGCGAGGCCGGGCGCCTCGGCGAAGATCCCGAGGCGGAGCAACTTCCAGACTAGGCTCCACATGTCATGTTCGTCATAGCCGGTGAAGTAAACATCATGGCGCAATTGTTTTTCAACTTTAGGAAATGCTTCCCACCAGCCCGCGACGGATTCCGAACTTGCGGCTCGCGGAGACAGAGCCCACAGAGAGGCCACACCATCGACGACCAACTCGGCGACGGCCGCGCGGCCAGCGAAGGTGAGGTGCACGTGTTCAAGGAAAAATTCACGGTCGTTGGTGAAAGAAGGATTCATTTCGTGCAGCCAACGATCGGCCTCGACGGCGGCGACATCCGCACCCGATTCGGATGCGATCCGACGCAGGAGGTCGCGCACACGGCTGTCGGCACGGAAGCGCTGTGTGTCGAGGTCTGCGGCGCGGCGATAGAGCGGCCATGCGCGGGCGAGGTCCCCGTCAGACTGGCGTTTTTGCGCGGCTTCGTACAAGAGGATGGCGCTGCGAAAACCTGAGGTATCGCCAGCGTCCTGCGCGGATAGGACGGCGTCGATACCGCCAAAGTCTCTTGGCTCGCTGCCTACAGGGGGCCAGTCAGTGAGGTTGATGGCGGGTATGGCTACGACAACCTTGGCATCGTGGTCGAGCGCGCGACGGACAATATCCCGAAAGTTGGCCTCGGCATTGGCCATCATGATGTCGAGCGCGGGATCGTCGTGCTTCACTTCCACGCCGCGGAATTCGTCGAGACCGCGCCAAGGTTGCGGGTCTTGTTTTCCTGCAAAGAGACTGAGAAAGGATTGAACAGCGCGGCCGGTGCGGGTGCGGCGGACGGCGAGAGACAGGCGGCTGATTGCGGGAGAAACGGTGGGCGCTCCGAATTTGGCGGCCGGGCCAAAGGGGCCGATGACCTCATTGTGTCCAGCATACAAAACGATCATGTCCGGCTCCAGCGCCATGGCTTCTCGGGCGAATTCCCGGAGGGCGTGGGAATTGACTGCGACCATGGAGAGGTTGATGATCTCGACTGCCTCCCCCGGGAAACGGGTGTTCCAACGGGCTTGCATGAGCCGGCCGAGGTGATAATCGCTCATGGGAAAACCGGCAGCGGCCGATTCGCCGAGGAGGATAACGCGTCGCACGCCTTCGGGTTTGCGCGCGGCAACCCACAAGGGCGGCGGCGACGGCACGTCGGCTCGCTGGAGAAAGAGGCGGGCAAAGGCCGGATCGGTGGTGTAATAATTCTGGTCATCATGGCAAACCTTCTGGAGGAGCCGGATTGGACGGAAAAGTCCGGTTGCGTGAAAAACCCCCTCCAAGGTAAGGAAAAAGACCACTGGGGAGAGGATGGCTAGAACAATCCTCGGAACAAGCCGGGGCCGGAGCGGGGATAGAGACATGTTACGGAATGAGGATGCTTGAGAATACGAGAAACCAAACCGATGCGTAGGACTTTGTCGCCAAGAAATTGCTTATGGGGCTGAAGTAGCTAAGGGGGCCAAAATACCCTACGCTACCCATGATGTTTCAACGCAAAAGCCGCCTAACCTCTTTGAAGCAAAGTAAGCTCATCGAGCATTTCGTTGCAGGAACGACAGCGCGTGCAGCTGCTGAGATCATTGAAGTTCAGGCCAACACGGCGATTCATTTTTACATGAATCTTAGAAAGCTAATTGCCAGCAAGATTCCAAGCTATGAGCTCTC
>JBMTCD010000237.1:0-5081 GCA_049430545.1 Luteolibacter sp.
TGCGGATGGCGGGTGGCGGATGGCATCGCACGGAGGAAATGACGCGGGAAAACGTTGCGTGCGAATGAAAAATGCAGGTCACAGCGCCTCGGCAATGGCGAGCACCTCGGCGAAGGGCAGGTCCGACCACATGCCGAAGGCGTCATGGCGCGTCAGGCGGGCGCGGAGGGTGGCCGGGCTGGTCATGCCGCAAAGGAAACGCGCGAGCTGGCGCGGTGTGCCGAGTTCCGGGTGGCTGGCGCGGACGAGATCGCGGGCGGTTTGCCATTCATCATCGCCAGGCCGGCGGGCCGGGCCGCGGCGGATCACGGTGGCGGGCACTCCGCGGCAGCGGTCGCAGTGGCCACAAGGGGCGGGCAGTTTCTCGCCGAAGTGGCGCGTGAGATAACCGGTGAGGCAGCCACGATGGGCGGATATGCCAAGCACTTGTGAGAGGCGGCCAAGATCCGCCTGCTGGCGATTTTGAAACAGCTCCGCATAGCGAGCCGCCAGATCGCGCAGGTTGCCGGGTGGATTCTTGATGCGATAGGCGTGGCGCACGCCGGACAGGGCAAGCGCGGCGTCGCCGGCGGCTTCCAGCGCACCGAGCGTGGCAACGATCTTCTCGCGCGCCACGCCAAGCTCCGCAGCGAGGGCGGATGGCTCGAAGACCAGCCACGAACGCCCCGCCTTTCCACGCTGCAACAGCGCTTCGACAAACTTCCGCTCGCGGGCCGGCATCCCGGCGGTGATGCGTGCGCGCTCCCGCAGGAGCTTCAATTTGCAGGTCCCGTGAAACACTCCGCGCGCTTCGAGGATGCCGTCGGTTTCCAGATAGGCGAGCAAGGTGGCGATCACGGTGGTGCGGATGTCGCAAGCCACCGAGAGATCATATAGCGAGATGTCGAATTCATCGCCGAGGCGCAGCACGCGGTCGATCAGGTTGCCAAGGGCGCGGGGCGACGGGGTGTCGGAATGGATGAAGTTTTCGAGCACTGTCAGGTCGTCGGCGCAGGCGAGCAGCTCGCAGACGGCGGGCCGTCCATCGCGGCCGGCGCGGCCGATTTCCTGGGTGTGGTTTTCGAGGCTTTTGGGCAGGTTGTAATGGATCACGCCGCGGATGTCCGCCTTGTCGATGCCCATTCCGAAGGCGATGGTGGCCACGATCACACGGCTCTCGCCGGCCATGAAGGCACGCTGGGCGTCGGAACGGAATTCGTCCGGCAATCCGGCGTGGTAAGCGCGCGCGGAAACGCCCTGCCGAACGAGAAAGGTGGCCACCTCCTCGGCGGTTTCCTGGCGGGTGACATAGACGACCACCGGGCCGTCGATGGCCGCGAGTCGATCGACCAGAATACGCTTGCGCTCCGTCGCCGCACAGGGAGTGACGCGCAGGTCGAGGTTCGGCCGGTGGAAACTGAGGCGGATGTGATCGGCGGCGGCGATGCCGAAATGGCGGCGGATTTCCGCGGCGACCTTGGGCGTGGCGGTGGCGGTGAGCGCCAGCACGCGCCGGAGGCCGAGCGCGCGCCGGAACTTGGCGAGCTTGAGGTAGTCCGGCCGGAAATTGTGGCCCCACTCGGAAATGCAGTGCGCCTCGTCGATGGCAAGCAGCGCGACGTTCCAGCCCCGCACGCGCTTGCGGAAGGCCTCGTTGGCCAGCCGCTCGGGGGCGATGTAGAGCAGCTTGATTTCCCCTTGGTCGAGCCGTTGATAGAGCCCGCGCAACTCATCCGCGGCGAGCGTGGAATCGAGCCGCGCCGCCGCGATGCCGCGGGCGTTCAAGGCATCCACCTGGTCCTTCATCAAGGCGATGAGCGGGGAAACGACCAAAGCGAGCCCATCGAGCAAGAGAGCCGGCAGTTGATAGCACAATGACTTGCCGCCGCCGGTGGGAAACACCGCCAGCGCCGGCCGACCGTCGAGCAGGGCGCGAATCACCGGCTCCTGGCCATCGCGCAAGGCATGGTGGCCGAAATGCTCACGCAGTGCCTCCAATAGCGTCATGGCATGCAACGGATCTTATTCCGGAAGCGGAGGTTGCGACATCAAGGACAAGGCAGCGAATACCGGCTGCAACCGGCTACGACTCAATGATCCGCCTTGGGATATTTCGCGAGCAGTTGCTCGGCGTTCCCGGCGGTGACCCCCTCGTGGAAATCGTCGTTGACCATGCAGACCGGGGCGGTGCCGCAGGAGGCGAGACACTCGGCGAACTCGACGGAGAAATTGCCGCAGGGCGAGACCGCCACCGGGTGGTGGTGCGAGTCCATCTTCGAGCGGTCGATGCCGGTGAGTTCGCAGAGGCGTTCCATCAGCTCGTAGGAACCACCCATCGCGCAGGACAGCGTGCGGCAGACGCGGATGTGGAATTTCCCGGGGGCGGACTGACGGAAGCCCGGATAGAAGCTCACCACCTCGAGCACCTTGATCGGTTCGATGCCGATGCGTCCGGCGGTCCACTCGATGGCCTCGGCGGAGATGAATCCGTGGTGGTGCTGGATGAAATGCAGGATCGGCAGAACCGCCGAGCGTTTCTGGTCGTCGGGAAACTGCGCGAGGCGCTTGGCGGCCTCGGCCTCGAGTTCCGAAGTGGGAGCGAAGGGTGGAAAATGCTTGCTGCCCGGAGTTTCGGGCGAGGCGACGAGATCTTCTAGCTGGTTCATGATGGATGTATGTTCAGCCGCAAAAAGGCGCAAAAGTTCAAAGTTCAGGTGGAGCTTCCAAATCCCGGGTGAGCGCGTATTTTTTGATTTGCAGTGCGGGCGCGCCGAAATTGATCAACAGCCCGTGCTCGATACGGGAGGCACGCAGATATCCCAAAAGCTGGGCGACATGCTCATTGAGGATCGTTTTCACGGCTTTGAGTTCAACTATCAAATCTTCTCCAATCCATAAATCGACATCGAGTTCGCCAAGCAAACTGCCGTCCTCGTCGTAAACCGAGATCGACGGTTGTTGGCGCACCTCCAGGCCTTTCTTGCGGAGCCGATTGGCAAGTCCGTTTTCGTAAATCTTCTCCTTGTGGCCATGCCGCAGAAAACGATGAAGGGCGAAGGCCTCCTCCCTGATCAAATCGCACAACGCGAAAACCGGATCTTTTTGTGCCATTTTTCGCCTTTTTGCGGCTCAGTCCTTCACGAGTGCGGTGATGCCGGGAAGATTGCCGCGGAAGTTGCCGAGGTTCTTGCCCTCGAGATCACAGACGATGAGCGACGGAATGCCGGTGACACCATGCTGGAACTCCTTCTTGAAATCCCCTGCCTTGCGGTGCTTGAGCTGCGGCCAGGGCATTTTTTTCTCGGCCGCATAATTTTCCATGGCCTCCTCGTCGCGGTCGGAGGTGATCAGGACCAGCTCGAAGTTGTCGTTCTTGTTCTTCTCATACCACTCCACCAGCGTCGGGGTGAATGTGCGGCATGGCGGGCACCATGAGGCCGTGTAGTAGAAGAGATAATACTTCGCGGGCTTGGTGGCGTCGTCGCATTTCTTGAGCTTCTTGCCGTCCAGCCGCTCGAGGTTGCCGTCGAGGATGCCATCGAACACGCTGGCCTTGGCTTGAACAGCGGCGGCCGGCGGCTGCCATGCCTTGAGTTTGGCGGCGGATTCCTCGGAGAGGTCCGTGACCTTCAAGGTGACCGAGGCACCGCTGCGCATCTTGAACTCGCCGGCTTTTTCGCCGTCCTTGTCCACGACGTTGACCAGTTCGAGTTCGGCGGTCTTGCCGTCCTTGTTGGTCCAGGATTCGAAGCCGGCGTGAGCCATGCCGGCCAGCAGGATGCCGAGAAGTATGGTTGGTTTCATTGTGGTTGCTGTGTGGATTCACCGATCGCATTCGCCCATCACAAAATCGAGCGATCCGAGGATGGCGGGGATGTCCGAGACCATGTGGCCGGGGAGCAGTTTGGAGACGATGGAGAGGTTGCAGAACGAGGGGCTGCGGATCTTGAGGCGGTGCGGCACGCCGCCGCCCTTGGAGTGGATGTAGAATCCGAGTTCGCCCTTGGGGTTTTCCGCGGCGAAATAGACCTCGCCGGGCGGGGCATCGATCCCCTGGGTGGCGACGATGAAATGGTGGATGAGTTCCTCCATCGACATCATCACGCGCTCTTTGGCGGGAAGCATGCTCTTGGTATCGGCAAGGTTCACCGGGCCCGGCGGCATGGTGTCGAGAACCTGGCGGCAGATGCGGATCGACTGGCGCATTTCCTCCATGCGGACGAGATAGCGGGCATAACAATCGCCCTCGTCGGCGACGGGCACGTCGAATTGATATTGTTGGTAGCCGAGATACGGCCGGTCCTTCCTGAGGTCGCGCGGGACGCCGGAGGCACGCAAGTTCGGCCCGGTCAGGCCCCAGGCGATGGCGGACTCGCGGGTGATCACGCCGATGTCGGCCATGCGGTCGATGAAGATTTTGTTTTTATCGAGCAGTTTGGAAATCTCGCCGATGGTGACCTCACATTCTTCGAGGAAAGTGCGGACACTTTGCTCGAAGCCGGGCGGCATGTCGCGCAGCTGTCCGCCGACGCGGGTGTAGGAGGTGGTGAATCGCGCGCCGGTGAGTTGCTCGCAGAGGTTATAGACTTTCTCGCGCTCGGTGAAGGTGTAGAGGAAAACGGTCATGGCGCCCACGTCCATGGCGCAGACGCCGACGCCGAGCATGTGGGAGGAAATCCGGGCCAGCTCGCAGCACAGCACGCGCAGCGCCTGGCCGCGCGGCGGCAGTTCCCAGCCCATCAGTTTCTCGACGGCGCAGGCGTAGGCCACGTTGTTGGCGAGCGGAGCGAGGTAGTCGAGCCGGTCGGTGTAGGGCACGAACTGGTTGTAGTGCATGTTTTCGGCGATTTTCTCGTCGCCGCGATGCAGGAAGCCAACGTCGGGATCGGCCTTGACAATGATTTCGCCGTTGAGTTCGAGCACGAGCCGCAGCACGCCGTGGGTGGCGGGGTGGGACGGGCCCATGTTAAGCGTCATGTGGTCGCCGACCAGTTCGTCGGTCTCAGCGTGGTAGTCATCCGCGGCGCGGGCTGCGCGCGCGATGTTGTCCGGGGCCTCGAATTCGGTGGTGGATCTGCTCATGCCGCTGCGCGGTGAATAAG
>JBMTCD010000238.1:0-4985 GCA_049430545.1 Luteolibacter sp.
CGGTGAAGATCTGGATGATCGGGTGGACCGCCGTCTGGCGGAGTTCATGGAAGGCACCGAGCAGGAGGACCCGTTGCGCCTGCGTTTGCTCAAGCTGCTTGAGGAGCTGGCCGCTGAGCGGAAATTCTATCGCGAGCGCGCGGAGCGGCTCAAGAAGCGCATCGCCGAGCTGAAGAAACTTCCGCAGGACGAGGCCACGACCAAGGAGGCCGAGCAGTGCCAGCTTGAGCGGCAGAAGGCGCTCGGACTGATTCGGGAAATCAACAGTCGTCAGCTTCTGCAAGCGCTTACCGATTCCGGGCTGATCCCGAACTACGCGTTTCCGGAAGCCGGCGTGGAACTCAAGTCCGTGCTCTGGCGCAGGCGCACCGATGACGATCCCGAAGACTCCGGTCCCTACATTTCGCTGCCTGCCGAGAAGTATGAAAGGCCCGCCCAGTCGGCCCTATCGGAATTCGCGCCCGAGAACATCTTCTACGCCAACCGGCGGCGGGTGGAAATCGAACAGATCAACCTGGAGCTGTCCAAGGTCGAGGAGTGGCGGCTGTGCCCGACATGCAATCATAGTCTGAACATTGAGAAACACGCCGACAGCGATGGCGCCTGCCCGAAGTGCGGCGATCCGATGTGGACCAACGTCGCGCAGAAGCGCAACTTGATCCGCTTCAAGCAGGCCATCGCCAACAGCAACGACGCGGAGGTCCAGATCGACGACAGCGCGGAGGATCGCGAGCCGAAGTTTCACTTCCGCCAGTTGCTCACCGAGTTCAACCCCGAGGATGTGCGCGAGGCCTACAAGCTCACCTCGCAGGAAACGCCGTTCGGTTTTGAGTTCATCGAACGGGTGCTGTTCCGCGACATCAACTTCGGCGAACCCACCAAGCCGGGCGATACCTACGCGGTGGCAGGCAGGCAGAGTCCGCGCCCCGGTTTCCGCCTCTGCAAACATTGCGGCCAGGTCCAGCGTCCGCCGCGCAATGCCCGCGAACGCGACCAAGGCCAGTTGCATGCCTTCGACTGTGCCCACCGGAATACCAACGATCCGGAGAACCTGATCGACTGCCTCTATCTCTACCGCGAGTTCGCATCGGAGGCACTGCGCATCCTGGTGTATTTCAAGCGTTCGGGCACCGATGAGGTTTCCGTCCAGTCGTTCATGGCCGCGCTGCGGGTCGGACTCAAGCGACGCTACGGCGGCAAGGTGGATCACCTCCGACTGGTCACCCAGGAGGAACGCGCAGCCGATGGCGCGGCCAGCCGTCACTACGTGTTGATCTATGACTCGGTGCCCGGCGGAACCGGCTACCTGCACGAACTGCTGGCCGATGGTGCCGAGACTCTGGTGCATGTGATCCGGCTGGCGCTTGAGCACATCAAGGGCTGCAAGTGCAACTCGCATCCCGACAAGGATGGGTGCTACCGCTGTGTCTATCAGCACCGCCTCGGCCGGGACATGGCGCAGATTTCACGCGACCGCGCACGCGCCATCCTGGAAGCGATCGAGGGCAATCTCGATCAACTCGAAAAGGTCGCCACGGTGTCGGACATTTACATCAATCCGAACTTCGACTCGGATCTCGAAGCGCGTTTCATCGAAAGCCTGCGCCGGCTTGGTGGCACCAACGGCTTGGCACCGGTGCGTCTGGTGAAGGAGATCGTAGAGGGCAAGTCGGGCTATCTCATGCAAGTGGGCACCCAACGCTATCGGATCGAAACGCAAGTGGAGCTCGGTCCGGGCAGGGGTGTGGCAATACCATCACGCCCGGACTTCGTTTTGTGGCCTGTGCAAAGCGCATCGCCACGCAGACCCATCGCGGTGTTCTGCGACGGCTGGGCCTACCACAAGGACATCACCCGCGGGGACGCGGCCAAGCGCAACGCCATTCTCGCGAGCGGCAGGTTCTGGTGCTGGTCGGTCACATGGGAGGACGTCACGGCGGCCCTCGGCGGCAGTGCGGAAACCGGCCTGGCGGATGAATTGGGTGCCATGGCGCTCAGCGAATTGCCGGAACAGCTGCGCCCCATGCATGATGCAAGCCATTGGCCCCGAAACGCCATCGCCTCGCTGCTGCACTGGTTGGAGACCCCGGTAGCGGATGGCAAGGATGGAAGGGCGCTCCAATTCTCCAAGCAGGCTGGAGCAGCCGCATTCCGGATGGTTCCAGATCCACGCATGCCTGATAGCAAAACTCAAGCTGCGCAACTCGCACAATTCTGGAACGACCTGCCCGGCACACTGCCTTATGAGCGGCCATCCATGGCGGCGGCTTGTGGCAACTTGAACGAGACATTGCTCACTTTCCGCTACTGGATCACTCCGGCTCTGGCCGATCCCGAAGCCGCAACGCCGAAGAGCCCCGGATTCCTGATACTCGACCCCGCCGCCGCCGAAACTGAACCCGATCAACACCGGGCCTGGCGGCGCTGGCTCTGGATGTTCAACACCCTGCAACACCTGCCCGGTGTGTTCCTCGCCACCCGGGAAGGGCTGCTTGATGCAGACCACAGCGCGATCACGCCTGTGGAGTCTGCCAAGCCGGCCAGCGGCGGTGGTCAGGCAGCCGAGGCTGCGGGTTGGGCGGAAGCCTTGGATCAGGCGATGGAGTTCCTGCTGCCAGGCTTGCAGGAACTGCACAACGCGGGCGCTCCCGTTCCCGACGCGGTGGGTTTCGAGCTGGAAGATGATGGGGAAGTGGTCGCCGAATGCGAACTCGTCTGGACCAGCCGCAAGGTGGTGTTGCTCCTCGATCACCATGCCGACTCCGAAGCGGCCTGGACCAGTCGCGGCTGGCAAACGGTCAAGGCATCACCCGGCTGGCCCGCGCTGCTCCTGAACCAACTCAACGAATCCGCTCCTTCGGGAACCATCTGATTTCCAACATCCGCACGTCATGAACCTCAAAGTCGCCCTCGCTCAGGATTTCCTCTCCAACCTCTCGAAACTGCCATCGTCGATCCAGTCGAAGGTGCTGAAGTGGGCACTCAGGTTTCAAAGCGATCCCACGGCCAACGGCATCAACTACGAGACGATCAAGGGCGCGCGCGACAAGAACCTGCGCTCGGTGCGCATCGACCAGGACTGGCGCGGCATCGTCTTCAAACCGGACAAGGGCGACGTCTATGTCCTGATGTATGTGGACAAGCACGACGATGCCTACCGCTGGGCGGAAACCCGGCGCGTGGCGATCAATCCGGTGACAGGGGCGATGCAGCTCTTCGCCGTGGAGCATGCCGTGGTCTTCGCCGATGCTACTGCAACGCCACCCGCAACCGCCGAGGCTCCCGCTGCGGCCGCGCCGCTGTATGCATCGCTCACCGATGCCGAACTGCTCAGCATCGGCACGCCGGAAGAGTTGATCCCCCAAGTGCGCAACATCCGCTCGGAGCAGGACTTGGATGCCATGCAGGAGCGCCTCCCGGTGGAGGCCTACGAAGGGTTATTCCTCATCGCGGCCGGCGACACGGTTTCGGAAGTGCTCACCGCCCGGGAAACACGGGTGGACAGGAAAGTGGACACCGAGGACTTCGCGGCAGCGCTTCAGACCGCCGAGTCGCAGGCCCGCTTCGTGGTCGTCGATGATCCGGACACGATGACGGCGATCATCAACGCCCCGCTCGCCCAGTGGCGGGTGTTTCTCCATCCGACCCAGCGGAAACTCGCCGACTCGGACCGTAACGGCCCCATGCGCGTGCTCGGCGGCGCGGGCACCGGCAAGACCGTGCTGGCGATGCACCGGGCCAAGTGGCTCGCGGAACACCGCCTTGAAGAAGGGAAGAAGGTGTTTTTCACAACCTTCACCCGCAACCTGGCGCAGGACATCGAGGAGAACCTCAAAACGCTCTGCGGCCAGGCGACCATGCAACGCATCGAGGTGCAGAACCTCGACGCCTGGG
Source organism: Luteolibacter sp. (assembly GCA_049430545.1). GTDB lineage: Bacteria > Verrucomicrobiota > Verrucomicrobiia > Verrucomicrobiales > Akkermansiaceae > Luteolibacter. Next base: position 3,895 of record JBMTCD010000238.1, read on the forward strand.
TTCACGGGTTCCTCCGCAAGCATCAATACGAATACACCGTCATCTTCGACCGCCGCACCGGCCCGGCTGCTGACGCGTGGAACCTCGCCCTCGCCGCCGCTGACCCCTCGCTCGGCCTGCCCCCGGGATTCTACGAGGAGGAGTTTGAAAACGTGATCCTCGCCCAAGGCGTGACCACCCGCGATGAATACCGACTGGCACGCCGCCGTGGTCGCGGCACCGTGCTGACTCGTGGCAAACGCGATGCCATCTGGCCGGTCTTCGAGGAATATCGCGCGGGGCTGACCCTGCGCAAACTCAAGGAAGTGGATGACGCCTACCGCGATGCAGCTTCCCTTTTGAAAAAAGAGACCACTGCCTACGCCTCGATCATCGTCGATGAAACCCAGGACTTCGGCCCGCAGGCGCTCAAGCTCCTGCGTGCCATGGTGAGCCCCGGGACCAACGATCTGTTCTTCGTCGGCGACGGACACCAGCGGATCTACCACCGCCACCGCGCCTCGATGAGCGGGTGCGGCATCGACATCCGCGGGCGCGGGAGGAAGCTCTACCTCAACTACCGCACCACCGAGCAGATCCGGCTCGCCGCGGTCGCCCTGCTCGAAGGCTGCGAGGTGGACGACCTGGATGAAGGTTCCGACGAAGTGCGCCGCTACAAGTCCATCTCCCGCGGCCCGGCCCCCGTGCTGCTCCAAGTGCCCCACCCGGAGGACGCCTTCGCCAAGGCGGTGGAGTTGGTGGCCGTCGCGCTGGCCGCCGGACGTTCCGTCTGCGTGATGGTTCCGACCAAGCACGAAGCCGGCGAAGCGCTCAAAGCCCTCAAGGCTGCCGGCATCGGTTCCACGCTGATCGGCCCCAACGAGCGCGACCGCGCTGAATCCTCCGCCGCACGAGTCGCCACCATGCACCGCGCCAAGGGCCTCGAATTCGACGAGGTTGTCCTCATTGCCAAACCGGAGCGCGCATCCGGCTGCCCCGCAGACCGCCTCCTCTCCAGGAGCTGCTTGAGCGCCGCTGATCAAGCGAAACCCTCCCAGATCGGGATGACGCAGCAGCGCCATTGGTCATGGCTCAGCGGAGACCCTTGGTGC
>JBMTCD010000239.1:0-4903 GCA_049430545.1 Luteolibacter sp.
TCGCCGGAGCGGCAGTCGATGAGGACGAGCCGGTTCGGCTTGCCGAAGGCCGAGGCGAACTGGTCCATGATGCCGCAGGGGACGTGGGCGAAATCGTGTTCCGCTTTCTGGCAGAGCAGGGCTTTTTCCCGGGTGTCGAGGCGGGTGTCGAGCAGGCCTTCGAGGAAGGTGGCGGTGGCGAGTTCAAGCGCGGCGGATGAGGACAGCCCCGCGCCGCCGGGGACCGAGGAGTGGATGAAGGCATCGAATCCGGGAATGTGATGGCCGCGGTCCTGGAAACCGCGGATCACGCCACGGAGGTAGTTCGACCACTTCGGTTCGCCCTCCTGCTGGGGAATGGAAACATCGAACACGGCGGCCTCGCCCTCGATGGCAGTGGAAATGCGAGCTTCCTTGGTGCCGTTGGCGCTGCCGACGATGACGATGTGGCGATCGATCGCGAAGGGCATCACGAAGCCGTCGCAGTAGTCGATGTGCTCGCCGATGAGGTTGACGCGGCCGGGGGCCGCGGCGGTGATGGTGGCCATGGATCCAAGGCTGGCCGTCAACCCGGCGGCGGCATCCGAAACGAGGTCGGTGAGGTTGGGATTGATCTGCAGCATGGGCGTGTGGGGTGGGGGCGGGGCGGACGGCGGTGGCTGTCCACGCCGCAGGCTGGATGATTCGCCTCTCCGGAGCAAGAGTCTGTCTGCTTGTGGACGGATTTTTGTGTCTGGGGAAGTGGTGGAATTGGGTTTCGAATCCCCGGTGGGAGCGAGTAGGGTGGCGGCGTGTCCGATGGCATGAAGAACCTGCGCTTGCGAACCGACGGGAAATTTTTTCGCGCCGGCGGCAGGCGCGTGGTGCTGCGGACGGTGACCTATGGACCGTTTCCGGGCGGCTGGCCGCGGGATTTGGCACCGGACTTCCGCCGTATCCGTGCCGCCGGCTTCGATGCGCTGCGGCTGTATGAAATGCCGGATCGCGGATTTCTGGATGCGGCGGCGGCGCATGGTCTGTGGGTGTTCGGTGGTCTGCGGTGGGGGTATCAGCAGGATTTTTTCCGTTGTCCGGCGCTGCTTTCGTCGGCGCGGGTGGGATTGGCGGCGGCATTGAATGAGGCCGGTGCGCATCCGGCGCTGGCGGGCGTTTTCGTGGCCAACGAGATTCCGGCCGATCTGGTGCGATGGATGGGCCCGGCACGGGTGCGGGAAGCAGTGGAGGAATTGATCGCGCTCGGCCGTCGGCATGCGCCGCGCGTGCTGTTCGCCTACGCAAATTTTCCGAGCACGGAATACCTGGAGCCGGCGAACGCCGATTTCACCGCGTTCAACATCTACCTGGAGGATGCGGCGGCACTGCGTAGATATGTCAAACGCCTGCATCATGTTTCCGGCGACCGGCCGCTTGTGGTTTCCGAGTTCGGCCTCGATTCCCGGCGCAACGGCTTGGATCGCCAGGCAGGATTGTTGCGCGAGGCCATGGCGGTCTGTCAGGAGGAGGCCTGCGCGGGTTTCACGGTTTATGCATGGAGCGACCGCTGGTGGAACAATGGCGCGGAGGTGATCGACTGGGACTTCGGGCTGACGGACCGTGCGGGCAACGACAAACCGGCGCTGGCCGCGTTGTCGGGGCTGGTGCCACCCGAATTGCCGGATGGGCCGGTGTTTTCGGTCATCGTCTGCACCCGCAACGGCGCGGACCGCATCGGCGCGTGCCTCGATGCGGTCGGCCGGATGGAAGGCCGCTTCGAAACGATCGTGGTGGACGATGGCTCGGCGGATGCCACTGCGGAGTTCGTGAAGCGGTCGTTTCCGATGGTGAAATTGATCGAGCTCGAGCCATGCGGGCTGAGCGCCGCGCGCAATGCCGGGGCGAAGGTGGCATCGGGTGAGGTGCTCGCGTTCACCGACGACGACTGCGAACCGGACCGCGAGTGGCTGGTGCGGCTGGCGAAGATTTTAACAGCCGGGGATTTCGCGGCGGCGGGAGGACCCAATATCCCGCCGCCACCGCGCGAATGGCATCAGGCGGTGGTTTCCGCGGCACCGGGAGCGCCGGGGCATGTGATGCTCGATGATGTGGAGGCCGAGCACCTGCCAGGCTGCAATCTGGCGGTGAGGCGCGAGGCATTCGAGGCCGTGGGTGGATTCGACCCGTTGTTTCAGACGGCGGGTGACGATGTGGATTTCTGCTGGCGCCTGTACGATGCGGGATTCCGCCTGGCCTTCGCGCCGGATGCCTTTGTGTGGCACCACCGCCGCACCCAGGTCCGGGCCTACCTGCGCCAGCAATACGGCTATGGCCAGGCCGAGCGCTTGTTGATGGCGAAACACCCGCACCGATTCACGCGTGGCGGATCGGCGAAGTGGACTGGCTGCATCTATGATGGCGCGCCGGTGCGCGTCTGCGAGGGCGATGTGATCTATCATGGCCCGATGGGCACCGGGGCCTATCAATCGATCATTCACGAAACGGCGCGGATGAGGGCGCTGCGCGGGGAGCATGACCATGGGTTGGCGCGCCTGACCTTGGTGGTGGCCGGGCTTCTGGCGCATCACCTGCGGGCATGGGCGAGGGCGCGCAAGGTCTTCGAACTTCGCAGGAGTCGCAAACACACGCCGAGAGAACATTTCACCGAATGGGAACTTCCCGGCCGCTGGCGCGAGGGATTGTTGGATCAACTGCTCGCCGATGTTTGGCGCTCATGCGGCGTGACCTCCGCGTGGGATGTCGAAAAAGACGGAGTCCACTTGCTGCTGGCCACCGAGCGTGGCGAAGGCGGATCGGCCAACACCCTGGTGCGGATGCGTGGAAGCGGCGCGGAGTTGCCGCGATGCATCAGGCCGGATTCCGACAAGTGATTGATGGATCAAAAACGCCGCAGTGTCCATGACCGGCAGCGCGAAGGTTTCCTGGGCGGCTTCGCTGGCCGCTGGATGAGGCTGGCGATGAAACACGCGGCAGCTGCAAGCACGGCACCAAGCCGTGCCTGCGGGTTCATGGCTGGGATTCGACCGACAGGGTGATTTTCCAGATTCCACGCAGGTCGTTGAGCGAGTAGCCGCGGGCGCGGTCGTTCGGGTAGGATCGGGCGATCGCCTCGCGGGTGGCGGCGGCCACGTCGTCATCGTTGCCGTGGCATTGCAGGCAGAGCGGTTGGGTGATGACGATCGGGATGCGGACGGTGGTGGTTCGGTCGGGTGCCGCTTTCACGGATGGCCGCAGTTCGCGGCCGGCGAGGATTTCGGCGCGGAATTGGCCGATGGCGGCCAAGTCCTCTCCGGTGGCTTCTTGTGCCGGATTGCGCGGGCGGTCGCTGAGACGGACGATGTCCACCTTTTTGCGGGCTGCCACCTCGCGGGTGATTTCGCCGGCGCGTACCGCACACACCGGGATGGCGGCGACCGGGCCGCCTTGCTCGAGTGCCGCGGCCAGTTCGGCGGTAAGCAGCGCGAAGGTTTGCTGGGCGGCTTCGCTGGCCACGGGCACCGCATCGGCGCGCGGCGACGGCTTGGCGGTTGCCGCATCCTCGCAGGCGAGCAAGGCGAGGAGCAGGCAGGCGGAGGCGGTGAGGGTGTGTTTCATGCTTTCAGTTCGTCAGGTATACACGGGGATTCTCCCTTCGCATGCACCCAGCGCCGAGCCCCTTGGTGGCGCGCCTAGACGATGCCATGGCGGCACGCATGCCGTTTGCGCAAAGAACGTGCATGGTGGATTTCACAAGGAGCACGATGTTGTTTTCCGGCCGCCGCACTCGACTTTGTTCCATGGCATCTTCGAGAGCAGGATGGCGAGTCCGCACCAGCCGGTGGCACCGGCCATCGTCAGGCCCGCGCCGAGAAACGCGGGCAGCAGCGCGAAGTTCCTGTGCACCGTCAGCGCCAGCAGCGAGCCGGTCAGGGCGAGCAGGCCGATGATCAACTGCACCTGGCGCATCAGGGGCAGGCGATTTCGCGAGGAGTGCTCCAGCGGCAGCCCGGCGGATTCCCAGGCCAGCACGCCGCCATCGAGGATGGCGAGTTTCTCGCAGCCGGCGGCTTGGAGTTTCTGGAGCGCTTGCTCGGCGCGCTTGCCGCTGCGGCAGATCACCACGCAGCTCTCGGTGCCGGCGGTCGCCGCCCTGACGGACGCGGGATCGAGCTTGTCGAGCGGCATCAGGTGCGAGCCGGCGATGTGCATCTCCTCGTGTTCCACCGGCGTGCGGACATCGATCAGCGCCACGCGGGCACCGGATTGGAGTTGGTCGTGGACTTGCTTGGCTTGGACTTTCATTGGATCGGTGCGGAAGTTGGGGTTAACGGAATAAACAAATAACCACATATTCATACTTGCAATAAAAAATTTTCCCGGCTAGTTTTCCGCCTGATGAAACTCGACGCGCGACAACTCGAGCGGGTGGCGAACCTGTTCCGGGCCTTCGCCGAGGCCACCCGGCTGGCGATCATCCAGGAATTGAAGGACGGCGAGCTGACGGTTTCGGAAATCGTCGAGCGCCTGACCACCAGCCAGGCGAATGTTTCCAAGCAGCTCAAGCTGCTGCACGATTCGGGCCTGCTGTCGCGCCGCAAGCAGGGCACGCAGGTGCTTTATCGGATCGAGGATCCGCTGGTGTTCGAGCTGTGCCGCACGGTCTGTGAAAAACTGAACCGCGACGCGGTGCGGCCGGCGAAGCTGCGGTTTTAAGGCCGGATGCCGATGCCGAGCAAGGTTTGGAAATGTGGCGGCGGGGCTTCCCGGTCGGCAACGATGGTCTCGATGCCGAGGAATCCAGCGCGCTCGAGCATGGCGGAAAGCTCGCACTCAGAAAAGCCGAGCCAGCGGTCGGCGTAGAGATCGCGCGCCTCTTCGAATTGGTGCTGCAGCAGGTCGAGAACGATGAGCCGCCCGCCGGGTTTGAGGATACGGAACGCGGAATCGATGG
>JBMTCD010000240.1:0-4901 GCA_049430545.1 Luteolibacter sp.
CAACAACGCACTATCGATCAACTCTATGCGTGGTTTGCCGCTGGTAACGAAGGCTCAGCAGCCGGGCCACCGCGCCGAGGTCGCGCCCGGCGAGCGCGCCGAGCAGCAAGTCGAGCGCCGCGCGGGCGTCATCACACGGCTGCGGCGGATGAAGCACGGCGATTTGTCTCACGAATTCTTCCATCATCCGATCGCCAGGCGGGTCGGAGGGAAACGGCTCCTCGAGATTGGCTGGATGGTGGAATTCCGGCGATGGATCGCAGCGCCAACCGCCGTCGGGGGATTTGACGAAAGGCAACTCGAGCAGCTCGACACGCGGCGGACGCGTGCCGCTGGCGCGCAATGATGGGTCAAGAACGCCAACGGCGAAGGTGGTGGTGCCGTCCGTTTCCTCGCGGCCGATGATCACGCGCAGAACATGGTCGGAGACGAGCAGGTGCCATGGGCGGGAGCCGGGATTGCCGGAGGCGGCATCCTGCGCGGCGGCCAGACGCTGCGGCCAGTCATCGGGAAGCTCGCGAGAGAACCCGCCGAGCAAGGCGAGCATTTCGGGGAGTTTGCGCTGGGCGCAGGCATCGAGGAAGCGCCGGGCGGCGGCCGCGGCATCCATTGCCAGCAATTCGGCGGCAGGCAGGCTGCGGGAAATTTCCGCGCGCATGCGGCCGGCCATTTCCTCCTTGAGCCGCTCGATATCGAGCGCCTTCTCGCGCAACATCCAGTCCTGCAAGGCGTCCACGCTGCGGCGGGTGGCGGGTTCATAGCCATGGCCGGTGTTTTCGAACGAGGCGGGCACCGGCGCGGGCAGCCAGCGGCCGTCTCGATTCACCAGCGCGATGGCGAAAACGCGGATGCTGGTGGGATTGAAGCCGCGGGTGGCGCGGACCAAGGCGGCGGCGTAATCGCCGTCCACGCGGGTGGCGGCGAGTTCCAGCGTGTGGTCGCCGATGTCGCCGGCAAGACGTTCGAGCCGGCGGACGATTTCATTGCGCTTGCGGCTGGAGGTCTGCGAGGCGAGCGCGGTGTCGCGGCCGGGCTCCATGTCAAGTGTGCCGTCACGCGCCTTTTCCATGAATCGCAACGCGGCCTTGCCGATTTCCCCGGACATGCCTGCGGCGCAGGGCCATAACGCCAGCCAGATGATGCATGCCCATTTCACAGGGCGGAGCTTAGCCCGGATCGCAAGCGGCGAAAGCACGGATTTCATCGCGGTGGATCAGCAACGGCGCAGGCCATGGCGGCGGTGCGCCGCGCGGATGCGGAACAGCGCCACCAGCATCCGCGGAGCATCGCGGAACAAGCGGATCTTGCCGCCTTTTTTCTCGATCCAATTCACCGGCACCTCGGACCAGCGCGCACCGACGTGCTGGAGCGCGGCGAGCATTTCCGAATCGAAAGCCAGGCCGCTTTCGCACAGCAAAGGCTCGATGCGACGGTAGTCCGCCGCCTTGAGCACCTTCGCGCCGCACTGCGGATCGACGGCACGCAGGCCGAGCAGCAGCCGCACCGCCAGCAGGAAACCGCGGTGTGTGATCCCGCGCAGGAAACTCTCCTCGACATGCGTGGACTCGGTGCGCTTGCGCACGCCGAGCACGCTGTGGTCGGACGCCATGGCACGCCGGATCAAGCCGAGGAAATCCTCGGCGCCGGTGCTGCCATCGGCATCGACGAAGGCAAGCCAGCGGGCATCCGGAGCGAGCGTCCACGCCTCGCGCACCACGCCGCCCTTGCCGATGTGGTGTTTTGCGAAGTGCACCTCCACGTGCGGCCAGGTTTCCGCGAAGCGGGCGCACAGCCCGTGCAGCCGCGGTGCCTCCTCCGGCCCCGAGCCGTCGTCCGCGATCACCCAGCGCACCGGCAGCTTGGCGGCCGCCAGCGCCGCAGCGAGTTCCGGGCCGAATTCCGCGAGCCGCGCCGAATCGTTCCACACGGGAACGACGAGCAGGATTTCGGCGGGAGTTTCAGGCATGGGAAGCGGGGAGGGCATCGATAAAACATTGTCGGAACCAGCATTCTTTCATCCTATCCCCGCGCATGACGAGACGAGTGGCATGGATCCTCAGCTGGATCGTGGTGGCGGCCGCGGCCATGTTCTTGCGGCTGGAGGATCTCGCCGACCGGCCGTTCCATGCCGACGAGGCGACGGGCGCGCGCATCACCGCGCGGCGCATGGAAAGCGGCGGCGCGAACTTCGATCCAAAGCACTACCACGGCCCGCTGCTGGCCGATCTGACGATGCCGCTGTGCCGCGCCCGCGGCGAAAACGGCTGGCTGGAAATGACCAAGGAATCGCCGCGCCTCGTGAGCGCGATCGCCGGCATCCTGCTGGTGCTGCTGCCGCTGGCCGGCGTGCGGCGCTTCGGCCACGCGCCGATGCTCGCCGCCGCGGCGCTGCTCGCCAGCTCGCCGCTGCTCGTTTACTACAGCCGGATGTTCATCCACGAGCCGCTGCTCGTGCTGTTCGGCATGGCGGCGATGTTCTCGCTGGCCGGCGGCTCGCGCCTGGGCGGCGCGGGATTTCTAACAGGCCTGATGTTCGCGGTGAAGGAAACCTTCGCCATCAGCATCCTCGCATGGTCGGCCGCAGCGGTGCTGCTGGTTTTGGAAAACCGGCGGCATGTCACCGTCGATGCTGTCAGGGGCGCCTGGCGCGCCTGGTGGCGTCCGCTGCTGCTGGCGTTGTCCGCGTTTCTCGCCACCTGGATTTTCTTCTACACCGACGCGCTGCGGCACCCGCGCGGCCTGGTCGATTCGGTGCGCACCTTCTTCGTGTATGAGACCGTCGTGGGCCACGACAAGCCGTTCGGCTATTATCTCAAGCTGCTCGCCTGGCCGGAGAAATCCGCCGGCCGCTGGTGGTTCGGCACGCCGGTGCTGGTGCTCGCGCTGCTGGCGTATGCGGGCACCTTCCGACGCCACGGCATGACCGACCACACGCGGCGCTGCATCCGTTTCCTCGCCTACTCGGCGGCGGGACATTTCCTCATCTACAGCCTCATCGCCTACAAGACGCCATGGCTCGCCTGCCTGCCATGGGCGCAGGTCTGCCTGCTGGCGGGTTTCGCCGTGTGCCTCATTCCGCGAAAAAACCTCCCCGCCCTCGCCTTGGCCGGCGTGGTGCTCGCGGGCACGCTTTTCACCCAGTTCAAACAAGCGCGCATCGCCAGCGGCCGGCTGTCGTCCGACGCCCGCAATCCCTTCGCCTACGTGCCGACCCAGCGCAATGTCGAGCGGCTCGAGGAATGGCTGGGGCAGTTGCATCAATCGCTGCCCGCCGGCTCGCTCGAACCCGCACTCGTCATCGGCCGCGATTACTGGCCGCTGCCATGGTATCTGCGCGGCATGGAAAAAACCGGCTGGCTCGCCGAAGCGCCACCCGAAGCCGCCACCCTGCCGCTGGTCTTCGCCATGCCCGGGGCCGCCGCCACTCTCACAGACCAACTCGCCGCCACCCACACCGCCCTGCCGCGCGGCCTGCGCGCCGAGGTGCCGCTCATGATGTATCTGCGCAACGACCTGTGGGAACTCTGGATGAACTCCGACGATTGATGAATCCGACCGATCCATTGGCCGACGTTCGCCTGTTCCAACACGCGGCGATGCACACGGAATTCACGTTCCGTTTCCGCGGCTTGTCCGCCGCGAGCGCGCCGGGCATCGCGCGGCTGTGCATCGAGCTCCTCGACACGCTCGAGTCCCAGCTCAGCCGCTTCATCGACGGCAGCGACATCTCGCGCATCAACCAGATGCGCGCCGGCGAGACCTTGTATCTCAGCGAGGCCGTCCACCAGTGCCTGCTGCTCGCGCTCGACGCCTGCACCCGCACCCATGGCCTGTTCGACATCACCCAGGGCTCGCGCATCGAGCACCTGAAATCCGGCGGGAACCAACCCGCCCCGGAAATTTCCGGCTCGCTCACCATCCACCCCGACGTCCCCGCCGTGACCTGCAACGAGCCCGGCCGCGTGCTCGACCTCGGCGGCATCGGCAAGGGTTTCGCGCTCGACCGCCTCAAGCTCCTTCTCGACGAATGGGAGGTGGACGACGCGCTGCTCGCCGCCGGTGCCAGCTCGCTGCTCGCAATCGGCCCCGGCGAGTGGCCGGTGGATCTCACCGGCGACGCGGATTCGCGCCGCATCAAGTTGTGCAACCAGGCGCTCAGCGCCTCCGGCACCGGCATCCAGGGCTCCCACATCGTCCATCCCTACGGCGACGAAGCCATGCCGTCCGAGCCCTGCAAGCGCGTCTGGGTAGCCGCCCCGGGCGCCGCGCTGGCCGAGGTCTGGTCCACCGCGCTGATGCTCGTCCCCGCCGCTGAAATCCCCGCGCTGCTCGCCGCCGAGCCGGAAATCACCGGCGCCCACGCCGATACGGGCGGGCGGATTCTAACAATCCGTTAGGGCGGTTTTTCACCCCGGTGAAATTCGCAGTAAAAGCAGCGTGAGGAACGCCCGGATTGAGGCAGGGACCCCGATTGCTCGACGCCCCCCTCGCAGATCCCGGCGTGCGGAATTGCCGCACCGGCCTCCTCGGAGGACGCGCAGATGGAGCGCGGCGGACCGGGTTGGTTTTTTTTGTCGGACTTGATTCATGCAGGTTCGGGCGCTTGGTGCAATGCCGGATTGGCCCATGTTTCCATCACTCCGGCCTTGAGCCATTTCACAATCAGGCGGATCAGCGGACGATCCGCGATGCGCGTTTCCAACATGCGCACCATCCAGCCGTGGTCGATGTGATCGAAGAAGCTCCGGATATCGGCCTCCACGACCCAGCAGTAGGTTCCGCTGTAGAGAGCCTCCGCGAGTTCCCGGCTGGACTGGCGTGCGCCAACCCCTCCGCGGTATCCGATGCTCACCACCATGGCGGCCATCGACCGGCTGGTGCACCACTCCATCATCCTGGAG
>JBMTCD010000241.1:0-4806 GCA_049430545.1 Luteolibacter sp.
TCTTCCAACACCACCGCCGGCGGTTCCTGCACCGGCACCGGCCTGCCACCGACGGCGATCCAAGCGGTGATCGGCGTGTGCAAGGCCTACACCACGCGCGTCGGTTCGGGCCCCTTCCCCACTGGCGACGAGGGTTTGTCCGATTACCTCCACGGTCTCGGCCGCGAATTCGGCGCCACCACCGGCCGCCCGCGTGGCTGCGGCTGGCTGGATACCGTGCTGCTGCGTTTCGCCTGCATGGTCAACGGCGTGACCGGCCTGGCCGTCACCAACCTCGACGGCCTCGACGCCTACGAGACGCTGCAAATCTGCACCGGCTACGACATCGACGGCACGATCCACGAACTCCCGCCCGCCGAGCGCTCGGCATGGGATCGCGCCCAGCCGGTTTACGAAACCCTGCCGGGCTGGCAGAGCGACACCACCGCCTGCACCGACTACGACCAGCTGCCGGAGCAAGCGAAAGCCTACCTGAAGCGCTTGGGCGAACTGTGCGGCGCACCGATCACCTTCGTCGGCGTGGGTCCGGACCGGACGCAGACCCTGGTGGCATCATAGGACAAATAGGACCCATAGGACCTATGCCCGAATTTCCCGACATCCCCCGGCACATCGCGGTGATCATGGACGGCAACGGCCGCTGGGCGAAGGAGCGCGGCTTGCCGCGCCGCGCGGGCCACAGGGCGGGCGCGGAATCCGTGAGAGAAGTCACCGACGCCTGCATCGACCTCGGTGTGGAATACCTCACACTCTATGCGTTTTCCTCGGAAAACTGGAATCGCCCGGTGGCGGAAGTGAAGGCGCTGATGGAATTGCTGGACCGTTTCCTCTCGGAAAAGGCGACCGATCTCAAGAAACAGAACATCCGCCTCAGGACCATCGGCCAAACCGAACGCCTGCCGGCCAAAACCCGCAAGCTGCTGGGCCGGCTGATCGAGGAAACCAAGGACCACACCGCGCTCACGCTGGTGCTGGCCTTGTCCTATGGCGCGCGCGAGGAGATCGCGGCTGCCGCCCGCTCGCTGGCGGCCGATGCCGCGGCGGGAAAAATCGATCCGGAGCAAATCGATTGCTCATCCTTCGCACAGCGTCTGCAAACCGCCGACCTCCCCGACCCCGACCTGCTTGTCCGCACTTCCGGCGAGATGCGGGTCTCGAATTTCCTGCTGTGGCAGATCAGTTACGCCGAGATCGTGATCGTCAGAAAATACTGGCCGGACTTCCGCCGCCAGGACCTGCTCGACGCAGTGGCAGAATACCAACGCCGCCACCGGCGTTTCGGGGCCCTTTAGACGCGTTTGTCAGCACGCGGAGTCTGCAGGCCGCAGATGAATAGACCGCAATCATGCGAAAGCGCCTGCACCCGCACATCACCGGCAGGTGGACGAGCTTGGAATACTGGAAGGAATTCTTCGCCAACCATTCCCTGTCATTCGCGCGGGCCGGGCTGTTGCGCAATGCCTCGATGCCGCTGTCAGCCAGCACGGTCAGGGCAATGCCCACGGACTTGAGTTTCGCGGACCTCAGATTTTCGACATTGCCGTCAATGGCCATGCCCTGACCTGTGATGTTGAAATCGCTCACACCACCCTTGGCATCAGGCTGGATCACCACTTGGCGGGGCACCGGAGGACCAGGGGGCGTGGTGGTGGAGGGAACTTCCAGATTGAACGTGATGGTGAATTGGAAGATGTTTTCACAGACAAAGTTCTGATCTTGTTGAATGCCCTGCGGCAGCGCGTCGAACGCCGGCACAAGCTGATCGGTGGTTTTGCCCAGGAGTTTCTGGAAGGTCTCGTCGGGATTCACCAACTTGCGGTAGAGGACGAAGGTTTCGAAATCGTCACCGGTGCCGCTGTTGAGCGGGTCGGTCCAGTCGAGCTGATAGCCCACGCAAGACACGTCACCGCCATTGTCCACACCCTGCGTGCCGATTTCACCGTTGTAGCGATCGGTGGCTGCCGTGAAGAAAACCATCTTGGCGGCGCTCGGAATGTCCGGGCCGGAATCCGGCTTTTCGGTATTGACGATGAGCCATTCGAATTCATTGCCGCTGCGGATCACCAGCGATTCGAAATCGCGGGCCAAGGTGTCCACCATCGCCTTGGCCTGGCGGGAGGCGCGCAGTTCGGCGCGGCTGCGGTTCCAGACATCGATGGCGATCGAGGTGATGGAAACGAGGATGGTGACGATGATGGTGGTCACCACCATGGCGACGAGCAGTTCGAGCAAGGTAAAGCCCGCGCGGTTTTTGACTGGGGTTTTCATGACTGGGGCAAAATGGAATCAGCGGCGCACCGCCAGGTTGCGGGTGAAGACCGGCTTGCTGGAGCCGTTGAAAAACTTGGTGAACGCTTCGCCAGTGAGGAATCCCTCGCTCCTGCCCGGCATCGCATGGAACTCAGCGGTGAAGGCAATCACCGCCTCGGGATATTTATCCGCACTTTCCGCGACAGCACGACTTTTGGGATCGACAATTTCTCCCTTGGTCCCACTGGGAACCAGCTCCCCGTTATCGTTATAAACCAGCTGGGTGCATTTCACCAAATAGACGCCACCCTCCACGGCACCAAGGTCGGCCAGAAATTGGCTGTCGTTTTTCCTGCGCACGATGCTTGTGATGGTGTAATCCTTGCCTGCCAGCTTGCCCTTGGCGTCGCGTTCCGGATCCGGAGAGCCATCGGCGCGGTTGCCGGCAAGGCTGCCGCGGTATTGGTAGACCATCAACGCGGTGTTCGCGGAGTTCGATTCCTTGATCCACTTGAAGGCCTTCTCGAATCCGTTGTTCAGGTCCGTTTCGCCACGATAGGTAACAAGTTCCTGTTCAAGGGTCGAGGCGAGGCGGTCGGCCTCCTGGATGCTGATGGCGCGCCGGATGCCGGCGGCGGCGGGCGCGAAGACAATCATGAAACCGGTGAGCAGCACGGCGAGCACGCCGATGGCGATGACCGTTTCGATGAGTGAGAAGCCTCTGGGCTTGGGTGGATTGGAGCTTTTCATGGTTCAGAAGGTGTCGCCGGATTGTGTGTCCACGCCCATCTGGCCGGGACTGCGGAAGACAGACGTGCGGCCGTTGCGCCAGATGACGAATCCGCCGAAGTCGCGCTTGGCGCTGGCACTGGTGCGTGGAGGTGCCTCCTCGGAAGACCTGGTGAGCGCGCGGGCGCCGCTGCCGATGATGAAGCTGGCACCGGGGGTGGTGCAGATTCCCTGGCCGTTGAACCGATAGATGAACCACTTGCCCTGGTAGGCTTGGCCCACCGTCGTGGGATTTGCATTCGTTCCGGCAATTCTCCTGAGCGCGCTGCTCTCGATGACCTCGATCGCCGCGCCATCCGGGTGATCCTGCTTGCTGAATCGCTCACTGAAAAACGTCTTTTCAGGGAGCAGGGCACCGCGGCTGCCGAGTATCCAGAAGTCGTCATCGGCTTTATCCTTGTAGGCGACCACGACTCGGCGAAGGTCATCGGTGGGGCTGTTGGTGAGGGTTTTGGCAACGAGCACGGCGGCGGGTTGCCCGCGGCCCACGGCGTTGTTGCGGGCTTCGTCGAAGAGGGCCTCCGCGGTGGAAACGCCGCCGGCGACGCCCTTGCCTCCGATGCTGCTCAGGCCGATGGAGCCGAGCGTCATCAGGATCGAAATGATGGCGATGACCACCAGCATTTCCACCAGGGTAAAGGCCGGGCGCGCGCTTTGGGGGCTGTTCGGTTCGAGTTGGGTTTTCATCTTGATTCGTCGATTGGATTACTGTCCGGCACCCGGTTGGGGCATGGGAAATGGCAAGCCCTGCGGCGCGGGTGCGGATTGGATTTTCACAAGTTCGATTTCGAAGACAAGCGTGCTGTTGGGGCCGATTTCCGAGCTGCGGCGCTGTTCGCCGTAAGCGAGATTCGCGGGCAGGTAAATTTTCCACTTGGCACCCACCGGCATGAGGGTGAGGGCCTCCTTGAAGCCGTCCACCACCTGCAGGGTCATGGGCACCGGCTCGGCAGGCGCGGAGGCATCGAACTCGGTGCCGTCGATGAGGGTTCCCTTGTAGTTGACGAGGAATTGTTTGTCATTCGGTTCACCTTCCTTGGGTGGGACGTATTTTTCGTCGCCGCCTTTTTCGATGATTTCATATTGCAGGCCGCTGGCGGTGGTGATGACGCCTTCGCGCTTGGCGTTTTCGGCGAGGAACTCGGTGCCAGCCTTGAGGTTGGCGGCGGCGGTTTGTTTTTCGCGGTCCTGAAGCAGATTGCCGAGCGCCTGCATGGCGGCCTGAAGTTTGTCCTCATCGATTTCCGGACCCTCGCCGCGGGCGGCGGCACTGAAACCCTTCAGGAAATTGGCGCTGTCGAGATCATCCACGACCACGCCGAAGCGGCCGAATTCCTGACTGAAGATGTTTCCCATGCGGTAGCCCAGGGCGTAGGAGGAATCCGGTTTGATGGTCTCGGGACTGGCGGCGAGCTGAACGGGCGGGGACACGACCCCGGCAGTTGCGGCTTCCTGCGCGTGAGCCGCACCGATGGCAAGGCCGGCGGCGAGCGCGCGGGGAATGGAATGAAAACCGATCATGTATTTATGTTGTGATTGCGGGAAAATAAGTGTGGCGACCCGGACTGTCGAGCAAGGTTTTTTCCAAAAGATAACAAAAGCGAGGTTCAGAGATTCCTGCGGCCTTGCAAGGCGCGCATGAGCGTGAGTGCGTCGGCGTGTTCAAGACCACCACCGGCGGGCAGCCCTTGGGCGATGCGCGAGAGCCGGCAGTTTCTGCCGCGCAGGAGGTCGGCGAGGTAATTGGCGGTGGCCTCGCCTTCGACC
>JBMTCD010000242.1:0-4807 GCA_049430545.1 Luteolibacter sp.
CGCGACGTGGAGCGTGGCCGCGGCAAGGACTCCGAGGATGAATGAAGAACGAATCATGGCAGGGATTTCAGGAAACCCCATACACCCGGAAGCCCGCCGATCATTCACACGGACGCCATTTTTGCACCATACGGCCGAAATCCGCACTGCATCATCCCAACTCGCGCTCGATCTCCTCCAGCGAGCGGCCCTTGGTTTCGGGAAGGAAGCGCCACACCATCAGCACGCCGATCACGCACACCACGGCGAAAACCAGGAACACGTTTGACATGCCGAGCGAGGTGATCATCGCCGGGAATGCCAGGGTGAGGATGAAATTCCCCACCCAATGCGCGGTGGCGGCGATCGACATGGCCGCGCCGCGGATCCGGTTGGGAAAAATCTCCGAAAGCACCACCCACAGCAGCGGCGCGAGCGACAGCGAATACACCGCCACGCAGGCCAGCGTGAGCAGCACCACCGGCAGCCCCAGCCGGCCAGTCTTGAAACACCAGGTGATCGCGAGATAACAGAAGAACAACGACCCGCCGCCGAACAACAGCAGCGCCTTGCGGCCGATCCGGTCCACGGTGAAGACAGTGACCAGGCTCGCCGCGACCATCACGGTGCCGATCACCACGATATTGAGCATCATCGCCTTCAGGTTGTAGCCGGCCGCCTTGAAGATATCGGCCGCGTAATAGAAGATCGCATTGAGCCCGCACCATTGCTGGAAGAACGAGAGGAACACGCCCAACAGAAGAATCCGGAACAGCTTCGGCTTCAGCAGGTCCCTGAAAATGACATGTCCGGTCTCCTCGGCGGAGAGGGTCGCGCGGATGTCGGCGAGTTCCTCTTCGGCGCGCTCCTCACCTTCGAGCTTGGCGAGGATTTCGCGCGCCTTGCTGGTCTGGCCGTCCTTGACCAGCCAGCGCACGCTCTCCGGGACGAAAAACATCAACAGGAAAAACAGCGCCGCCGGCAGCGCCTCGGCCCCGAACATCCAGCGCCAGCCGACCTGGCCGTTCCAATGTTGCGCGATCACCTCGGAGGTGGCGTCCACCGGCATCGCGGTGTCGATGAGCGAAATGCGCCAGTTCACCACCTGCGCCATCAGCACGCCCACCATGATCGTCACCTGGTTCACCGAAACCATCATCCCGCGGATGCGCGGCGGCGACATTTCCGCGATGTACATCGGCGAGAGGTTGAGCGCGATGCCCATGCCGAGGCCGCCGACGATCCGGTAAAAGTTGTACCAGAAAAACGTGTCGGCATAGGCCGTCCCGATGGCGGAGACGGTGAACAGCATGCCGGCCACGATCAGCGGACGCTTGCGGCCGAGCTTGTCGCTCAGGGCATAACATCCGAGCGCGCCGATGATGCAGCCGACCAGCGCCGAGCTGGTGCCCCAGCCCTTGGCAAGGTCGCTCTTGAGGCCGAAGTAGGCCTCGTAGAATTCCTTCGCCCCGCCGACGACCACCCAATCGTAGCCGAACAGGAATCCGCCGAGCGTGGCGATCAGGCAGATGAGCCACAGATAGCGGTAATTGTAATGCGGGGAGGCTGGCGGGTGGTTCACGGCTTGGAAATTGGATCGCGCAAGCTGGCAGGAATGGCGCGGCGGATCAATCCGGAATCAGCCATCCCGCCACGGCCCGCGCGGCGCGTTCGTGGGTTCCGGAGTCGCCGAGCATGGCCGCGGTTTCGAGCAGTTTCGCGGCGAGCGCCCCGCGTTTTCCGGGATCTTCCAGCAGTCCGCGCAGCTCGGTGGTGACCGCATGTGGATTGGCCTCGCCCTGAATGAACTCGCGCACCACTTCCTCTCCCGCGAGGATGTTCACCAGGCCGATGTGTTTGATTTTCACCAGCAACTTGCCCAGCACATAGGTCAGCGGAGCCACCCGATAGACGAGGCAGTAGGGCAGCCCGTAAAACGCCGCCTCCAGCGTGGCCGTGCCGCTGGCGATCACTCCACAGCACGCGCGCTGCATCAGAGAGTGGCTCGACCCGGTGCCGACCTCGATCCAACCGGCGGCACCCGCCTCATCCCGCAACGCGCGGATTTGCGCGGCGAGTTTCGGCGAGGCCGCCGGCACTTCGAACTTCAATTCCGCACGCCATGACTGCAGGCGCTTCGCCGTCTCAATCATCATCGGAAACAAACGCGCCACCTCGCGCTCGCGGCTGCCGGGGAACAAGCCCACCAGCGATTCATCGCGTCGCGCATCCGCCAAACGCTGTTCCTCCAACTCGTCCACCAGCGGATGGCCGACAAAGGTCGTCTTGAGTCCGGCGTTGGCGAAAATCGGCTGTTCGAACGGAAACAGGCAGAGCATTTCATCGAGCAGGCGCGCCATTTTCGGGATGCGTCCCTTGTGCCATGCCCAGACCTGCGGGCTGATGTAATAAACCAGCCGCGTTTCCGGACACTCGCGTCTCACCGCCTCGGCGAAACGCAGGTTGAATCCCGGGTAATCGACCAGCACCAACACGTCCGGCCGGAACTCCTTCAACTCGGCGAGCATTTCCGCGAAGCGCTGCTTGAACCAGCCGTAGCGCTTCAACACCTCCCACACGCCCATCACCGCCGCGTCCTCCACCCAGTCGCGCAGGCCCGGACCGGCCGCATCCGCCATCTGCGGCCCGCCCGCGCCGTGGATCTCCAGCGCCGGCACCATCGGCTTGAGCGCGCGCAACAGTCCCGCGCCATGCGCGTCGCCACTCAACTCGCCAGCCACCACATAAAGCCGTTTCGACATGCGCGTGATCCCTAGTCCGTGCGGGGCGGCTTGGCGATAGCAAACGGGCCGACTGCGGGAGCCGCGATGCCCGCCGCCAGCTGAGCCAGCACCGGCACATCCGCGTCCGCCCATGCCAGCGTGCCGAAATCCTCCGCCGCACACCACATCAGCCGCTCGTGCTCGTGCGGGTGCGGCTCGCCCTGCAGAATCCGGCAACGGAACGCCAGCAGGCGGATCGAACCGCGTGGGTAATGCCATTCCACCGGCCGCAGCGCCGCGCCCACCTCCACCCGGATGCCGAGTTCTTCCGCCAGTTCCCGGACCAGCGCCGCCTCCGGTGATTCACCCGGCTCCACCTTGCCGCCGGGAAATTCCCACAAGCCGCCCAGATGCCGTCCTTCCGGCCTCAAGCAGGCCAGAAACCGACCCTCGGAATCCTCAATCACGCCGCACACCACATCCATCACGCCACGAGCCTGCACGCCCGCCTGCGCGGAAGTCAATGCCGGGAAACCCACGGCATTGACAGCGAAAGAATTGAGGATCGGAAATCCGACGGATCTTCAGCCCGGGTGGAACCGCAGGAGTGAATGAAGCAGCTCCGGGCGGTTCATTCGCTTCGACGCTCACAGAGCGCCGCTACAGGGCATCTCCCTTGCGAATTGTAGCGGCGGTCTATGACCGTCGCTGGCTTCCTGCGCAGGAATTTCTCCTTGCAAGTATATCGCATATTTGAAATATGCGATATATGGCGCGCGCGAAACTGGAGGTGTTTGAGAAACGCTTGGTGGAGCTGGCGGGGTTCGCCCGGGCCTTGTCGCATCCGGCGCGGATCCACATCCTGAGGTTGTTGGCGGGCATGGGAGAGGTGGCGTGCATGGATCTGGTGGCGGCACTTCCCTTGTCGCAGCCGACCTGTTCGCGGCACGTCAATGAGTTGCTCAAGGCGGGGCTGGTGAAGGCGCGGCATCGAGGCAAACAGGTTTTGTTCCGATTGGACGAGGTGGCGTTGCGGCGCTTTTGTGAGTCGATGAACCGGGTCTTGCACTCGGGGAAATCGTGAGACTGTCTCCAGCGTAAGTTGGGGATGGCGGATGAGCAGAGGGAATTTTTTCAAGATACATGTGATGAAAACGATACCAGAGACCATTGTGATTGTGGGTGGAGTGGCGGGCGGGGCTTCGGCTGCGGCGCGGGCCCGTCGCCATTCGGAAAGCGCGCACATCATCCTGTTGGAGCGCGGGCCGGATGTTTCCTTCGCCAACTGCGGGCTGCCCTACCACATCGGCGGCGAGATTGCAGACCGTGGGGAATTGCTCTTGCAGACGCCGGATAGCCTCCGCGCCTTGCTCAATCTCGATGTGCGCACGCTGACCGAGGCCGTTTCCATCGGCCGCGCCACCAAGACCGTGACGGTGCGTGATGCGGCTGGCGTTGAATCGTCGATTGCCTACGACAAGCTGATCCTGGCTCCGGGCGCGAGCCCGCTGCGGCCGCCATTGCCCGGCATCGACAGCACACGCGTGATGACCCTTCGGAACATGCAGGACATGGACCGCATCAAGCAGGCCGCCGCCTATGCAACCAGCGTGACGATTGTCGGCGCGGGGTTCATCGGACTCGAAATGGCCGAGCAGCTTCATGCCATCGGCAAGCGGGTTTCCGTGGTGGAACTCCAGTCGCAGATCCTGCCGCAGCTCGATGCCGAGATGGTGCGCCCGATGGAAAAACTGATGCGGGAAAAAGGCGTGGAGTTGGTGCTGGGCGACGGCATCGAGGGCTTCGAGGAGTCCGGCGATGAAGTGCTCGCCAAGCTGAAATCCGGCCGCGTGCTGGCCAGCGGACTGGTGATTTTATCGATCGGCGTGCGGCCGGAAAGCGGCTTGGCGAGGGAGGCGGGGCTGCCGCTCGGCCCCCGCGGCCCCATCGTGGTGGATGCGGGCGGTGCGCGCGTGCGGGTGCGGCCCGGGCCCAGGGCAAGCTCTCGGGAGGTGCGCAAGCGCTGGCAGGAACGGGGGGTGCCTCCGTGGCTGCGGGCCTGGTTGCCCGAGGGTTCGCCGGCCTGGATCGCCAGTGGTGGTGCG
>JBMTCD010000243.1:0-4784 GCA_049430545.1 Luteolibacter sp.
AGGATGCCTTGCCGTGCTCGATGGATTTCACCGCGTAGTGCGGCGCTTCGGCCGAGCTTCTGAAGTTGGCATGTCCGATCGACGCACAACCGGGCAGGATCAGGACGCCGGCGACAGCCAGGGCGACGGACTTGAATTTCCGGGTCAGGTTCATCGTGTTTGGTCTGGATGGACGCGTGGAACTCACGGGGAATCCTCGTGCCACAGGGCTTTACGAGCGTGAAAGGACCGAGGCAAGCAAAACATGCCCGGCGGAAAAACCGGGGAAATCAGGATTTCACAGGCAATTCCGGCGAATTATTTGGGATTTCTTAACTTTTTTCTGCTCTATTTTGCGCCTTTCCGTGCAGCCAGCGTGCGGCCTGGACGGCGAAATAAGTGAGGATCATCGAGGCACCGGCGCGCTTGATGGAGGTGAGCGCTTCAAGCACGGCGGCTTTTTCATCCAGCCAGCCGGCGGCCGCGGCGCTCTTGAGCATGAGGTATTCGCCGCTCACCTGATAGGCCGCCACCGGCAGGGTGGTCGTCTCACGCACCCTGGCGATCACATCGAGGTAAAAACCGGCGGGTTTCACCATCAGCATGTCGGCTCCTTCCTCCTCATCGAGCAGGGTCTCGCGCAGCGCCTCGCGCAAGTTCGCGGGGTCCATCTGGTAGGTCATCTTGTCGCCTTCCTTGGGCGCGGAATCGAGCGCACCGCGGAACGGGCCGTAGAACGCCGAGGCGTATTTCGCGGTGAAGCTGAGGATCGAGACATCGGTGAATCCCGCGGCGTCCAGCGCCGCCCGGATCGCCCCCACCCTGCCGTCCATCATGTCGGAAGGCGCGACGATGTCCGCCCCGGCCCGGGCATGGCTGAGGGCCTGCCGGCAGAGGATTTCCACGGTTTCGTCGTTGAGGATCGTCAGATTGCCGCGCGGATCGCGGCGGACGATGCCGTCGTGTCCGTCGCTGTTGTAGGGATCGAGCGCGACATCGGTGATGACACACAGCTTCGGGTGTGCGGCCTTGAGGGCCCGGATGGCCCGTGGCACCAGTCCGTCGTCATTGAAAGATTCCTCGGCCTGCGGCGATTTGAGGTTTTCAGGAATCTTGGGAAACAGCACCACTGCGGGAATGCCGAGAGCCAGCGCCTGACCGGCTTCGCGCACCAGGCTGGCGAGCGACCAGCGGGTGACGCCCGGCATCGAGTCGATGGGTGAATCCTCCGCATCCTCGTGCAGGAACATCGGAAGGATGAAATCCGCAGGCGCGAGCAGTGTTTCGCTCACCATCGAGCGGATCGCGGAAGTGCGGCGGTTGCGGCGGGGACGGATCATGCCGGGAGGATGGGTCGCGATGAGGGATTTTCCAATCTCGAAGGTGGGAAATCCGCAGCGTCTCGCGCGGGGATTTGCCACTTGAGATGCATGGCCAGGCTGCTGGCCGCTCCGATCACGCCCGGTTGCGTGGCCGACACCGGGCTTGCTCGCGAACGCTTGCGGCTGTCTGTCCGTTGGAAAATGATGCCGCTCCCCTGTAAGCCGGATTCTGTCCGCCCCTTGCGGGACTGGACGGCCATTTCTCTCACTCCGCCGAAGCGGAGCGCCCCGCTCGCGCGGGGTGCGACTATTACCCGGGGTTTGTGGCGGGCGGGCAGCCCTGCCCCTGTTCTGTCTTGCACCGCGCGGGGTTTGCCGTGCCGCCGTCGTTGCCTCCGGCGCGGTGGGCTCTTACCCCACCATTTCACCCTTGCCCGCACCCTCGCGGGCCGCTGGCGGTATGATTTCTGTGGCACTTTCCGTCCGGTTCCCTCGCGGTCCCCGTCCCCCATTTTCATGGGGCGCGCTGCCCTGTGGTGTCCGGACTTTCCTCAAGCACCGCTCGCGCGGCCCCAGCGACCGTCCGGGGAGCGGCTCGCAAAGCTGCCCCGGCACGGCGCAAATTCCAAGGAAAAGATTCACCGCAACCTTGTGCTTGAAAGCGGCGCGGCAGTGCCACATTTTCCAGCTCCCACGCACGAGTAGCTCAGCGGTAGAGCAACCGGTTTACACCCGGTCGGTCGGCGGTTCGATCCCGTCCTCGTGTATTTTCCCGGGCGGGAGTGATTGTTCCGTGACTTCTAACACTGGAATTTTGGGTTTGGCGGACGGGTGAAATTCGGGTAGGAGAACACCGTTTGTTCATATTTCCGAGCCGTTCAGGCGCATTTTTCCCAAACCATCCTACTCCCGACCACATGCTTCAGCGCCTCGTTTCGCTCGCCTGCCTGCCCGCCGCCGTCCTCCTTCTCGGCAGTTGCGGCAATTCCAGCCTCGCGCTTCTCCCCAAATCGAAAATCCAGGGCATCCACGCCGGACAGGGCATTCCGGCGCCATCCCGGCAGTTGGTGGCCGCCGCCACTGGCAAACCGCGGGACAAGCACTCGATGCCGGTTTACACCTTCAGCGAGCGCCACCGCATGGTCCGCACCACCGCCTACACCTGCTCGGAGGACGATCACCTGATCTACGGCAGCAAAAACGCCACCGGCACCCCCCTGCGCTACACCAACCGCGTGCGCAGTGCGGCGGCCGACTGGTCATTCTACCCGGTGGGCACCACCTTCCGCATCAAGGGGCTGCCGTATCTCTACGTCATCGACGATTATGGTTCCGCACTCACCGGCACCGGGACGATCGATCTCTACAAGCCCAGCAAGATGGTCATGAACCTGTGGGGCCGGCGCAATGTGGAAATCACTATCGTCCAATGGGGATCCTTCAACCGCAGCGCGGAAATCCTCAAGGCTCGCACCAAGCACCCACACTGCGCGCAAATGCTCGCCAATATCATCCGCCAGCGCCCGGACTTGCGGCGTGTTGCGATGCGTTAGCGCATTGCCATGCGCTGACACGCCTCACTGGATCGGCGCGAACAAGCGTGCGGCCCGGCAGGCCGCCCGAAAAAGAAACGCCCTATCGCGGAAATCGCCGGTGTTGGCCTCACGCGCTCCCTCGAAATCGCGCCGCAGCATGTCCGCGATCTGCTGGACGAAACGGCGATCGGTGGAGAAAGCGGTGATTTCAAAATTCAGGCGGAAGGAACGGTTGTCGAGATTGGCGGTGCCAACAGCCGCCAGCCGCTGATCGATGAGCATCACTTTCTGGTGCAGGAAACCGCGGTGGTAGCGGAAAATCCGCACCCCGTATGGCAGCGATTGCTCGTAATACGAAAACGCGGAAAGCCATACCATCAGGTGATCCGGCCGCTCGGGAATCAGGATGCGCACGTCCACCCCGCGGATCGCGGCGGTTTGCAGGGCGGTGAGCACGCCCTCGTCCGGCACGAAATACGGCGAGGCGATCCACAACCGCTCGCGCGATGAATTGGCCGCCTCCGCCACAACGAGCTGCCAGGAATCCGCCGGGTCCGCCGGCCCGGTGGGGATGATGGCGGCCACTTGGTCGGCCTCCTCCGGCGCGGTGTCCCAGTTCAGGTCCGGCACTTGGTTGGCGGCCCAGAACCAGTCTTCCAGGAAAACCATCTGCACCGCCTGCACCACCGGGCCGCGCATTTGCAAGTGGGTGTCGCGCCAGGCCCCGAAACGTTGGGCGCGGCCGAGATATTCATCGCCCACATTCAAGCCACCGATGAAAGCCAGCTTGCCATCGCTGACGACGATCTTGCGGTGGTTGCGGAAATTCAACTGAAGGCGCGACCACCAGAAGCGGTTGATGCCGAACGAATGGCAGTCCACGCCGGCCTCGCGGAGGGCGCGCAGGTATTTGCGCGGCAGTTTGTGTGAGCCGATTTCATCGAACAGGAAATACACCCGCACGCCGGCGCGGGCGCGCTCGATGAGCGCCTGCTGGAAACGCAGGCCAAGGGTGTCGTTTTTGACGATGAAGAAATTGATGCAGAGGTATTCCTGCGCGTTCCCGATCGCCTCGAAAATCCGCGCGAAGGTTTCCTCGCCATCGATCAAGGGCACGAGCCGGTTGCCGCGGGTGAACGGCAGTCCGCCGAGCAGGCGGGCGGCGCGCTCGAAGGCATCGTCCTCGGGAATCTCCACCTCCAGTTCGCGCAGCCGTGCGTGCATCGAGAACGCCAGCTTGGCGAGCCGCTCGTCCTTTTCCCGCCTGCCGCCGACGTATCCCGAAAACCGCGTGCGCCCCAACAGCCAATACATCGGAATGGCAAGGAACGGCACGGTGATGAGCGAAATCACCCACGCGATGGTCCCCTGCGAGGTGCGCACGTGCATCAGTGCGTGCAGCACATGCAAGATACCCACCACGTAGAAAACCACTATAGCCAGCGCGCCCCACCAGGTTTCCGCCGTGAACATGCCGCATCCTATCAGACCGGGCCGCCTGGACAAGCCCCGGCAAATATCATGGGGGCAAGGCCACCTTGTCCGCTCCAGTCGATGGCGGCCGCAGCCTAGGCTCGGCTGTGCCGGCTAAGTGTCTCAGAGTTTGTAGAACTGCTCCCAGTCCTTGCGGGGTGGCGGGCCATCGAGCAGGGCATCGGCCACCTTGTGATTGGTGATGCGGCGGGTGGCGGGATCGAATTCGAGCCTGGCGTTGACCTGCTGGGCGATGATTCCGAGTTCCATGGCCTGGCAGAGCGGGCCGGCGACCGAGAATGGGGAGCGGGTCTTTTCCTCGCCCTTGCAGGCCAGAAGGAAGTTCTTGAAGTGGTTGGACGGGCTCTTGGGCCACTCGGGCAATTTGCCGAAGAAGTCACGAGCCTTCTCGGAGTCGAGCAAAGTGAGCGTGCTGCCGTGCGAGCCACCCTTGAAGACGAGATAGCCCGCGTAG
>JBMTCD010000244.1:0-4758 GCA_049430545.1 Luteolibacter sp.
GAACCAAACCTGACGGTCCGCCCAGCGCCGGTTGCTGAATGACTTCATGCCTTCATAGGAATCTTCAAAACCCGGTCCGGCAGGAGGTTGAAAGACCGACTCGTATTGTGACGGGTGGGCGACATCCTCGCAAAATCCATGCCGGCGTCTTGGAGATGAATCCAATGTATTTTGATGCGTCGGCGCTGAAGCTGCTGGTGAGCCGCCCTGCCCGTATCACCGCCCTGCGGCATCGGCTGCGATCCATGTCCACAGGCTTTCCAGTCCACTGGCCACGGCTGCCTTGTCGGCCGCGAGGTCACCGCCCGGCGCGGCCTTGCCGAAGAGATAGTATTTGATCTTCGGTTCGGTGCCGGATGGTCGCACGGCGAACGAGCGGCCGTCCTCGAGATAGACGAACAGCATTTTTTCCTTGGGCAGCAGGTCGCCTTCCTGGTCGAAAATGTGCTGCTTGTCGAAATTGCGCACTTTTAGAACCGCCGAGCCATCGACTTCGGCCGGCGGGTTTTCGGCGTAGGAATTCGCCAGCGCCTGGATCCGGGCCGCGCCATCCGCGCCCTCCATGACAATCGACTTGCCGGTCTCCTGGTGGAAGCCGAATTGCTGATAGATATCATCCATCAATTCAGGGATCGTTTTCCCGACGGATTTCGCATAGGCCGCGACTTCCGCGAACATCAGGGTGGCGCCGTTGGCATCCTTGTCGCGCACCGCGTCGGAGCCGAGATAGCCATAACTCTCCTCGCCGCCGAAGACGAAGAAGCGCGAGTATTCGAGCCGCAGACGGCGTGTCTCCTCCTCGGAAAGCGCGCGGTAGTCACCCTTCTTGTCCGCGGGGATGGCGTTCTCGTATTTGCGCAGCTTGGCGGCGATGTATTTGAAGCCGGTGAGGGTATCGACGAGGCTGACGCCGAAGCCATCGGCGATGGCCTTCTGGAGTTCGGTGGTGACGAAGGTCTTCACCACGACGGCGCGGCTGCGGTTGGCGTGGCTTAGCCAGCCGAGTTCGAAGCAGGTCTTGAGCCGATACCATTCCATCAACGAGCCGATCTGGTTGCCGGTGAGGAGAACCATGTCGCCATGCTTGTCGCGCACCGCCACGCCCATGCGGTCGGCGTCGGGGTCGGTGCCGATGACGATTTCGGCGTTTTCCTTTTGCGCCAGCTCGATGGCCATTTTCAAGGCCGGGGCGTTTTCCGGGTTGGGCGATTCCACGGTGGGGAACCGGCCGTCCTGCACGTCCTGCTCGGGCACGGTGAGCACCTCGAAGCCGAACGAGCGCAGCATCGGCACGTTGATGTGGCCGCCGGTGCCGTGGAGATTGGTGGAAACGATGCGGGTGGCCGCGCCGTCCAGCAGCTCCGGGCGCAACAACAGCGTCTTGAGGCGCTCGACATAACGCGCGTCCATTTCCGCGCCGAGCAGGGTGATGTGGCCGCGCTCGCCCTCCGGCAGCGGCTCGTAGTGCTCGCCGCTGATCGCATTCACCTCGCGGACGATGCCCGCGGCGTGGGCATCGACGATCTGCGCGCCGTCGTCGAAGTAGGCCTTGAAGCCGTTGTCGTGCGGCGGGTTGTGGCTTGCGGTGAGCACCACGCCGGCATCGGCGCGCAACTCGCGCACGGCGAAGGAAAGCTGGGGCGTCGAGCGCGGGCCGTCGAAGAGGAACGCGTCGCAGCCGTGGTCGGCGGCCACCCTGGCGCAGAACCCGGCGAAATCCCGCGAGAAATGGCGGGTGTCGTGCGCGAACACCAGCTTCGGCCGGCGGCCCGGGCCGACGTGTTGTTTCGCATAGGCGATGAGACCGCGCACCGCCCGGCCGACGTTGTAATAATTCATCGTCGCCGTGCCGATGCAGGGATGCTCCGGCCGGTCGTTCGGTCCGCCCGCGCCCTGTTCGGTTTTCGTGACCACGCGGCCGATGGTGCGCCCGCGCAGCCCGCCGGTGCCGAAGGCGAGGGTTTTGAAAAAGCGGTCGTTGAGTTCCGGCCACTCGCCGCCCTTGACGAGTTCCCCGACGACTTGCGCGGCGATTCCGCCACTGCTGCCGGCCAGCAGCGCGAGGATGTTGGCTTGGGCGGATTCCAGCAGCTTGCCGGAGGAAACTGCGTCGGTGAGGGCGGCTTCGAGGGAATTCATTTCGTGCGGATGATAGATCGCCCACCCGCCGTGGCAATGCCACGATAGGACCAAAACGAGAAATGACGAACGATTGTGCAGCGGGCACATCCCACCGAATACGGCTCTTGCAGGGAGCGCCAAATGGGGCGAAATGAGCTCGTGCAGGGGATCGTCACACCGGAAAAACTCGCCGCGCTCGAGCGGCGCATGGCGGACCTCGGCGTCGGCGATGCCGATTTGTCGGAGAAATTCACCCGTGGCTCCGGCTCGGGCGGACAGAAAATCAACAAAACCAACAACTGCGTCTTTCTCAAACACCTGCCCAGCGGCGTCTGCGTGAAGTGCCAGATGGACCGTTCGCGCGAGCTCAACCGCTTCCTCGCACGCCGCGAACTCTGCGACCGCCTCGAGGCCATACGCGACGGCAAGGCCACCGCCAAAACCCAGGCCATCGAGAAAATGCGCCGACAAAAACGCCGCCGCTCGCGCCGCTCGAAACAACGTTCGATCGCCGACAAGCGCCTGCTTTCGCAGAAAAAATCGCTGCGCCGCCCGCCCGGCAACGATTGACCCCGGCAGTTTCCGCTTTTCAGCATTTCCGATTTTCCGCATTTACTCCCGCATGGACCGCTGGCTGCTCATCGCTTCCACCCTGCTCGCCTTCATCGGCGGGGCCTGGGGGATTCTCGCGGTCCACCGCGGCCACCGCAGCCGCTGGACCACGGCATGGATGCTGGGCGTGCTGCTCTGCCAGTTCGCGTTCATGACGCTGCGCGGCGAACAACGCGCCGCCTGCCCGCTGGGCGACCGGGGTGAAATCCTCGCCTTTCTCTCGTGGTCGCTCACCCTGTTTTACCTCATCATCGGCCCGGCCTACCGGATCTCGCTGCTGGGTGTGTTCACCGCGCCGGTGGTGGTGATTTTCCAATCGATCGCGCTGATTCCCGGCGTGCTTTCGGCGGACCCGCAGCCGCTGGCCGGTGCCAATCCGTGGCACGAGACGCATGCCGCCACCTCGGTGCTGGCCTACGGCGCGCTGGCGCTCGCCTCGGTGGCCGGAGTGATGTTCATGGTGTTGGACAAGCAACTCAAGGGCCAGCACCTCACCAGCGGATTGTTCCGCAACCTGCCGCCGGTGCGCGAGCTGCTCGTCTCGCTCAAGCGCCTGTTGTGGACCGGCGGCGTGCTGCTCACCATCGGGGTGATCGCCGGCATCTTCATGCCTCACGACGCGTCGGCCCTCGGCCACTTGATCGCGGCATTGGTCGTATGGGCCTGCTACGCACTGTTGCTTGGCGTGATGACGTTTCGCGGCATGACGGGCCGCCGGCTGTCGATCGCCACCGTGGTGCTTTTCTTCCTTTCTCTCGCCGTGTTTGCCTTCATCTGATGGAACTCCTTTGTCTCGGACTCAATCACAAGACGGCACCCGTGGAGATCCGGGAACGCTTTGCCGTGGGCAACCACCGGCTCGGCGAGGCGGCACGGGAAATCAACACGCTGGCCGCCGTCTCGGAGGCGGTCGTCATCTCCACCTGCAACCGCACCGAGTTCTATCTCGCCGCAAACTCCAGTGTTGAAGCGGTGGCCGCACTGGAGTCCCACCTCGCCGGCAAAACCGGTGCCGCCGGTGGCGCGTCCGCGCATTTCTACCGCTTCGAAAAACACCACGCCGCACGACACCTTTGCCGGGTGGTCGGCGGGCTGGACTCGATGATGCTCGGTGAAACCGAAATCTTCGGGCAGGTGAAGCAATCCTACCAGGCCGCGCTCGATGCCGGCGCCACCGCCCTCGTGCTCAACCGGCTGTTCCAGCGCGCCTTCGCCATCGGCAAAAAAGTGCGCACCGAAACCTCCATCCAGGAGGGTGCCACCTCGGTCGGAAATGTGGCGGTGGAGCTTGCCGGAAAAATCTTCGGACACCTCGGCAAAAGCGAGGTGATGATCCTCGGCGCCGGCGAAATGAGCCGCATCACCGCCCAAAGCCTCGTCTCGCGCGGCGCCCGCTCGATTTTCGTCACCAACCGGTCGTTCGAACGCGCCGAGCAACTCGCCGCCGAAATGGATGGTATGGCCGTGCGCTTCGACGATTGGCAGGAAGTCCTCGAACGCGTTGATATCGTCATCGCCTCCACCGGTGCGCCGCACGCCATCGTCCACCGCGGACATGTCGAGCAAGTGCGCCGCGCACGGAAATTCCGACCACTTTTCTTCATCGACATCGCCGTCCCGCGCGACATCGATCCCGCCGTGGGCGAGATCGAGGAAGTCTATCTCTACGATATCGATACACTCGAACAAATCGCCTCCAGTGCCCGCGTGAAGCGCCAGCGGCAAATCGAGGAATGCGAGCGCATCATCGAGCGCGAACTCGCCAAGCAACCACTGCCGGGAACCTGAAAGCGCCGCGCGGCCTGCCGCCAGCCGCCCGAGACGTCACACCAGTTTCTGGTGGAACGAGTCCTTGTCCTGGATCGACAGAACGAAGGCGCTGAGCAGCTCGATGGTGCGGGCGATGTCGTCGAGGTGCGCGGTCCGGAAAGGGTCCGCGGCTTGAACGTGGTCCCGAAGGGCTTGCTCGATGATCAAGGCGAGACCTCGTCGGCCGACAAGGGGGTCGAGGGGGGGGGGGGGGGG
>JBMTCD010000245.1:0-4726 GCA_049430545.1 Luteolibacter sp.
CGCTGGAAAACATCCAGGTTGCCGAAATGGACGATCAAGCCACCCCGGCCGTCCCCGCATCCGGCAAGCTCAAGATCTACGCCAAAAACCTCGGCGGCCGCATGTTGTTCCGCCAGATTGGCCCGTCCGGTCTGAGCACACCGCTCCAGCCCTCGTTCTTCCAGAACTTCATCGTCTTGATCGGTCCCAGTTCAGGCAGCACCCTGAGCTCTGTTGGAACGGGCCTCACCATTACCGGCACCACCAGCCACCCAAATCCAAGCGAAGCCTACGGCTACATGGCCAACCTTGCGTCCGCAGCCACGGCCAGCGCCACCGCCGGAACTGGCACCTCAGGCACCCTGTGCCTGCGTGGTGCGCTCGGCGGTGGCGGCTTCTTTTTCGCCTCCCGCATTGCATTCCCGGATGCCAGCTACAACGAATCAGGAGCCACCACTGGCTCCCGCATTTTCGTCGGCCTGACCAGCTTGTCGATGGCGGCGACGGTCCAGAGCAACCTCCCGGCCGGTAGCTACGCGGGCTTCCACCGGCTCCACGTCAACGGCTCGACCCAGGACGACAACTGGTTCTTCCTGACCGGCAACGGCGTGAGCAACGACCGCACCGACACGGGCCTGCCGTTTCTCCCCGGCAAGATCTACGACACCTACATATTCTGTGCCCCCAGCGGCAACGTCATCTCCTGGCGCATCGACAACCTCACCGACGATCTCACCGCCAGCGGCGAAACCACGACCCACCTTCCCGCCGCCGATACCTTCCTGCGAGCCGGCATTCAGCTCGCAACCGTCAACGCCGTCGCCCGCAACATCCGTTTCCAGCGCATCTATATCGAGAGCGACCGGTGAGCGATGCTTTATCTAACAGAATAGTATTTGTCAATGACCACCCCGCTCATTGCCCTCTGCGTCGGTCACAGCCGGGAGCTCGCCGGCCGCCGCGATGGCGGGGCGGTCAGCGTCGGCGGGATTTCCGAATGGGAATACAACGCCGCGCTCGCGCCGCTCATCGCCGGCCACCTCGAGCGCTATGGCATCCGCAGCGTGATCGTGGAGCACTACCAGGGCCACGGCTACACCGCCGCAATGCGCTGGCTCGCCGAGCACCTGCGCGACCTGGACGTGGCCGCGGCCCTCGAACTGCATTTCAACGCCGCCGGCCCCACCGCCCGCGGCCATGAATGGCTGCACTGGCACAGCAGCCGCCGCGCCCGCGCCCTGGCCGTGGGACTCGATTACGAAATGCGCCTGCAAGTGCCGCCCGCCATGCTACCGGCCCGCGGCCCCAAGCCCCGCACTCCCAGCGACCGCGGCGCGGAATTCCTCCGCCTCACCCACTGCCCGGCCGTGATCGCCGAGCCCTTCTTCGGCAGCAACGTGGAGGATTGGAAGATCGCCACCCGCCACCAATCCAAAATCGCCCTGGCCATCGCCAACGGCATCGATGCCTGGATCGAGGGGGAGGGGTGATACGATTGAAAACCACTTGTAAACGCTACGCAACTTGATGAAAATCAACAGCGGGTGATGGGAATCGAACCTATCATTTCTGATAGGTTTTTGCAAAAAACAACGTGTTTTCAAGGGTTTGCGGAAACTGGTGGAAGATGGAAATCGGAATCTACCTGTAAATTACCTGTAAACGGTAGCGCCCGCAGCCGACTCCCGAGCCGCTTTTGGAACGCCGCTGGCAGCAAGAACCACGCCGCCGCTTCCGCCTCGGTTGTGGCGTCGAGATAGCTGGATTTCGCCTCCGCTTCGCTGTTGCCAGCCTCAAGCGCCGTCTGGCCAAGCCCGACCTGGGCGGCGCGGTAGCTGATGAACGAGTGCCGCAGCGCATTCCGCCGCCAGCCGCCGACCAGCGCGCCAAGACGCTGGGTTTCGGATTCCTGCGCCAGCTTGCCATTCTTCCTGGTCCACCGCTGTCGATGGGGCGCGACACCCGGCACAACAGGCCCGCACCCGTAGCAGGCCGACAGGACGGCGTAAAGGCTGTCACAGATCGGCACAATGCGCTTGTGGCCGGTCTTCGACACGGACGGACGGACGACGATGATGCGTTTGTTCATCACGATGTCGCTCCACTCCAAAACATCCTTCCGGCTTTTCCCGGTCGTGCACAATTCCTCCTGCCGGATGCCGGCCCATGCCGACAACGACAACCACGGCAGGTATTCATCGCCAACCGCGCCGAGCAGCACTGCCAACTCGGCCGGCGAATAGACCTCCGGCTGTTTGCGCGGCACTTTGGGCGTCTCGATCCGGTCAGCCACGGTCGGCTCGTCGGGGAGATACCCTTGCTTGCGGGCCCACCGGAAAAACTGCCGCCACACCAGGATGCTGTTTCTGCGCGTCCGGGGCGCTCCTGACAACCCCGGAAAATCCCGCAGGGCGAAATCCGCCAACGGCACGTCGGGCAGGCTGGCGAGCTTCCTGCGCAGGTTTTCGACGTGGTGGGTTGACAGCCCCTCCGCGTCCACCTTGGCCGCCAGAAACAGCCGCCGAGCCTCGCCCAGCCCAATGCCGGTTTTCCGCGCCCGCCGCCATGCCAGGTAATCGTCAACGCAGGACAGCGTGGCATCCTCTTCGAGCAACCGCCGGATGGCGCGGGTCTGCGAATCCGTCAGCCCGCCAATAGGCGCGGTGCCCAGCCAGACGGATTCCGCGTGCGCCTTGGCAGCATCTTTGGCGCGGTCCAACGTGCTGCGGGATACCATACGCTCGCCCGCGTAATACCGCCAATGGGTCAGGTGTGGCTTGGGATGCCACGGCCGGATGACGATGGCGATCGAGCGGTAGCGGACGGTGACTGGTTCGGTTTTCACGGCTGCTTACTGATGCCACGGTTGCCAGCGGTGCGGGCACCAGCGGCACTTCAAAAACGGAATCACGCTTCCGCCTGGATTTCCGGCAGGTGCGGGCCACGCGGTTGGCTGCTCTTTCCCTGCTGCGGCTGGCGCGCGATGTCCACCCGCGCCTGATGCAACGCCGCACGGCGGATGAAATCCCTGGGGGTGGTGCTGACAATATCGCAGGCCTTGGTCACGTCGGCCATTTCCGCGTCGGTGAATTCGATCCGCACGGTGTAGTCGGCCTGCAGCGCTGCCGGGCCGGGGCGATAGGTGGCCATGAATTCCGAGAGAAACAGCCGGATGCTTTCGCGCTCTGGAACGCCAATCGATCGCCAGTTGGCAATTGTTTGCGGACTTCTCCCGAGAATCGGGGCGAGTGATTCGGCGGTGTAATTCCGTGAGTCCATCCAGGACTTGAATTCTTCGGAGAAGCTATCCATGCGGCGAAAATACCGATTCGGGAAAAATAATCCAGAAAAATCACAATTCGGGATTGACGAATTACCGAAACGGGACAAACCAGTAATCACCTTACGCAACACCACCTATGATCATCGCGCAAATCGACCTACGAGACTTCCCTGCCGACGTGCAGGACCTACTGCGGGACCGGGCCATCGCAGAGCATCGCCCGATCACCAGCGTGATCAAAGACTACGTGCTGGAAAGCGCCCGCCTGATCATCGCGTCGGCCGGATCGAACCAGGAGGGGCAAGCGGCATGACCCTCCCTCCCGCTATCGCCGCCCGCATTTGCGCGGCAGCAGCAAAAGAGCTGGCTGCTGTCATGCTTGAGGAAATCGAAGATGCCCAGCTGCTGACCATGCAGCAAGCCGCCGACTTGCTCGGCGTGTCCAAGCCGATGGCGCGCACGCTGGTGGGCGAGGTCGTCAACCTGGGCGAGCGGACCGACCGCGTGGAGCTGCGCCGGGTCAAGCAACTGATCTCGGAAAGGAAGGTCCGCGCATGAGCCAGATTCTTTCCCAACCCTGACCCCAAACCACAACCCCACACACACCCATGATCGACACTGCAATGCTGCAAGAAGCACGCCGGCAACTCGCCGACGTGATGGAAGAAATCGGCGCGGTGGCCACGCTGTTGCGCGACGCCATCGAGGCCGCCGAGCGCGACAACCTCGATTTCGCCGCCGCCTGTTGCGACGATGTCATCGAGGCCAACGACAACGCCCGCGACATGCTGCGCCGCCTGCGCGACCTCACCGGCCGCTGGTCGGTGTGGGCCGAGGGGCGGGAGCATGCCCAAGAGGAGGAGGTGGCCCATGTTTGACGCCGAGCTGGCCACGGCCATCCGCCACGGCATCGCCCGCACCCCGGCCGAGCCGCTCCTCACCGACGACGTGGTGGCCGCCCACCGGCTGCCGATTTCCGTCTCGAGAATGACCGCCATCTGCCAGGCCGCCCCCGCCGACGCCCGCGTGACCCAGCGCGGCGAGTGGCTGCTGGTGCTCGATCCCAAACGCATCACCCGCCTGACCCCATGAGAATCGCCAAAGTCCGCACCACAAACTTCCGGCCCACTGCGGGGAAACCCTCACCAGTGGGGCGGCGCACGGCCGCCACCACGGGCGGCAGCATGACCGGATTGGACCACCTGGCCGCCATCCAGCGCCGCGAGGCCGCCGAGCACGACCGCGCGGTGGCCGGCTACCTGCCCGAGACGGTGGCCGCCGCCTTCGAGGAACTGCGCCGCCGCGCGGCCTACGACCGCAAGAACCCCGAACACCGCTGGATTCTGGCGCGCAAGGCCGCGCTGGGCCGCCTGGCGCTGCGCATGACGGAAAGGGGGGAGGCATGAGCGCGGAATTGTGGGAACCCATCACGATCGGCGCGCCGCTCCGCCCCAGCCTGTTGTT
>JBMTCD010000246.1:0-4688 GCA_049430545.1 Luteolibacter sp.
CATCAACACCGCATTCGCAGGCCAACCGCTGAATTTCGCACCTGAATAGTTACAATCCGTCGCAATATGGCGATTTCACCGCCTACACGGATGTGCACAGCTACATCACATCCATCGACGGCGTCACCGGCACCTTGATTCCGGAGCCTGGCAGCACCCTGTTGCTCGCAAGCGCCTTGGTGGGGCTATGCCTGCGGCGGCGCATTCCCCGCGGTTGACGAGCGGGCCACGATCCTCTCACATCCGCGCATGTCCGGACCGTCATCCAAGAAATCCGTTTCCTCGCTGAAGTGGATTCTCGGCTACCTCATGCGGGAAAAGAGAATCTTCCTGCCCTCATTGGCGGCCTTGTTCCTCACCGCAATCCTTTCGCTGGGTTTTCCGTATTTCCTCAAGGAACTGATTGGCAATCCGGCCGATGCGCTGCGGCGTGAAGTCGATCCGGCGCTGGTCCTGGAGCGTTCCAACCGGATCGTGCTGATGTTGGTGGGGGTGCTTGCACTGCAGGCGACCGTGGCGTTTTTCCGCGTGCAAGGATTCATCCTTTCCGGCGAATCCGCGCTCAACCGGCTGCGGCGCGATCTGTTCGACCATCTGGTGAGGCTGCCGATGTCGTTTTTCCAGGAGCAACGCTCCGGTGCGTTGAGCAACCGTGTTTCCGCCGATCTCGGTGTGGTGCGCGACACCCTGCTCAACACAGTGCCGCAGGCGGTGCGCCAAAGCGTCATTCTCGTCGGCGGCCTGATCTTTATCTTCATATCCTCCTGGAAGCTCTCGCTCATCATGCTCGGGAGCGTGCCGGTGGTTGTGCTGGCGGTGGCGTTTTTCGGGCGCAAGGTGCGTGGTTACTCGCGCGACGCCCAGGACGCGCTTGCGGATGCCGGCACGGTGATCGAGGAAACCGTGCAGGGCGTGGCTGATGTGAAGGCCTTCACCAACGAGCCGTTCGAGGGCAGCCGGTATTCTCGTGCGCTCGACAACTTTCTGAGTGTCACCGGGCGCGGGGCCAAAAACCGCGCGGCTTTCCTCTCATTTGTGATTTTCGCGCTGTTCGGCACCATCTCGTTCGTGGTCTGGCATGGTGCCCGCATGCTCGCCACCGGCGAGATCACTTGGACAAACTTCGCGGCCTTCATCCTGTTCTCGATTTTCGTCGGTGCATCGCTCGGTTCGTTTCCGGAAATTGTCTCGCAGCTGCAGCAGACAGCCGGGGCCACCGAGCGCTTGCGCGCCCTGCTCGACACCCCGTCCGAACGCAGCGATGGCCAGGCGGATGCAAAACTTGGCGGTGCCCTCGCTTTCGAGCATCTGTCGTTCCGCTATCCCTCGCGACCGGATGTGAGGGTATTGGAAGATATCGATTTCGTCATCGAACCTGGCAGCCGTGTGGCTCTCGTCGGTCCCTCCGGTGCCGGGAAATCCACCACTTTTTCCCTGATCCTCGGCTTCAGCGAGCCTGAGTGCGGGCGCGTTTTGTTCGATGGCCGGCCCGCGTCCCTGCTCGCGTTGCGGTGTCTGCGTTCGCAGATCGCCATCGTCCCGCAGGAAGTGCTGCTCTTTGGCGGGTCGATCCGTGAGAATATCGAGTATGGCCAGCCCGGTGCTTCCATGGAGGAAATCGAGCGGGCCGCCCGCGAGGCCAACGCCCACGACTTCATCAGCGTTCTGCCCGATGGCTACGACACGCTGGTGGGACCGCGTGGCACCAAGCTATCCGGCGGCCAGCGCCAGCGGATCGCCATCGCCCGCGCCATCCTCGCCGATCCGCGGATTCTGCTACTCGACGAGGCCACATCCGCGCTCGATGCCGATAGCGAACGGCTCGTGAATGAAGCGCTCGAGCGCCTGATGCACGGACGCACCTCGCTGGTCATCGCGCATCGGCTGTCCACCGTGCGCCATGCCGACCGCATCCTCGTCTTCAAGAACGGCCGGATCGTCGAAAGCGGCAGCCACGATGAACTGATGGTTGAGAATGGCACATACCGACTGCTGGTGGACACGCAGCTCGTATGAAGTCGCGTCTTTGCCGCCATCGCTCAGCCTCCGGGACAAGGGAAGCCAGGATCCAGCCGTTCGGCAGGAAATGCGGCATCAGCCCTGCCTTCGTGACACGTCGCGCCTCGCCTTTCTATGCCGCCCGTTGGTGGAGCGCTTTGCGCGCGCCAGCGAAGCCCTTGGAGATGATGCCGCCGAGACCGACGGCACCGCCTACGAGCCATGGCAGCAATATTTTGGGCGAAGGCATAACGGGCTGCTTCCCGGATTTCAGCGGCCGCCGACCGGGCGCGCGTTTGGGTTCACCGGACCACCGTTTTCCTGGAACGGATTGCGGTCGAGGGCGGAGGCCTTGTCGCCGAAGATTTCCTCGAATTTCTTTCCGGGCAGGAGGTTGAAAACGATGGGCGCGCTGCGGTTGCCCTGCGCGTCGTAGACATAACAGATGCGCTGGATCGGCATTTCCTTGCCGGTGTTTGGATCGTGGCGGAGGGTGCGGGCGTCGAACATGCGTTCCTCGACGAGCTGGCCGTCGGACTTGCGGTAGCCGTAGCTCACCTTGAAGAGCAGGTTGCCATGGCCGTCCGAGATGCGGCAGCCGATCGGGTTGCCGTTGGCGTCCATGCGATAGATGGTGAGCATGATCAGCACGCCGTTGGCGGAAAACTTGCGCTTGGCGAGCGTGCGGTTGTCCGGCGTGCGGGTGAAGTGGGTGCGCGAGCCGTCGTCATGGCGCATCACACGCACGTTCGGGCCGTCCACTTCGTTGAAGCCATCGTCATTTGGCCGGGCGGTGGCATGAGCGGTGGCGGATGCCACAAGCACGGCGAGTGTGGCCGATTTCCATGTTGCCAGTCGTTGCATGGCGGGCAAATTAGCTGCCCCGACGGTGGCCGCAAGCCGCCAATTCCGCGATGATCTGGAAAACTCCCCGCGCCACGCTCGATCTCTCCCGCCGCGCTCGTGTCATGGGAATCCTCAATGTGACACCGGATTCGTTTTCCGACGGCGGACGGCATGCGGGCACCCAAGCCGCGCTCGACCACGCCCGCCGCATGATCGCCGAGGGCGCGGACATCATCGACATCGGCGGCGAATCCACGCGCCCCGGCGCCCAGCCGGTCAGCGCGGAGGAGGAAACCGCGCGCGTTTTTCCCGTGATCCGCGCGCTGCGCGACGAGTGGGACGGTCTGATTTCCATCGATACCATGAAAGCGGGCGTGGCACTCGCCGCGCTTGGTGCGGGTGCGGACATTGTCAATGACGTGAGTGGCCTGCGCGCCGATCCGCACATGACCGCGCTGTGTGCCACCGCGGGTTGTGGCGTGCTGGTCATGCACATGCTCGGCGAGCCGCGCACGATGCAGCTCGCACCGCATTACGACGACGTCGTCGCCGAAGTGCGGGCGTTTTTCCTCGAGCGCATGGAAACACTCACCGCAGCCGGCATCGCCCCGGAAGCCCTGTGCTTCGACCCCGGCATCGGCTTCGGCAAGAACCTCGAGCACAACCTCTCGCTGCTCCGTGCCCTCGGCTCGCTCGCGCCTCATGATCGGCCGCTGCTCTTGGGCGCTTCGCGCAAATCATTCATCGCGCGCCTGCTCGAAAACGACGACCTCGCCATGCGCCACTGGCCGACTGTGGCCATCACCGCACTGGCCCGCGGCAAGGGCGTGATGCTCCACCGTGTCCACGACGTGCGCGCCAACCGCGAGGCTCTCCGCATGATCGAGGCTGTCATTGCAAGGGAAATTCAGTAGTCCGGTCTGTCATCCGGGCGGTCGTTGACGCCGTGAGCCGAGGATCTCGGCTTGAGGAGATCGAAGTCCGAGCCGCAATACATGCAGCGGAAACGGTGCGTGGCGAGGATGCTGAGGATGGCGCTCACGCCGTGGTTGAATGGCACGATGCGTTTGGCGCGGATGTGGGGCCGAGCACCGGAGTTGATCAACGGGGTGCCCTTGCACAGCGGGCAATGGGCGGAGCGCCGCTTCAAGTAAGCGATGAGCCAGGTGATGGCGCTGAATGCCAGCCCGGCAATCACCACCCGCGGGGCGAGCGGATGCGGCTGGATGAACGATTTGGCGATCGCGGTGATTGTAGCGACGAGCCCCAGGAAATGCAGCGCTGAGAAAAACACCGCCACCTTGAACGGCCGGGCATGCGACACGGCGCGTGCTCGCGGCGCTTTGTTGGCAGATCGCTTGGAAACTGGCATGGTGGCGCGGATTCACTTATCCGGCGAGATACCACAGTCTTTCCTTTTGACTTTGATTTGCAAGTCATGAATTCCAAGTTTCGCCAGGGCGTTTGGCTGGAGGCTACCAATCATTGAAAAATCGTTCTCATCGCTCTGTTTCTGATAGATTGGAGGAATTGATTATCAATGAGTCGGAACTTCCAGCCAAACGCCCTACAAGTTTCGCTGGAAAGGCAGGGGTAACATACTGCCTTGAGATTGTCCGTGACGCGTTCTCGACCACACGGGCGGCGGCTCCTGCGCAAGGCCCATGAACCCCCTCTACAAGGGCAAGGCGAAGCGCATGTGGGTCACTAAAGATCCGGAGACGCTGCGGATGGAGTTCAAGGACGACGCCACCGCCTTCGACGGCGAGAAGAAGGCGGATTTTGAGAGCAAGGACCGCTTCCGCCGCGATCTCGGCAACGTGATGGAGGCCTACGGCGAAGTG
>JBMTCD010000247.1:0-4593 GCA_049430545.1 Luteolibacter sp.
TTCGGCAAAACCGGAACCGACCGCCATGGTGACCACCTGGCCGTTGTGAAGATATCTCAACTCGCCTGGTTTGAGCGCCGTAACCAGGCCGGCATGCATAGGCAAAACGCCGATTTCACCATCCGCTCCCGGCAAATAGACGTTGTCCACGGTGTCGGAAAACACCTTTTTCTCGGGAGTGACGATGTCGAGCTGGAGAGGCATGATGGAAAATTTTGAATTATGAATTTTGAATTATGAATGAGAATTCAGATCGATAAATCCAACATTCAACATCCAGCATTCAACATCCGATTCAGTCTCTGGAGACTGAATCGATGCCGCCCTTCATGTAGAAATTGCCCTCGGGCACGTCATCCCACTTGCCGTCGAGGATTTCAGCGAAGCCCTTGACGGTGTCCTCGATCGAGCAAAGCACACCGGGGACGTTGGTGAAGACCTCGGCCACATGGAACGGCTGGGTGAGGAAACGCTGGATCTTGCGGGCGCGGAAGACAGTGAGCTTGTCCTCGTCGGAAAGCTCGTCCATGCCGAGAATGGCGATGATGTCCTGCAGGTCCTTGTAACGCTGGAGCGTCTGCTGCACGCCGCGGGCCACCCGGTAGTGTTCCTCGCCGACGACATCGGGGGAAAGCGCCTTCGAGGTGGAGGCCAGCGGATCGACGGCGGGGAAGAGCGCCTGCTCGGCCAGCGAGCGCTCGAGCACCACGGTGGCATCGAGGTGGGCGAAAGTGTTGGCGGGCGCGGGGTCGGTGAGGTCGTCCGCCGGCACGTAAACCGCCTGCAGCGAGGTGATCGATCCCTTGTTGGTTGAGGTGATGCGTTCCTGCAGGCCGGCCATTTCCTCGGACAGGGTCGGCTGGTAACCGACCGCCGAGGGCGTGCGGCCAAGCAGCGCGGACACTTCGGAACCGGCTTGGGAGAAACGGAAGATGTTGTCCACGAACAGCAGCACGTCCTGATTGGCTTCGTCGCGGAAGTGCTCGGCCATGGTCAGCGCGGAGAGTGCGACGCGGAGACGCGCACCCGGCGGCTCGTTCATCTGGCCGTAGCAAAGGGCGACCTTCGAGCCGTCGGCGAGCACCGGGTTGCCGCGCTCGTCGCGCTTGGGATGACCGTGCTCGTCCTTTTCGGTGGCGATGACGCCGGACTCGATCATTTCCCAGTAGAGGTCGTTGCCCTCGCGGGTGCGCTCACCGACACCGGCAAACACGGAGTAGCCGCCGTGCGCCTTGGCGATGTTGTTGATGAGCTCCATGATGACGACGGTCTTGCCGACGCCGGCACCGCCGAACATGCCGCCTTTGCCACCCTTGAGCAGCGGGCAGACGAGGTCGATGACCTTGATGCCGGTGGCGAGCACTTCCGCGGCGGCGGACTGGTCGGTGAGTTCCGGCGCGGGACGGTGGATCGGCGAGCGGAGATCGGGGTTTGGGATCGGCTTGTTTTCGTCCACCAGGTCGCCGGTGACGTTGAAAATGCGGCCGAGCACCTGCTCGCCCACGGGCACGGCGATCGGCTTGCCGGTATCGACCAGCTTCATGCCGCGCTTGAGGCCGTCGGTGGTGGACATGGCCACCGCGCGCACCCAGCCATCGCCTAGGTGTTGCTGAACTTCGAGCACCAGTTTGGTTTCCTCGCCGTTGAGAGTGTATTGCACTTCGAGCGCGTTGAAGATTTCCGGCAGCTTGGCGGACTGCGAAAAATCGGCGTCCACGACGGCGCCGATGATCTGGACGATGGTTCCTTGGTTGCTCATGGGGTCTGTGAGTTGTCAGTTATCTGATTAAAGTGATCAATGGCTGTGTGAGCGGTCGGCTGGCAGTGGTTTCGTTTCCTCGTGACTGATAACCGATAACCGCAATCCGCTATTCCATCGCCTTCATCGCGGTGGTGATTTCAAGCAGCTCGGCGGTGATGGCACCCTGGCGGAGCTTGTTGTATTCGAGGGTGAGTTCCTTCATGAATTTCTTGGCGTTGTCGGTGGCGGACTTCATCGCGACCATCCGCGCGGAGTGCTCCGAGGCGCGGGATTCGAGGTGGGCCTGGAAGACCTCGTAATTGAGATACAAGGGCAGGACGGAGGCGAGCACTTCGCCCGGGCTGGGTTCGAAGATGTAGTCGCGCACGGGCTCATTGCTGTGGGCCGCGACGGAAAAACCGCTGCCAATGCTCTCGAAAGCCTGTTCCTCTCCATCCCGGTGTCCTTGGATCGGAAGCAGGGTGACCACTTCCGGCTCCTGGCGCAGCGTGTTGACGAAGGAGGTGAAAGCAATGGAAACCTTGTCGTAGTTTCCTTCGAGGAAATGGCCGCTGAGGAAACGCGCGATGGGACGGGTTTGCGAGAACGGCACGGGGTCGCGGACGGTGAAATCGGCGATGACTCTCTTGCCGAGTTTTTCGCACATCACACGCAGCTTGCGGCCGACGGTGACGAAGTGGGCGTCCGGCGAAACGTGGGCGCGGATGGCTTTCGCGAGGTTGGTGTTGAGCGGTCCGCAGAGCCCCTTGTCGGTGGAAATGACCAGGCACAACTCGCGGCCGCCGGAGCGGTGCTCGAGCAGCGGGTGGGATTCCTCGCCGAAATTCCTCCGCATGTCGAAGAGCATCTGGGTGAGATGCTCGGCGTAGTCACGGCCCGCCATCGCCTGGTCCTGCGCCTTTTTCATCTTGGCCGCGGCCACAAGCTGCATCGCGCGGGTGATCTGCGCGGTGTTCTTGACGGATTTGATGCGGCGGCGGATGTCGCGGAGGTTGGCCATGTGATGGAGATGCTAGATGCCGGAAACCAGTGACCGGAATGGATTACTTCCAGGTTTTCTTGAAGTCCTCGATGGCCTGCTTGAGGGCGTCCACCATGGCGGCGTCCTTCTTGAGGTCGGGCTTCTCGTTGCGGACGCGGTCGAGCAACTCGCCTTTGCGGGTGCTGAAGAACTCGCCCAGCGCGGCTTGGCAAAGTTTGACGTCGGCAACGGGAACGTCGTCGAAGTAGCCGTTCTGCATCGCGAACAGATAGACGGCTTCCATTTCCATGCCGAGCGGGCTGTATTGGTTCTGCTTGAAGAGCTCGACGATGCGCGCGCCGCGGTCGAGTTTCTTCTTGGTGGAGGCGTCGAGGTCGGAGCCGAACTGGGCGAAGGCCTGGAGTTCGCGGAACTGCGCGAGGTCGAGTTTGGTGGTGCCGGCCACCGACTTGATCGTCTTGGTCTGGGCGGCAGAACCGACGCGCGACACGGAGAGACCCACCGAGATGGCGGGACGGATGCCTTGGTAGAAAAGGTCGGTTTCCAGATAGATCTGGCCGTCGGTGATGGAGATCACATTGGTCGGAATGTAGGCGGAAACGTCGCCGGCCTGGGTCTCGATGATCGGCAGCGCGGTGAGCGAACCGCCGCCGGCGGCCTCGGACAGGCGCGCGGAGCGCTCAAGCAGGCGGCTGTGGAGATAGAACACGTCACCGGGATACGCCTCGCGGCCGGACGGGCGGCGAAGCACCAGCGAGACCTGGCGGTAGGCCACGGCGTGCTTCGAGAGATCGTCGAAAACGATCAGCACGTCCTTGCCTTGGTCCATCAGGTATTCGGAAATGGCACAACCGGCGTATGGAGCGAGGTATTGCATCGCCGCGGCGTCAGATGCGGAGGCGGAAACGATGGTGGTGTATTCCATCGCGCCGGCATCCTCGAGAGTCTTGTGGATGCGGGCGACGTTGGAGAGTTTCTGGCCGATGGCGACGTAGATGCAGTAGAGCGGTTTGTGGTTCTGCAGTTTGCCCTGCTCCGCGGCCTTGTTCTGTTGCGCCTGCGAAATGATGGTGTCCACCGCGATGGTGGTCTTGCCGGTGGCACGGTCGCCGATGATCAGTTCGCGCTGGCCGCGGCCGATCGGGATCATCGCATCGATCGACATGATGCCGGTTTGCACCGGAACGGAAACCGACTTCCGCTTGATGATGCCGGGAGCGATTTTCTCCATCGGATAATAAGCCGCGGCGCTGATGGCGCCCTTGCCGTCGATGGGTTCGCCGAGCGCGTTGACAACACGGCCGAGCACGGCCTCGCCGACGGGCACGGAGAGAAGTTTGCCGGTCGTCTTGCACTCGGCTCCTTCGCTGATCGCGGCGTAGTCGCCCAGGAGCACGACACCGACTTCGCTTTCCTCAAGGTTGAGGGCCATACCGGTGACGCCGCCACCGAAGTCGATCATCTCGTTGAGCATGACGTCGGAGAGTCCCTCGACCTTGGCCACGCCGTCGCCGACGACTCGCACTGTGCCGACGTTGGATTTCTCGACGGAGCTGTCGATGCCGGCGATTTGTTGTTCGATTTCCTGGAGGATGCTGCTCATGGGGAAGATGACGGGTTATCAGTTAACGGATATCGGTTGAGAGGAATCAGAAGGCGGCGGACAGGCGGTCGATGCGGCCTTTCACGGAGCCGTCGAGCACGTCGTTGCCCACGCGCATGCGCAGGCCGCCGATGAGATCGGGATTGATGCGGTATTCGATCCGGAGGTCCGCTCCGTATTGGGCGGCGAGTCCGGCAGCGACGCGTTGGCGGGTCGGCGCGTCGAGTTCGATGGCGCTCTCGACCA
>JBMTCD010000248.1:0-4539 GCA_049430545.1 Luteolibacter sp.
ATCCACGGAAACCACAGCAAGGCGGCCAACAGATACCATTGTGAAACATAAACATGCCCCAGAGGACGAATCCGGAACTGGATGAACGAACCGACGACGACGACAAGATAGGAAATCAACAACAATGGCCAGGCGAAGGAGGGAAATTCCATCCACGGCATGCCGGTGCCATTTCCGGACAGGATGCCGATCACGCCGAGCATGACGCCGAGGTTCCAAACATGTCCGGCGGTGAGGATGGAGCCCACCATCGTGCACTCCTTGCGAGAAAGGCGGGCCATCAGCCAGAGGATCGCGGCGAATGCAGCCTGCATCCCCCAGCCGTAAACCAGCGCGCTGATGTGCGCGGGAAACACGCGCCCATAAGTGAGCCACGACAAGGAGGACAGGAAGCCCGGGCTGTGGACCTTCACCGATGCGATGATGCCGAGGAAAATCGAAACCGCCAGCCAGGCCGCGCCGCTGGTCAGGAAAAACATCACCGGATGGCGAAGTGAGCGGTCGATGCCCGCGCGCAGGATGGCGTCTTGGTCGGTGCTTTGGGATGTGGGCTGTGACATCAGGATGAGTGATGGAATTTCGCGCGGCGTCAGGGTTTGACGAGATCCTCGACGGTGAGCTGGGGTTTTCCGACTTCGCTGCGCAGGGCGGCTACCTGTTCGGGTTTCACGGCGGGCGCCTTGTTGCCGA
Source organism: Luteolibacter sp. (assembly GCA_049430545.1). Classification (GTDB taxonomy): domain Bacteria; phylum Verrucomicrobiota; class Verrucomicrobiia; order Verrucomicrobiales; family Akkermansiaceae; genus Luteolibacter. The sequence continues at coordinate 691 of JBMTCD010000248.1, forward strand.
AATTGTTGCGGACGTAGGTGAGCACCGCGGCGATCTGCTCGTCGGTCTGGTAGGCCATGGCCACCATGCCGCCGGGGAAATTGTATTCGGTCCCCTTCACGGTGATCGGCCCCGTGAGCCCGCGGAGCTGGATGCGGATCAGGTTGGATGCCGGGCCGGTGACCCACTCGGATTCGGCGAGCGGCGGGGCGATCGGAGTGCCTTCGGCGTTCTGGCCGTGGCAAGCGGCACAGAGCATGTATTGCGCCTTGCCCATCTCCATCACCGCGGGATCGATGGGTTCATCCGGATCCGCAGCCGGCGCATCGACCACGGAAGTGTCCACCGGCGGGGCGGAAGCGATTTTCTCGGCGGTCGGCGATCCGGGCACGACCTGCTCGGGTTTTTCCACGGCGGCGGGTTTGGAGGCAGCGAGCTTTGCGGCCACCGCGGGCATCGCGGCGTCGATTTTCTCCGGCGGCAGAGACTCCGCCTGCGCGGCATCCACCTTGGCCTTGATTTCGTAGCGCGGCTTGGCGGCGGCGTCTTCGAGCGTATCGGCAGGCTTGCGGTTGAAGAAAAGGATCACCGCCAGCAGCAGCGCGAAGATCAGGAATGCGCCGAGCGCCCACCAGAAGGTGGTGAAACGGATGATCGGGTTGTCGCGATTGGGGTCCATGTGACGGGCGGTGACGGATCAGTTGGCAAGGTTGGCGGACTCGAGGATGCGCGGGTCGCGGTTCGGGTAGAGCGAGTGCTGGGCGATGGCGCGCAGCAGGAGAAACAGGAAGGCCGCGCCGATGGTGACGAACGCGAGGATATCGCCCCAGAACGCGCCGGGAATGGTCGGCTGGATTCCTCCGAAGACCTCGGGCTTGATCTTGCCGAGCGAGACGCCGCGCTCGGGAATCGCGATGAGATAGTGGTCGAGCAAGTGCATCGCCAGTGTGTAAACCGCCATGATCGAGAGCCATTTCGAATTCCGCTTGAGCCATGCCTGGAGCAGGATCACGAAGGGGATGACAAAGTGGCCGAAGACCAGCGCGATCATCGCGGTGTTCCAGTTGCCGGTGTTGCGGATGAGGAAATACGAGGTTTCCTCGGTGATGCCGGCATACCAGATCAGGAAATATTGCGAGAAGGCGATGTAGGCCCAGAACACCGTGAAGGCGAAGAGCAGCTTGCCCATGATGTGGAAATGCTCGGGGCCGGCGACGTGCTTGAGATGGCCCTGGCTCTTGAGCCAGGCGACGACGAGAATGATCACCGCCATCGAATTGAGCGCCGAGCCGGCGAAGAGATACACACCCCACATCGTGGAGAACCACTTGTAGTCAAGCCCCTTGAGGAAATCGAAGCCGGTGAAGGTGATGGTCAGCGCGAAGATGATCAGCGTGTAGGTGGAATGGAAACGGGCGCGAAAAAGGCGCTTGGTGCCGGGGTAGGGATCGCTGTCCTGGTCCGTGGAAAGCTTTCGCAGAAAGATGATCACCGCGCTCAGGCCCACGCCCCAGAAGATCACCCGTACATACCAGAACGGCAGGTTGAGATACCAATATTTGTTGTAGAGCAGATGGTCGTGGTGGTGGAGGTATTCCTTCACGCTGCCATCGGCGGCACGGTGGGTGTTCATCCACTCGTAGAGGTATTGCTGGACCTGCGGGCACAGCAGCGGAATGCCGAACAGGAACATCCACGGATAAGTCGAGCCGAGGTTTTCGAAGGTGCGGCGGACGGAGGTCCCCCACCCCGAATTGGAGACGTTGTGGAGCAGCGTCCAGAAACAGCCGCCGATCGAGAGGGTGAGGAAGAAATAAAATGCGAACACCCACGAGTATGCGAACGAGCCGCGGACCTTCTCGGGCGCGAAGAACAGCAGGTAAAGGCTGATCAGCGTGCCTATGGCCGCAACGGCCAGCGCGATGGTTTTCACCTTCGCGGACCGCGTGGTGTCGAGATGATCGCCATCGATGGCGATGTCTGCGGATGTGACGTGGTGGTGGGCCATTGCGGTGTGAAAATCAATTGGTGCCTGCCTTGGCGGCCTGGAGCGTGCGGACATAGGCGATGATCGCCCAGCGGTCGCGGACCGGGATATTGTAGCCGTATCCGCTCATCATGCCCTTGCCGAAGGTGATGGTGTGGTAGAGCCGTCCGTCGGGGTAGGTTTCCTGGTGGAACGAGGGAAGCTGGAGGTTGGCGATACCGGGCACTCCGTAATTCGCGGTGATCCCCTGGCCATCGCCGGAGGCGCCGTGGCAGATGGCGCAGTAGATGCCGTATCGTTCCTTTCCGCGACGGATCAACTCGGCGGCGCTGTCCGCGTCCAGCGCGAGTTCCTCCGGCATGCCGTTGCCATAGTAATCGCCGATCTCACCGGTGTAGTAATATCCCTCCTGGCCGCCGAATTCATATTCCGGAATGCCGCCGATGGTTTTCTCGCCCTCGGTGTTGAAGCCGCGCGGCTGCGTCTGTGCCACCGGCAGGCGATCGCCCATTCCATCGCCGAAGAATGGAGATGGCTTCTGGGCCCGCAGCTTGTCCTGCTCGTCCATGTCCGGGAAAATGCGGACCGGCGGCTTGGAAAACTTCTGGCCGCGCAGGCCGAAGATGCCGACGACAAGCAGCGCGATCAGTGCGTATGCCAGGAAGAAATAGCGCATCGGGGAATTTGAAATTTGAAATTTGAGATTTGAAACTGCCTGTCAGTCCTCTTCTTCGACGAGTTCGATATTCGTGCCGCCGATTTCCGCGAGCAGGTCCTTGGTCTGGTTGGGGCTGAATTTCGGATCGCGGGCCTCGATGGCGATGAAGAAGCCGTCGTCGGTGGCGCGGTGGAACTGCTTGCTGGCGAAGAGCGGATGGTTGAGGCGCGGAAGCTGGATCAGCGCGAGCAGACCGAAGAGCACGGTGAAACCGGAGAACAGGATGGTCAGCTCGAACATCACCGGGAAAAAGGCCGGGATGGTGAAGATATTGGCCGGCTTGGCCTGGACGATGGTCGGGTAAATCGCCACCTGCGTGGTGTAGGCCAGAGCGAAGGCGGTGGCGCAACCGGTCATGCCGCCGAAGAACACGAACCATGGCAAAATCGAGCGTTTCATGCCCATCGCGCCATCGAGGCCGTGGATCGGATAGGGCGAATAGCAGTCCCATTTCCGGAAACCGGCGTCGCGAACCTTCTCCGCCGCCTTGTAGAGGGCGGAGGCGCTCTTGAACTCGGCGAGATAGCCGTAAACTCGTTTGCGGGTCGTGCTCACTATTCGAATTTGAAATTTGGGATTTGAAATTTGAAGTCGGGCATCAGGCCAGCTCCTTCTGATAGGCGGCTTCCGATACCGCGCCATGGTCGGGGTGGTGCTCCTTGTCGTCGTGGTGCGGATCGGACTCGGGTTTGGTCCATTTCACCTCGGCGATGTTGATGCAGGGCAGGAAGCGCAGGAAGAGCATGAACAGCGCGAGGAACATGCCGATGGTGCCGACGAAGAGCATCATGTCCTGCGCGGACGGCGAGAAGGTCTTCCAATCGCCCGGCAGCCACATGCGGGCCAGCGTGGTGACGATGATGACGAAGCGCTCGAACCACATGCCGACGTTCACGCACATCGCGATGGCCATGACCACCCAGAGGTTTTCCCGGCATTTCTTGAACCAGAAGAACTGCGGCGAGATCACGTTCAGCGACATCATCGCGGCGTATGCCCACCAGTAGGGGCCGGCGATGCGGAACTTGAAGGCCTCCATCTCGTAGATCGCGCCGGAGTAGAAGGCGACGAACAGCTCCATCAGATAGGCATAGCCGACGATCGTGCCGGTGAGCAGGATGATCTTGGCCATGTTGTCGATGTGCTTCATCGTGATCAGATCCTG
>JBMTCD010000249.1:0-4536 GCA_049430545.1 Luteolibacter sp.
CCCACTGGACGGGCACCTTGCCCCCGTGGGGGGGGGAGGCGGGGAACTGACTGTCGGGATTGCTCCGGCCCCAGTCGGGAGCGGTGGCGCCCGGATCGACGAGGCGCCAGCTTTCCGAAGTGACGCTGGCGGTTTCCGGATCGTCGGTGATGGTGTTGGTTTGATCCTTCACATCCCCCAGCTCACCGGCATGGCCGTAGCGGACGTAGAAGAGCTTGTCAGCCAGGGTCATTGTCGGATCGCCCGCGAAGGAGATCGAGGTGAGGCCCTTGCCCTGCTGGTAGATCGTCCAGCCGGTGGCGGATGAGTCGTCCGGCGTGGGCAGTCCGTCGAGCGGAGCCACGTCGTGCACCCACCACTGGTAATAGACCTCGGCCGTGTTGCCGCCGAAGTCGCCCGTGTGCATCAGCTCCACCTTCTCGTCGAAGGCGTCCTTCGGGGTGATGACGGCGATGGACCCGCGGTAGCGTTCGTCGCCCAGACGGATGACGTGGAGGGTGACGGCGCCGCTGGCGGCGGGGTCGTTGTTCTCCACCACGGTGACGAATTTCTCCTCGCCGACCGCCTCGGTGAGCGACTCCGGATTGGGCACCAGCGTGGTGCCCACGCCGAGGCTGCTCACGGAACGATAAGTGGATGTGTCTGTTCTGACAGTGTTGCCGGCTTCGTCGTAGAATTGGACCTGTAGTGGTTGGTTCACTAGGCCAGCCGTGTTGCCCGCATTGAGTTCTTCAAGCTCTTCAATGGCTTTCGTCCATTCTTCTTCATGGCTCAGGTCCTTCAAGGCCTCCACATCCTTTTCATCCAGCACGTTGCACAGCAACTGGGGCGCGGTCAGCGGGGTTTGGGTCAGCTTCGGATCGCCGCTTTCCATGCCATTCATCGTGCCGCGCAACACCAGCTTGGCCGCGAGGCTGTCGTAGTAGAAACGCTGGTTGAGCCGCGCGCCCAGCTCCTTGAAATACCAGCGCGAGCCACTCACCGAGACCTTGTCCGCGTGGGCCGGGGTGAGGTCCTCCGGCATGGCCTCCTTGGCATACTCCACCGCGTGGATATCCAGCAGGCGCATGAAGCGGGCATTGTAGGATTTCACATTGTCATTGTTGATGACCATGTCACGCGTGGCGGAGTCGAAGGCGACTTCTGCCGAGGCCCAGCCGATGACGCCGGGCAGGCCTGGCGCGGCGGGGTGGTCCGCCTTGGATTCGCCCCCGGCGTAAGCGAGGGTTTCGCCGCGTTTGAGGACCGGGTAGTTTTCCTTCCAGTATGAGGAGTAATCGATCTTCTGAGCTTGCTTGGAAACGTCGGTAAAGTCCGGCAGGCTGCTCGCATCCGGCAGCCAGCAGACCGGGGTGCCAGCGGCTTTGGCTTGTGTTCCCTCGCCCAGCCAGAAGCCCTGGGCCAGCGGATACCAGTGGCGGTAGAAGAAGCGGCCGGGAAAACGCTGGCCCCCATCCTCGAAGTCACCCGCGACGGACCACGGCACGCCGTTCTTGTCGTGCCAGAGTGTCTGCTGGTCAACCGAGTGGTCGGCGTCGATCTGAACCCTCACGTTTCCGCCCCCGCTCTGGATCAGGAGGCGGCCGCCCAGAACCAGGTTGAGCGGGTAGATCGGCGTGACCAGATCGCCGGCGAAGGTCACGGTCTTGAACTCATAGCAGGGGTTGGACGGCTGCGGAACCGGGTTGCCCGCCTCGTCCACCGGCAGGTGGGTCTTGGGATCGAGCGCCGGGAACGACTCCGTGCCATCCTCGGGAGAACCATCCGCTTTCAAACCGCGGGTGGTGAGGACTTCATAGGCCCGCATGGCGGGCAGGCCGGTGCTCGTGTCGAAATATTGTGCGAGCACGAAAGGCTCCGAGGTGTATGCCTTGGGGTCGCTTGCATAGCCGGAGATATCAATGCGGTTGATGCTGTTTTGCAGCGCGAAGAAGGCGCTCTGGCCGGTGTTGGCGGTGCTGTCGCCAGTCATGGCGGCGAGGTTGGACGGCGCGACAAGGGCGTGCTCCTCGTTGGGATTGTAGCCGGCCTTGTCACGGTCCGGCTGGTTGTAAACCGTGAGGTTGGTGTAACGGGCCGGATCGAAGACCAACTGGGCTTGGGGATTCTCCAACGACTGGCTGACGCCCTCGCTGCCGAGCTGGCTGGCGATGTAGATCGCGGGGCCGCTGCCCGGGTCGGGATAGGTCACGTCATCGTAGTGGGTCACCACGTAGGGCCAGCCGACCGGCGGGTGAACCGTGCTGGCGGGATCCTGGCCCGGGTTTTCGTAGTAGCCGATGCTGAGGCGGCGGGAGTCATCCGTGAAGAGTTCGTTGCGGTTGACCGGGTAAACCGGCCCCCACTGGCCGACGGCGGCGCTGCGATCGTAGATCGAGGCATTGTAGTTGGAGACCTCGTTGACCATGTAGCCGGACCCGTAGCCGGCGGTGTCATCCGTGCTGGTGATGCGCGAGGCCACCGTCTGGGCGGGGCCGTCGGTCGAGTGACTTTCTGGGTCGATTGAGCCCACCACACGCACGGCGATCTGCTCACGAGTCAGGTCGCCGCTGGCGACCGCATTGGTCGGGCGGTAGCTGAAGACGAGCACCGTCCGGTTGTCCGGAGAAGACTCGGTGAAGCGGGGAGCCGAGGCATTGGTCTTGTCCACCTTGGCGCTACTTTGGGTGGAGAAAGCCTGCCGGAGGAAAGTCCAACGGTCGGTGGCCGCGGGGTCGAGATCCACCGGGAACCGTGAAGCCGCATTGGGAGAGACCAGGTAGCGGTAGTGGGCGCCAGGAGTGGCGGGGAAGGACCCGGCCGTAGCGTCGAAGGTGTAGTCTGTCTCGTAGTCCGGCGCGGCACCCAGATAGTTCCCCTGCGCGTCTTCCATGAAGGCAATCGTCCGGGTGTCCGCGGGGAAGCCCACGGTGACCTCCATGTTGTAGGTTTCGAGAGTGTTCTTGTCCTTCCAGGCGAGCGTGAACACGCCGGGTTTGAGCGGATACCACTTCTTGCCGACGATGTCCCACTGCCATGATTCGCCCTCGCCAGCGGTCCAGCCAGGTTCGTCCTGGGTGACATCCGGAGCGGTCACGGCGGGTTTGCTGTTGCCGGTGACGGAGACGAGTTCGGCGTCGTCCGGAAGGTCGGGCACCAGCTGGGTGTCGATCGCGCTTCGGCTGGAGAAATCCAGTCCCTCACCGAGGGCCAGCTGGGCGCGAAACACGGTGGGCGCGTAAGTGAGCATCATGCTGCCGGGAGCGGAAACTGCAGGAATCGAATAAGCCTTGGCGATGATGCCGGTATAACTCGCATTGAGCATGCTGCGGAAGTTGATGTTGGCAAAATTGTTCATCGCCTGAACGACCTCCCTGAGAGTGTAGCGCCGGTCCGGACTGCGATAAATCGTGCCAACCTCCAGCTGCTCGCCCTCGACCAGCCAGGTGTTCAACACTGTCTGGATGCCTGCAGCGACCTGCGTTTGCACCGAGTTGGTGAAATCATAACTGCCCTCAACCGTATTGAAATAGGGCAGCTTCGTGACTGCGGCAAGCGCGGCCTCGGGCAGGCCGACGGCACTGACATCAACCTTGAATCGGAAAGTCTTGTCCCACATCCAGAAGACGCGGCGGTAGTCGGTGAGCGCGCCCTGCTCGGTAGGGTCGATGTTGTGGGTGGCACCGGTGGTGGTGTCCAAGGGATTGAAATGGAAGCCGGGCAGGAGCGCCGCCACCATTTGCGCGCCCTTGATGGCGTTTGGAAACACCCCGTCGGCGCCGTTCAGAACAAAGGAGACATTGCGTCCTTCGGCCGAGGAGATGGAGAAAACACCGAATGTGAGTTGGTCGCGTGCCAGCAAGTGGAGGTTAGCTTTCGGGAGCGGGTTAAAAGCGTCGGAGGTGCCGTCTTTCTTGTAGGCGAGGCTGGGGCTGCCGCCGCCCGCATCGTAGGCCAGCAGTTCGATCACATGGTCGCCCGCGCTCAGATAGAGGGTTTTCTGGAAATTGCTCGGATCATCCTGCTGTCCGTTGGGGTTGGCTTGCTGGACACCATCGATCCAAAGCTGGCCACCATCGCCGCCACTCATCCCGAATGTGTAATTCGCGGCGACATCGATGCGGAGCCGGGTGCGCATGGTCCAGCCGTAGTAGGGCCCGCTGCCCGCTGGAGGCGCAGGGATCGAAAATCCGTCCTGCACACCCTTGGTCGCCACGGGGAAAGTCGCCGGGTCAAGGGCATCGGCCACGGTGGCGGGTGTCTGGCTTCCCTCGCGGCGTTCGACGTAAACACCCGGCATCTCCGCAACGGGCGGCGTGTCGAAGGGCATCTCCAAACCGAGATCTGCCTGCCCGCCGCCCATCACGATGGTGGTGCGGGCGGAGCGGACCCGGTTGATGCCAAGGGCGGTTTTCCAGACGCGAACGTTGTTGACCCCCCCGGGGAAGAAGCCCTCCACGGCGGAGCCATTGGCGCGCGCGCCGATGGCAACGGTCTGCGTGCTGCCGGAAAAAGTGAGCGCCTGGGTGCCCGAGGCGCCGACCTTGCCGTCCCGGG
>JBMTCD010000250.1:0-4499 GCA_049430545.1 Luteolibacter sp.
TCATCGGCATGGAAGGTCTTGTGTGAGCCGGGCAGCGTGGACACCGATGCGCCGTCTCCGGGTCGCGCAACGGCCGCGAGGATGCGGAACAGCTTTTTCGTGTAATCCACCCGTGCCGGATCGCTCCAATCCGGCTGGAACACCCGCTCCTTCACCCGCGTTCCGTGGAAGCTGCCGTAGGGAAAGCCGTTGATTGTGAAGACATGGCAGCGGTTCTCCGCAAGCCAGTCGCGGAAGGCGGGCAGCCGGTCGTTTTCCAGCAATTCGCGCGCCGCCAGCGCGGAAAGCCGCAGGCCGATGCCGAACGATTCGCTCTCCGGGCAGACCAGGTCGCGCACCGCCAGCACATGATCGCGCAGCATCTTCCGCGTTTCCTCCCAGCTCTCGGCGGGGTGGATATTGGTGCAATAGGCGAGCTGGGAGGTTCCGAATTTCAAGGCGCGCGAGGATGGCCCGTGCGCCCGGTTTTGTCCAGAATGCCTGCATATTACCCGGGCAATGATCCTTTGACAGCCCGCGCACACCCGCCGATTGTAAAACGGAATGAATACCTGCATTCCCTAACAACAAACCAACCACGCCATGAAACACGCACTCTGGATCACTGTCATCGCCGTGCCGCTGGCGCTCGTCGCCTGCAAGCAGAAGGAAACCGTCTCCGAGAAAATGGAGTCGGGGGCCGGGAAAGTCGCCGAAGGACTCAAGGAAATGGGCGACGCCGCGGCCGAAGAGACGATAAGCATGATTGAAGAGGCCAAGGAAAAAGCCAAGGCCATGACCGACGAAGCCAAGGAAGCGGTGGAAAGCGCCACCGATAAATTGAAGACCGAGGCCGAAGAGGCGACCGATGCCGCGAGCGACGCCATCCGCGAGGCACTGCCGGAACCGGAAGAGCCTGCGCAACTGGAAGAGCCCGATACACCGAATTGAGCGGCAGGCACCAGTGGTCTTGCGCCACTGCACACCCATCAGGCCGGTCTTCCACGCGGAGCGCCGGCCCCTTCGCCTTCAATCGGCCTCAGGCTTCTGCGGTGGATCCATGCCAAGAATCGGCCAGACATCGTCCATCAGGCGCATGGCGATTTTTCCCGAGAGTTCGAATTCCTTGCGCTTGCCGTCCACGCCGACATGGATCGCCGGCACCTTGCCCATGGGCGTGTCCGCCTCGCCGGAGCGGACGAACAGGCGGCGGCCGATCTCCGCGGCACATTCCTTGTCACTCGCCTTCTCCCATGGCCCCGTCAATGCAAGGTCCTTGCTGACCCGTTGAAGCAGCTCCGGTTCTGACAGCCGGGATTTGAGTTCATTGACGATTTCCCGGGTTTTCTCGGAGGAAAAATCCGGATTGATCGGCAAGGGCACCCAAACCGGCGCAGGACGATTCTGCTTGTAGATCTTGAGGGCGAAATACCCGCCGACAGCCGTCAAGACCATGGCGACGATGCCGATCACGATTCCCGGAACGATCCAGCGTTGCATGGCACGATTTCCTACTGCATGGACGGCGCGACTCCAAGCCGGATTTTCATGGAATACCCCGCCACCACCGCCACTGCCGAAACCCTGCCCAACGGGCTGACCGTCATTCTCGACCCCGATCCCGCAGCCCCCGTGGTCTCGGCGCAGATCTGGGTGGAAAGCGGATCGCTGCACGAGGACCACCTGCTCGGCTCGGGCGTTTCGCATTTTCTCGAACACATGGTTTTCAAGGGCACGCGCGATTACGACGCCGACGAGCTGGCGGGCGTGGTGCAGGCCGCCGGTGGCCATTGGAACGCCTACACGACCTTCGAGCGCACGGTGTATTACATCGATGGCCCGGCCGTCTCGCTGCCGGTCTTTTTGAAATGCCTGGCCGGGCTGGTGTTTTTCCCGGTGATTCCAGAATCGGAATTCGAGCGGGAAAAGGACGTGATCCGCCGCGAGATCGACATGGGCTTGGACGATCCGGACAACGCCGCCACCCGACTGCTGCTTACCACCGCCTTCCACCACGACCCGCGCCGCCATCCAGTGATCGGCCACCGCCACCGCTTCGATGCGCTCACTTACGACGATCTCACCGCCTACCACCGCGCGCGCTACACCACGGACCGGGCGTTTCTGGTGGTCTCCGGCGATTTCGATGCGGATGAAACGCGGGCCGCGATCGCCGAACTGACCGCGGATTGCCAACCGGGCTGCGGTCGGGAGCCGCTCGTGGCCATCGATCCGCCGCAACTCGGCCCGCGGCGCGCCCGCGAAACCTTCGCCATCCCGGTGAGCCGGATATCGATGGCCTGGAAAACGCCCGCGCTCGATCACCCGGACGCACCGGTCTGCGAGGTGCTTGCCGCCATGCTAGGCCGCGGCCGGGCATCGCGTCTCCATCGCAACTTGCGTGAGCAACGCGGCTTGGCCTTGGAAATTTCCGCCTACTCATGGATCGCTGCCGGCCGCGAAGGCCTGCTGGCCGTTTCCGCGGATGCCCTGCCGGAAAACCGCGATGCCCTCGCTGCGGCGGTGCTGGAGGAAATCGCGGCCTTGCGCGAGGCCGATCTCGCCGCCGATCTCGCCAAGGCGCAACGCCAGATCGCCGCATCCCAGTTCCGCACGCTCACCAGCGCCTCCGGCCGCGCCAGCGACCTCGCCTCGAACTGGCACGAGGCCCGCGACCTGGATTTCACCGGCCGCCACGTCGCTGCGATCTCGGCGGTCACCGTGGACGACGTCCGCCGCGTGGCATCCCGGCTCGACGAAGCGCGCCTGATTCACACGATCCTCGATCCGCTGGAAGCCCCGGCCCCGGCGCGGACGGGCAAGGCGCGCCACCTGCGCGGCGAGATCGAGGTTCACACGCTCTCCAACGGTCTGCGTGTGGCCATGCTGCCGGACCGCCGCGTGCCGCTGGTTCAGGCACTGGCGGCGGTGAAGGCGGGCCTGCCGTCCGAAGCACCGGAAACCAACGGTCTCAATCAGCTGCTCGCCGCCACCCTGCCGAAGGGCAGCGCCTCGCGCAGCGCGGAGGAAATCACCACCTTGCTCGAATCGCTCGGCGCATCGATGAATGCCAGCACCGGCAACAACGCCCTGCTGTTGCAAGCCGGCGGACTGGCTCCGGACACCGAGACGATTCTCGATGCCATGTGCGATGTCCTGGTTTCCCCGCGCTTGCCGGAGGATTCCATCGCCAAGGAAAAGGCCAGCCAGCTCGCCGCCTTGGAAGAGGCCTTGCAAGACCCCTTGCACGCCGGATTCCGCACCCTGCGCCACACCGCTTTTTCCGGCCGCGGCTATGGGCTCGACGCACTCGGATCCCACGAGAGCCTGGCCGGGCTGGACCGCGCGGCGCTTGCCGCCCACCACGCGCGCCACTTCACCGCCTCGAATACGACGCTCGCCATCGTGGGCGACATCGATCCCGCCCGCACGCTCGATCTGCTGGAAAAGCGTCTCGCCGCCTTGCCAGTGGGCGATCCGTGGCCGGGCCCGCCCGGCACGCCGGGCAACGGCGAACTCGTGGTCCACCTGCCTAAGCGCCAGGCCGTGCTGGCCATCGGTTTTCACGGCGTGTCCGTTTCCAGCCCGGAGCGCCATGCGCTGGCGATGGTCCAGGAATACGCATCCGACATGGCCGGTCCCTTGTTCACCCGCATCCGCGAGGACCTCGGCCTCGCCTATCAAGTGGGGGCCACCCAGTTCCTCGGCTACGATGGCGGCCTGTTCACGTTCTATCTGGCCACCGCGCCGGAGCAGGGGGACCTCGCGCGGCACGAGATGATGGTCGAAATTTCCAAAATCGCGGAACGTGGCATTCCCGATGAGGTCTTCGACCGCGTCCGGGCCACCGTGCTCAGCGGTCTCGCGCTCCAGCAACAATCGCCGGGCCACACCGCGCGCCACATCGCGCTCGACCTGCTTTTCGGCCATCCCGCCGACCAACACCGGCAATTGCCGGAAATCTATCAGGCGCTCCGCCCCGCGCAGGTCCGCGAAACCGCTGCGCGGGTCTTCTCCGCCAGTCCCGCTGTGGTCACAGTGTTGCCGCTCACTCCGTGATCGATTGCTGGTGGCGCTTGAGCAGGCGGTCGGCGAAAAACGGCCCGCCGGGCAGCAATGCGGCCACACCCACGATGGCGGCGGTGCGGAATGGCCGCGCCACATGGCCAGCAGCAGCAAGGCGCCGAGAGCCATGAAAAGCACGCCGTGCGCCCAGCCGACGTATTTCACCGCCAATGGCTGGTTCCAGAGGTATTTCAAGGGCATCGCCACCAGCAGCAGGACCAGGAAGGACACGCCTTCGGTGAGGGAAATCGCTCGCAACATGGACATCAAGTTCATCGCGCCGCCAACAAAAGCGCCAATCGGGAATTTGCAAGCGGTTCCAGCAGTGGCGGGCACGGTGCCTGTCTATTGCGCGCCCACTGGCCGGCTTTTGGTCAATAACCACCCGGGATTCCTGGATTTTCCAAGAAGCGGCTTCCAAATGTGAAGAAGCTGGCTAACAAAACAACAATGTT
>JBMTCD010000251.1:0-4484 GCA_049430545.1 Luteolibacter sp.
CCCGGCAAAGGGCGATTGACCGAACAAACGATCCGGCGCGGCGCCCGCTGCTGCCGGTTTGCCCGACACCGCGGGGTCAGACTGCGGCCGGGTCCATCCAGAAGGGTTCGAACAGATTACCGTCGGGGTCCGCCACGGTGCGCTGATACATGAAGCCGAGGTCGGAGGGCGCCTTGGGCTCGCTGCCGCCATGGGCGAGCGCGGCCTCGACAAAGGCATCGACTGCGGCGCGGCTCTCGCGCGAAAGCGCGATGAGTGCGGCCGCGCTCGTGCGGGGGTCGGCGACGGGCACCGGCGCGAAGCTTGCGAAGAACCCGGTCTGCAGCGTCATGAGGTAGATCGTCTCGGATACGACGACGCAATTGGCCTTGACGTCCGAGAACTTCGGGTTGATGGCGAATCCCACCCCCTCGTAAAAGGCGCGCGCACGCGCAACATCGGCGACGGGAAGGTTGACGAAGATCATCTGGGGCATGGCATCCTTCGCAGGCTGTGTCTAACGTCAGCGCCTATAAGACAGTTTAGGCATATTGTGGAACGGATGGTTTTCAGCTCATCGCAGCCTTTATGGAGCGAAGATGAGCAAGAACAGAAGGATCGCGCAAGCGAAACCCGTGACAACAAAGCCGGATGCTGTCCCATGGAGTGGTGTAGCTGGCGCTGATCGTCACCGTGATGTTCGGCGCGGCCCTACTTGATCAGGCTGCCGCTGCGGACCAGCCGTCGTTGGCCCTCGCACGATCCCGAACAACACTGCTGCCCGAACGCCCCCCAATGAGTTTCCTGCCCCTTCGCGACCGCCGCCGAAAAAAGAGTTTGGAAGCCCGGGCACTTGGCCATTAGCCTGCTCGTCCAGGCCTCTGTCGTCGGGAACAGGTCCGGAATGACATCAGATAAATCCTCTGCTGCAATGCGCCCGAATGTCATCCTGATCCTCGCAGATGACATGGGGTTTTCGGACATGGGCTGCTTCGGGTCCGAGATCCGCACACCCAACATCGACCGGATGGCGCGCGAGGGTGCGGCGCTGTCGGCCATGTACAATTGCGCCCGCTGCTGTCCGACGCGCGCCTCGCTTCTGACAGGACTCTATCCGCACCGGGCGGGCATCGGTCACATGGGCGCAAATCTCGGATCGCGGGCCTACCAAGGCTATCTGTCCAACAACTCCGTCACCATCGCCGAGGTGCTGCGCCTGTCGGGCTACCGCACGCTGATGTCGGGCAAATGGCATGTCGGCGGCGATTTCGACGCACGGGAAATCGACAGCTGGCGCATCGGCGACCTGGGCCATCCCACGCCCCGGCAGCGCGGTTTTGACGAATTCTATGGCATGGTCGATGGGGCAGCCTCGTTCTTTTCGCCGCATTGCATCCTGCGCAACGATGGCCGCGTGGAAATCACGCAAGCCGACTTTCACTTTACCGATGCCATCACCGATGCCGCCATCGGAATGATCGAGAAAGCCGCCCAGGACGCGCAACCCTTTTTCCTCTATCTCGCCTACACGGCACCGCACTGGCCGCTTCATGCGCACGAAGAGGACATTGCGGCCTATGACTCGGTTTATATGTCGGGCTGGGATCACATTCGTACCGCCCGGCACGAGGACCTGAACAGCCGGAAACTGCTCCGCAAGCCCTGGGATATTTCGCCGCGCGATGCCGGTGCGCCACCCTGGGCAGCCATCACCCATCGCGATTGGGAGGCCCGCCGTATGCAGACCTACGCGGCCATGGTCGAGCAGATGGATCGCGGCATCGGCAAGGTACTGGCGCGGCTTGAGACGCTTGGGATGGGCGACAATACGCTGGTGATGTTCCTGTCGGACAATGGCGGTTGTGCCGAGCTGATGGAGGAGGAAGGCTGGGCCCAATACTATCCGCGGGTGAACCACGACGGCTCGATCGTTCGGCCGGGCAACCGGACCGACCTGCCGGCTGGCGGCAAGGATACGTTCATGAGCTATGATCTGCCCTGGGCCAATGTGTCGAACGCGCCGTTCCGGCTGTTCAAGCACTGGGTCCATGAGGGCGGCATATCGACCCCGCTGATCGCGCGCTGGCCGGCTGGCATCCGCGCCCCCGTCGTGGCGCATGAGCCCACCCATGTCGTCGACATCCTTCCCACGATCCTTGACGTGACAGGCGCGGCGTACCCGGCCGACTTCGGCGGCCATGCCGTGCACCCGATGGAGGGTGAAAGCATCCTGCCGATGCTGCAAGGCGCAGATTGGCAGCGTGAACAGCCGATCTTCTGGGAGCACGAGGGCAACGCGGCGCTGCGGTTCGGCCCATGGAAGCTGGTGCGTCGTCATGGGCAGGACTGGGAGCTTTACGAGATGGACGAGGACCGCACCGAGTTGCACGACCTTGCTGCGCTCGATCCCGTCCGCGTTCGACAGATGGCGCGCGAATGGAAGGGCTGGGCCGACGGCATCGGCGTGCGCGACTGGAATGATCTGAGGCGAACTCTGGCCCGGCTTTGGGGCATGGAGTCGACAGAGTGATCGGTGCGCAGCCTTGCGGCTCGATGTTGCCCAGGCAGCTAGCCCACCTTGCAATATTCGGATAGCGGGCAGAAACGGTATCACAAAGGTGGAGTGGGTTCAGCGTCAGGACCATGCTCACCGATTGTTGATTTAAGAACGTTTCATGCGCGGCCTTCTGAATTGGGCGGGGTTGGGTCTGCTTGCGCACGATCGCGCACGGCCCGCAGGGGGGGCGCAGGTGGCAGCAAGGCACGGATGTCGGCGAAGGGATAAACCGGGTCGTGACGCACCGCCTCGGCAAAGCCTGCGTGGCCGCATTGGGCTGCGCGAAACTCGGCCTGCAGTCTTGCCTGGCGCACAAAGCGCGCGGGGTCCTGACTGCTGTGGCACAAGATCGCGCGCTCTTTCAAATCCTGCCATGGGGTGATGTCGATGTAGTGGGTGGGCGTGAATCCAACCCCCATGATCGGATCAATGGCCACCACCGGCACCCGAAACGACGCCGCCTGACCAACCGCCACCGCCAAGGCGCGGTGATCGGCGTGATAGTCTTGGGTGGGGTGTGTCACCACCAGATCGGGGGCCAAAGCGGCAAGGCGGCCGCCAAGTTCAGAGACAAGGCTTGTGCTGCCTGCCAAAGCCCCATCAGGGTAGCCACAAAGCATCAGATCAGCGCCCAACAGGCTTGCCGCCGTGCGCGCCTCGTCTGCCCTGCGCGCAGCAAGGGCCTTTGCATCACCCCGACCGCCCCGACTGCCATCTGTGGCGATCACGATTGTGATCAGCGCGCCAAGGCTGCGCCACGCCCCGATCAGGCCCCCCGCCGCGATCTCCGCATCGTCGGGGTGCGCCATCACCAGCGCAATTTGCATCTTAGGCTGCCTTGAGGAATTCGATGACCATCGCCGCCGTCCAAGTAAAGCTGGCACCACCGCAGGGCGTGCCATCAAGCGGATCGTAATACTCGGCAAAGCCGCTGTCATGGATCAATTCAAGGCTGCTGCGCGTGATCTGGGCCGCCACTTCGCCCTCGCCCTGCGCGGCCAGCCCATCGGCGATCATGTAATTCACAATCAGCCACACCGGCCCGCGCCAATAGCGGCGCGCGTCAAACCGGTGATCTTGCTGATCATGGCTGGGCACAAGAAAGCGGGTGCCGTTTGCAAGCGCACGCACCCGTTGGGCAAGTGCAGCCGCGCGCGCCCGCGGGATCGGCGCAAAGGCCGCCAAGATGCCCGCGACCGAGGGGCTGTCGACCAGTTGCCCCGTCACCCGGTCAAGACAGAGATACTGGCCGCGTGCGTCGCTCCAGAGGGATTCAAGGGCGATGGCGCCATGGTCGGCGCGCGCCCCGGCCGCGGTTGCAATCGCAGGCTCGCCCAAGGCTTCGGCCAAAGTGGCAAGGTCGGCGCAGGCGCGCAGCAAGATGCCGTTAAAGCCTGGATCGACCAGTTGGAACGGCGAGGCATCATGTAGGCGGCTGTTGTCCCAGCCAAGATCGCGGAAACGCTGGACCAGCCAGATATAGCGTTCGTATTGCGCCTGTGTCGGACGATGTTCGGGATTGGCATGTTGGGTGTCGCGCCGGGTGAAGGGCATCACGCCTTCGGTCGGCACCCGCTCGAACGCCTCGTCCCAGTCAACCGAATTGTCTCGCCCGGTTTCCCATGGATGGATCACCGCGACAAGGCCGGTTCCCTTGGGGTCGCGGCAGCGAAAGAACCATTCGTGCCACGCATGCACCTTGGGCAGCAGCGCACGTGCCTTTTGCTCGGCCAGCGCACGGTCGCGCGCCCGCTGGAAAAGGCGTGCCACGGCAAATCCCGCGACCGGCGGCTGAGTGATGCCCGATGTGGGCACCACGCGGCCTGTCGACCAGACGTCGGGGCCGGGAAAATACCCCTCGTCTTGTTTGTGAAAGACGATGTGCGGTACCATGCCATCGTCCCACTGATGTTCAAACAGGGTCTCGATCTCGCGCCAGGCGCGCGCC
>JBMTCD010000252.1:0-4440 GCA_049430545.1 Luteolibacter sp.
CTGTGCATCAGCCCTCCCGCACTAAACGATCTTCTTCAAAATCCGTTTTCGGGTTAAAAAAAAGCTTCACAAAAAAGTCATCGAGTCGATAAGTTGCATGAATGGCCTTTACCTCCCATGTAAGTTTCATGGTTAATTCCGCATTCTATCTGAATGTCCTCGTCGATTCGAGGAGTTGAGGCACCATTTCGTAAGCTTTAAATAACATGAAAACACGATTTCGATATCTGTCTTTTTTGAGTTTGTTTCTGGGTGCTGTGATGGTTTCAAGCGCTCAAGCGGCGTTAACGATTACGAATAATTCCACGCTTCCTACGCAGAGTGCGGGTTCCCCTGCATCAATCGCGATCACGGTATCTGGTGGGGTGCCGCCTTACACTTACATCTTGAGAGCTACGGATCGTTTGCCTAACGGAATGATGTTGAACTCGGTTACAGGCGAGATTTCCGGTGTTCCGGAACGCCCCTCAAAGTCTTATTTCCGAATATATGTGAAAGACTCAAGCGTCCCTGTGCTTTCACATTATCGAAATTTCTCGCTACAAATTCGGGGAGATGCACCCAAGTTGTCAAAGTTTGATTTTGCGCCTGGGCCGCGCACCGATGCGCCGTTTTCGCATACCTTCAACGCCACAGGAGGCAAACCACCCTATACCTTCAGCACGAATTCGACGCTGCCGGCAGGATTGACTTTGAGTCCTGAGGGAGTTCTCTCAGGAACACCGCTGCTTTCGGCCGCACCGCAGACTACCAAGGAGTATAAAATTGGGGTGAGTGTCACCGGATCGAACTCCATTCCGCAGTCCTCGACACTGACCTACACGCTGCCGATTCGCCCCGCCGCCCCGCCTGTGATCAGCACCAAGACGCTGCCCGACGGGGAAATGGGGGACGAGTATTTGTTCGACGATTTGGTGGTGACCGGGGGCAAGCCGCCATACAAATTCAAGGCGGCAGCGGCATTTCCGGCTGATCTGGTGATTGCGGAGGATGGAACGATCTCCGGGATTCCGAAAATCGCAGGCAACTATAGGCTCAAGATCAGTGTGACGGATGCGAACAACCGCACCGGCACGGCGTTGGTGTCATTGCTTGTATCCGATGCGCCCAGACCCAAGATCACAACGGCATCGCCGATGTATTGGACGCTTAACCAAACTATCGGGGATACGTTGGCCGCAACTGGCGGGCGTGCGCCCTACAAGTGGGCGAAAGTTGGTGTCAGCACCAATCCTCTGAAGAATTTTCCAGCAGGTGTTGTGTTGAACCAGAACGGCACTTTCACGGGTGTTCCGACGACTGCGGGAACCTACCAAGTTCCGATCCGAGTGACCGATGATCTCGGCAAAGGAAGCACGAAAACCTTTACGATCATCGTGTCCAGCGGCGCGTTGGGGATCACGAGCGAATCGCCTCTGGAGCCGGCCCTTGTGGGTGCGGCCATGAACGCAACGCTCACGGCGGAAGGCGGTATCCCGCCCTACAAATGGACATTGAAAAACAGGGGCACGCTGCCGGCTTCGATCAACTTGAGCCTGGCAGGGCGGTTGACCGGCCTAGTGAGCACGGCAGGCAACTTCACCTTCACGGCGGAAGTGGCCGATTCGCGCAACGGCACGGTGGCAACAGCGCAAAAGCAACTCACCTTGCCTGCGGTTGAATACAACTTGGCGATCAGCACAAGCAGCTTGCCCGACGGCACGGCAGGGTCGAACTATACAGCGAGTCTCTCGGCCACGGGTGGGAAACCTCCCTACGCTTGGTCGTTCACCTCCACGCCCGTGCTGAGGGGCCTATCCGCCGCCACCGGCAACCTCACGGGCAAGCCCGGAGCCGCCGGCAACTACACGGTCGCGCTCAAAGTGACCGATGCGAACAAGAAGTTTATTACAAGAAATGTCACGCTGCGCGTTAACGAACCAGCCGCTCTCGCGTTTGATCCGCTCACGCTGCCGAAAGGCAAGGTGGCCGCGGAATACACCGGCACACTCGGAGCCAAGGGTGGATTTCCAGATTACACATTCACACTCAAAACGGGCAGCAGCCTGCCCGCAGGGTTGCGCCTGAACCCGTCCACCGGCGCGATCACCGGCAAGCCAATCTCTGCCGGGAATTACTCTGTGGTTTTTGTTTTGAAGGACTCCAAGAAGCCGACTCCCGGCACTGTGGAGCGGACTTTCCCCATCGTGATCGACCCCTACGGAATGTCGATCAATGGCCCGGCGACAATCACCGGCAAGCGATATGTTTCCATTGCACCCGCGCAGTTCACCGTTACTGGTGGCGAAGCGACCTACAGATGGAGCGTCACGCCACCTCTGCCACCCGCGTTGGATTTGGATACCACGACGGGACTCATCTCGGGCAACCTCACTGCCGCCGTGGGCAACACCACGGTGTCCCTCAAGGTCACGGATGGCAACGCCCAGTTCGCAACGAAAAATGTGACCGTTGTCATCACCGCGCCTGAAGCCGTGGCGTGGGTGACTCCCGCGACCCTTCCGCAAGGTCAGGTTGGGGTGAGCTATACCGCGGTCGAACTCGAGGCTTCCGGCGGCAAGGCCCCCTACACCTACGCACTCAAAACTGGAAGCACCCTGCCAACAGGCATCACGCTTGTGGCCGGCAAGCTGTCTGGCATGCCAAGGAGCGCCGGCACTTTCAAATTCACATTGATCGCCAGCGATAGCCAATCTCCCACCAAGGCGACCGCCGAACGCGAGTTTACGCTGGTTGTGAAGCCCGCTGCGGAGTTGAGTATCACGGTGCCCGATCCGATGCCGGAAGCCTTTGTGAGCACTGCCTACGGACCGGCCTCTTTCACGGCCAGTGGGGGCCTTCCGCCCTACACCTGGTCGGTCACGCCGACCACTCCGGCCCCCGGCTTGAGACTCGCCGGCGGTAACCTCACCGGCACGCCGACCACAGTGGGCAACTTCACCTTCACCGTGCGCGTCGTGGATAGCGCCTCCAAGAATGCCACACGCACCGTCACTCTGCCGGTAGGTGCCGCGATTCCATTCGAGTGGGTCACGCCAGAGGTTCTGCCTGGTGGCCAAGTCCTCTCCACCTACAACGCGACCCTCGCCACCCGTGGCGGCGCCTCTCCGATCACCATCACCCGCATCAGCGGAAACCTGAGCGCAGGCCTCACACAGGTCGGCACCCGCATCAGCGGCAGGCCGACCTTGGCAGGCAATTCCACATTCACCCTGCAGGCGAAGGATAAAAACGGCATCACCGCCAACCGCACCTTCACGCTGCCGATCGCACCCTACGATCTCGCGATTTCCAGCGACTCGCCATCGCTCGTTACCGGAACGGTCAACCAGGAATTTTCCTCGGATGCCTTCAACGCCGAAGGCGGTGAGGAGCCCTACAAATGGTCGATTGTTGGCACGAAGCCCTCGTGGTTGAGGATAGACTCCGACACCGGCGTTCTCAGCGGAACATCGAACGCCACCGGCAACTCGACGGTCGTGGTCGCCGTCACAGACGGCAACCGGCAAAGCGCCAATAAAACCTGCACGATCTCGATCGGGTTGGGCGAACCACCCGTCCTCGACGCCACCCAACAACTCCCGGCCGGAATGGTCGGAGTCCCGTATCCGAACCCGACCATCCTCGCCGAGGGCGGCATCGAACCCTACGCGTTTAGCGTTAAATCCGGCTCCGCTCTCCCAACCGGCCTCTCCCTCAACGCCACCACGGGCGTGATTTCCGGCACGCCGACCGCCGCTGGCAATTTCACGACCACGATCGTTGCCGCCGGAGCCAACGGCGCCTCGGCCGAGCGCGCCTACGCGATCCGCATCGATGCCTATGACCTCGCCGTAAATATCCCCGCAACGCTTCCAGGCCAAGCCAACAAGCCATTCGGTCCCGCCATCCTCGAGGCTACGGGTGGGTTGGAACCCTACGCCTGGAGCGTTTCTCCAGCCCTTCCAGCCGGCCTGACTCTAAACGCCACCACCGGCGCAATCACCGGCACGCCGACCGCCGAAGGGAACACCACCGTGGCTTTCACCGTCAAAGACGGCCGCCAACGCACGGCTACCTCGATCTCCACCCTCATTGCGATCTACCCGGCCGACCCCGTAGAGTTTATCACAGAAGCCAAGACATCTGTGAAAGATCAGATACGAACTGACGGTCCGGATGTCACCATTCTGCCCGTGCCCGTGCCGCCCACCGGCATAACAATCGAGGGCAAAGGTGGCTTCGCGCCCTACACCTATTCGCTCAAGACCGCAGGCACCCTGCCGCCCGGCCTCTCTCTTTCAACCGCAGGAAAAATCACCGGCACTCCGACCACTGCCGGCACCTTCAAGTTCACCATCATCATCAAGGACTCGAAAAACAATACCGCCGAGCGCGAGTTCACGATCATCGTGGAGCCTTACGGCATGGCAGTCAGCGGTCCGGATAGCTCAAGCGCTG
>JBMTCD010000253.1:0-4435 GCA_049430545.1 Luteolibacter sp.
GCCCAGATCGAGCCCGCGCGCCACGATGCCCGGCGTGAAGCGCGCCGCCGTGCGGCACGGGAAATCCAACGCGGCGCGCATCCCGGCCGGCACCGCAGCGGCCGAGGGCAGGATCTCCTCCGGCGCGCCGTAGTGGAACAGCAGGTATTCGGCCAGCAGCCTGTCGGTTTCGTAAATCGCAGTCATGTGCAATCGAGGCTGGCCCGCCCCGCGACCACGGACAAGCATCGATCCCGCCCATGCGCATCCGCATCATCGTCGCCGGAAAACCCGCGCTCGCCTACGCCAAAGCGGGCGTGGACGAATACCTCAAGCGGCTTTCCCGTTTCGGAAACCACGAACTCGTCACCGTGAAGGCCGGCGGCTTTTGGAGCGCTCGGCCGGGTGTTTCCGCATCGCGCTCGATGAACGCGGCGAGTCGCCCGCCAGCCGCGGATTCGCCGCGATGCTCGATGCCCTCGCGGCGCGCGGCGACATCAAGACGCTCGCCTTCCTCATCGGCGCGGCCGATGGCCACAACGACGCGCTGCGCGCCGCGGTGGACCGGTCGCTTGCCCTCTCGTCCCTCACCATGCAGCACGAACTCGCGCTCTTGGTCCTTCTGGAACAACTTTACCGCGCCGCCTCGCTGCGCGGCGGCTCGCCCTATCACCGCGATTGAAGCACCGCGGCCATTGCCCGGCGCTGCCCGGCGCGGATCCGAAAAAAGGGCCTCGAATTGATGAAAGCTCCCGGCGCGGGCCTGCTGTATGTGTTGCCCGGTCTGCGCGGTTTGTTTCCGACCTGCCGGCTGACGTCGAGGCTGTTTGCAGCCACACCTTTGACCATTTTCCATTCTGCTAAACTGCCACCATCCAAATCCATGACACCAGATGCTGACCGCCTCAACCCTCGCCGCAACTTCATCAAGGCCCTCGGTGGACTCACCGCCGGATTGGCGGCGCTTCCCTCCCTGGCATCGGCACAGGCCGCCGCTCCAACCCGGCCATCCGGTGCGAAATACATGGGAGGATACGCCGCGCCCAAGCTGGACAAGGTGAAGTGCGCCTTCATCGGCGTGGGTGCCCGCGGGTCCGGCCACCTCTCACAGCTTGCGGTGATCGAGGGCACGGAAATCGTCGGCATCTGCGATCTGGATGCCGGACGCGCGCAGCGCGCCGCGGACAGGGCAAGGGGCAAGGGCCACAATCCGAAAGCCTACTCCGGCGACGACCATGCCTGGCGAAAAATGCTCGAGGAAACCCGGCCCGATGCGGTGATCATTGCCACTCCGTGGGAACTTCACGCCGGGCAGGCGATCGGATCGATGAAGGCCGGATGCCATGCCTTTGTCGAAATCCCGATCGCCCTCACCATCGGGGAAATGTGGGAGATTGTGGACACCTCCGAAGCCACCGGCCGCCATTGCATGCTGATGGAAAACGTCAACTATGGCCGCGAGGAGCTGCTTTACCTCAACATGGTCCGCCAGGGCGTGATCGGCGAGTTGCTCCACGGCGAGGCCGCCTACATCCACGAACTGCGCGGCCAGATGAACGGCGGCAACAGCACCGGATCGTGGCGCACCCATCACTATGCCAACCGCAACGGCAATCTCTACCCGTGCCACGGGCTCGGCCCGGTCGCCCAATACATGAACCTGGCACGCGGCGAGGACCATTTCCGCCGCCTCGTCTCCTTCTCCTCGCCGGCCAGGGGCCGCGCGTTGTTCGCCGCGAAATCCAACAGACTGACCAAGCCCGAGTTCAAGACCATGGATTACCCGTGCGGCGACATCAACACCTCGATCATCAAGACGCATCTCGGCCGCACCATCCTGGTGCAGTGGGACGAAACCTCGCCGCGTCCCTATTCGCGGCACAACCTCATCCAAGGCACGCTCGGCACGCTGAAGGGCTTCCCGAACGGCATGGCCATCGAGGGTGTGACCAAGAACTATCACGATTGGACCGGCAGCGAGGAGTTCGCGGCAATCGCCGCAAAATACGAACATCCGCTGTTCAAGCGTGTGGGGGAACTGGCGACAAAAATGGGCGGCCACGGCGGCATGGACTTCCTGATGCTCTACCGCATCATCGAGTGCCTCCGCAACGGCGAGCCGCTCGACCAGAATGTCTATGAAGGCTGCTTCTGGTCCGCCGTCGCCCCGCTCAGCGAGAAATCCGTGGCGGAGGACGGCATGCCGCAGGACTTCCCGGACTTCACCCGCGGCAATTGGAAAACCACCATGCCGCTCGCCATCGTCGCATGATCCCGGCCCGGCCGGCCGAATATGATATCCATTACTGAATTATGCATGCCATCGCCCCGCCGCCGCTGGCGCTCCAATTGCAACCGCTCGATTGGGCGATCATCGCCATCTTCTTCGCCGTGGTCGTCGGCATCGGGATCGTCGCGTCGCGCTCCGCCGGGAAAAGCCCGGAGAACTATTTCCTCGGCGGCCGCACGATGCCGTGGTGGCTGCTCGGTATCTCGATGGTCGCCTGCACGTTCTCATGCGACACGCCGAACCTCGTCACCGACATTGTGCGCAACCACGGCGTCTCCGGCAACTGGGTCTGGTGGGCGTTCCTGCTCACCGGGATGCTCACGGTGTTCATCTATGCGAAGCTGTGGCGGCGCTCCGAGGTGGTGACCGACCTCGAATTCTATGAACTCCGCTACAGCGGCAAGGCGGCGGCATTCCTCCGCGGCTTCCGCGCGCTCTATCTCGGCGTGCTTTTCAACTGCGCGATCATGGGCGCGGTCGGCCTGGCGGCAATCAAGATCGGCCAGGTGATGTTCGGACTCTCGCCGCTCGAATCGATCGTCTATGCCTCGATCGCGGTGGCGATCTACGCCACGCTCGGCGGCCTGACCGGCTGCATCTGGGCGGACCTGTTCCAATACACGCTGGCGATGGTCGGCGCGGTCTGGGCGGCGGTGATCGCGCTGCGGCATCCCGCCGTGGGCGGTCTCGACGGCCTGTTCGCGGCGATTCCCGCGGAAAAGCTCAGCATTTTCCCGCCGATGGAGACGCCCGACCAGTTCTGGGGCGTGTTCGTGCCGGTGCTGCTCATCCCGATCGCGGTGCAGTGGTGGAATGTCTGGTATCCGGGTGCCGAGCCCGGGGGTGGGGGATACATTGCCCAACGGATGCTCTCGGCGAAAAACGAGAAGCACGCGATCGGCGCGACGATGTTCTTCAACTTCATGCACTACGCGATCCGGCCGTGGCCATGGATCATCGTGGCGCTCGCATCGATGATCGTCTTTCCGAAGCTCGATGACATCCACGCGCGTTTCCCGAACATCGATCCACAGTTCCTGAAGGAGGACATCGCCTATCCGGCGATGATGACCCTGCTGCCGACCGGCGTGTTCGGCCTGGTGGTGGCCGGTCTGATCGCCGCCTACACCTCGACCATCGGCACCCACCTCAACTGGGGCTCTTCCTATTTCGTCAATGATTTCTACAAACGCTTCATCAGGCCGGATGCGGGCGAGAAGCACCTCGTCAGGGCCGGCCGCATCTCCACCATCGGGCTGATGGTCCTGGCGGGATTCGTGGCGCTCAACATGCAAAACTCCAAGGGTGCCTTCGACCTGCTGCTGCTCATCGGCGCGGGCACCGGATTTATTTATATTCTCCGCTGGTTCTGGTGGCGCATCAATGTCTGGAGCGAGATCACGGCGATGATCGTCTCATTCATCGTCGCGGTGACCTTCCTGCTGCTCAACCGCCACGTGGGAGCCGGCTCGGGCCATTGGTTTTTCCAATCGCACTGGCAGTTGCTGATGGGCATTTCCATCACGACCGCCTGCTGGGTCGCGGTCACCCTGATGACCCCTCCGGTGGAGGATGAAACGCTGCGGAACTTCGTCCGCAAGACGCGTCCCGGCGGACCGGGGTGGAGGCGTATTGAGGATCAGATCGTCGCCGAGGGCGGCCACCGCGTGAAGCCGCGGCTTGCCCTGAAGGTGCTGTGCGTGTTTCTCGGTGCCTTCGCCGTGTGGGGCTCGCTGTTTGGGATCGGCTCGTTGCTCTACGGCAGGCCGGTTTACGCGATTGCATTGTTCACCGTGGCGGCCGTCTCGATGGCGGCCATCTTCCGCACCTGGGACCGCATCAGCGGCGGGGACATGGCGGGGTGAACTAAATCACCCGGCCAAGGGCCTCCGCAGCGGTGCTTGCTGCCTACGAATTCGAGCGAGATCCAAGCGTCGCTTGCCGGGATTTGCAGGGGATGCTGGCAAGCCGCGTGACTACGGTGTGGCCACCGCCACCTTGAGGCGGGCGAAGAGCTTGCCGCCCGCGGTGAGCGTGCGGCGGATCTTCACTGCCACCAAATCGATGCCCGGGGCCGCGCCGTCATCGGTGGGAGTGATGACGACATCAGGTCCGGCCACCGCCTCGGTCCAGCCCGCGAGGTCGCTGCCGTATTCCACCATGATG
>JBMTCD010000254.1:0-4422 GCA_049430545.1 Luteolibacter sp.
GTGCGGCCGTCGTTCTCGAACACCGTGAAATACCGCAGCAGGTCCAGCAGCACGTCCCGCCGCAGCAGCCCGCGCACCAGCGTTTCCCAGGCCATGGCGCTCTTCGGGTCCACCAGCATCTTGCCGTCCACCGTGCGCCAGGCCATGTGCCGGTCGAAATCCGCCGAAATCGTCCCGTAGCGTGCGGCAAAACCATCGCTCAGCACGTTGAGCAGATTCGTGCGGAACAGCGCCGGGATGTCTGCCTTGTAGGTCTGGATCTGATGGTAGGCGGAAACGATATCCGCGTTCTTCGCCTCCGGGCCTTTGAGTTCCATCACCACCAGCGGCAGGCCGTTGAGGAAAATCAGGATGTCCGTCCGCCGCTTGTTTGCTCCTACCACGGTGAATTGATTCACCGCCAACCATTCATTGTGCTCGTCCTTCCAATCGACCAGCCGCGCCCGGTCGTGGATCGTCTCGCCGCCGCGCTGGTATTCCACTGGCACCCCGTCCACCAGCAGGCGGTGAATGCGCTGGTTTTCCTGCACCAGGTCGGTGAAGCGCAGGTCCAGCACCGCATTCGCCGCAGCTTCCACCGCATCCGGCGGCAGGCCGGGATTGATCCGCGCCACCGCCGCCCGCAAGCGTCCCGGCAGCATCGCGCCATGGTAGCTTTCCCGCTCGCCAGACGAGTCCGGATCGAAGGCATCGCCGCCATGACAGGAAAAGCCCAACTCCGCGAGCAGCGTGAGGACGACGGATTCAAAACCGGATTCGAGGAGCTTGGACATGGGGAGATTCAGGAAGAAGAACAACGTTGGGTGACGGTATCCAGCAGGGAGCCGGAGATCGGCTGAACGCGCAAGTCGATAGGCGCCAGAAGACCGTCGTCCATCAGGATGAGATTTCCCCGATGCGTGTCGGAAACGACCACTTTCCGCTCCGGGTCAAAGAAGGCGACGTTGCCACCGATGATGAAAGGCTTCCATCCGGATTCGGTGAACAAACGCCGGATTTGCTCGTCGGTGGCAGGGGTCCCGGCGATGGCGGGTTGGCGGATGAGCAGGCGCAGGCCGGAATCGCACTCCAGCGCGCCCAGAAACACCACCTGATCGCCAAAGACTTCGTTGTGCAGATGCCAGCGCTCAAGATAGGCGATGGGCGAGGCCTTGTGCTCCTCATGGGTCCGGTGGATCACCAGCAGGCCGAAGAAATCCGGCCAGGTGGCTTTCAGGTAGGTTTCCGACTCCGCTTGGAACCACACCTGATGCTCATTCCCCTCGTCGTCCGGCGGACGGTTCAGGTCATCTGGCGCTTCGGCGAGGAAGAGGCCGGACTCTGCGGCATATCCTTGGGATGGGACTTTTGGGACTGATGGGACCTATGGTTTTGTGGCGGCTTGGGGTTTGGTGGGGCCGCGGTGGGGTGTTGGGGGTTCATGGGCGGCGTCCTTTCTGCTGTTGGGAGCGGCTGGCGAGGCGCGCACGGGTCATCCGTTCGCGCAGGCCGCCTTCGGTGAGGAAGTCCTGTTCGAGGCGTTTGAGCTGCTGGTCGAGCAGGTAGTTGGCCTGGTGGATGAGGCAAATGAGGATGTTGGCGACGGTCTCCGCAGGACGGGTTTCGATGAACCCGCGGAAGTCCTCGTAGGAAAGATCCGGCTTGCGGCCGAGTTTGCGGACGTAGAGGGCTTCCTTGGAATTTTTGTCCCACTGGGCGTGGCCGTTCTGGCGGAGGTAGTCGCGATAATCGCCGAGCAATTCCTCCAGGCTGCCCCGGGCGACATTGGTGAGCTTGATTTCGAATTCCTTGGATGTGCCGGATACCTGGCTGCCCTCGGCGATGTTCTTGTTGCCGCTGCGGGCGGCCTGCACCATCTGATCGTGGGTGCGGGAGCGCTCGCTGATAAAGCGGTCGCAAAAGCGCACGGTGGCATCATAAATGATCTGGGATTTCCGGTAGCCACAGAGTTGTTCGTAGCCGCCATGCGGCGGGATGAAGCCCTCTTGATTAGTCGGCTGGCGGGCATTCGTCTCATGGGTCTTATGAGTCCCATCTGGCATTGCTTCAGACATACCCCATGCCCTCCAAGTTCTTGTTCACCTGCTTCTCCAGCACCGCCCGTTTCGCAAAGCGTTCGCGCAGCGCAGCGACCAACCGCGGCATCTTCTCCTCGAACGATTCGTCGTCGTCCGCGGCATCCTCCGCGCCGACGTAGCGGCCGGGGGTGAGGACGTGGCCGTGGGCGCGGATTTCCGCGAGGCTGGCGGATTTGCAGAAGCCGGGGATGTCTTGGTATAAGGGAGCGTGGGCATCCTGCCCGCTTCTTGCGTCGGAAGATGCGGGCGGGACGCCCGCGCTCCCCTGTTCGCGCCAGGCATGGTAGGTGTCGGTGAGCTTGGCGATGTCCTCGTCGGAGAGGTTCTTCTGGGTGCGGTTGACCATGTAGCCAAGCTTGCGGGCATCGAGGAAGAGCACCTCGCCGCGCCGGTCGCGCAGTTGCCGCTCGCCGTGTTTCCCGCCGCTCTTGTCCTTCGCCATGATCCAGACGCAGACCGGGATCTGGGTGCCGAAGAACAGTTGGTTGGGCAGGGCGACCATGCAGTCCACCGCATCGCCCTCGACCATCGCCTTGCGGATTTCGCCCTCGCCGCCGCTGTTGGAGCTCATCGAGCCATTGGCGTGGATCACCGCCGCGTAGCCGGCAGGGGAGAGGTGGTGGTAGATGTGCTGGAGCCAGGCGAAGTTGGCATTGCCGAGCGGCGGCACACCGAATTTCCAGCGGGCGTCGTCGCGCAGGTGTTCGCCGCCCCATTCCTTGATGTTGAAGGGCGGGTTCGCGAGGATGAAATCGAAGCGCATGTCCGGGAACGCGTCTTTGAGCAGGGTTCCCTCGTTGTTCCAGCGGAGGTCGCCGGGGATGCCCCGGATGGCGAGGTTCATGCGGGCGAGCCGGTAGGTTTCCGGGTTCCGCTCCTGCCCGTAGACCGAGATGTCATCCAAGCGCCCGGCGTGAGCCAGCACGAAGCGGTTCGACTGGACGTAGAACCCGCCGGTGCCGTGGCAGCAATCGTAGATGCGGCCCCGGTAGGGCTCGATCAGCTCGACCATCAGGCGGACCATCGAGCGCGGGGTGAATTGCTCGCCGCCGGCCTTGCCCTGCATCGCGGAGAACTCGCCAAGGAAGAACTCATAGACGCGGCCGAGGAAATCGAAGTCGTCCGCCATGCCGGTGAGGTTGAGGTTGGTGAAGTGGTCGATCAGCCCGCCGAGCATCTGGGCGCTGAAGTCCGCCTTCCCGAAAATCTTGGGCAGCACGCCCTTGAGTTCGTCGTTGCTGCGCTCGATGGCCCGCATGGCGTCGTCGAGGCGCTTGCCGATGTCCGCCGAGCGGGCGTGGTCCTGAAGATACGACCAGCGGGCCTCCAGCGGCACCCAGAAGACATTGTCGGCCTGATACTCCTCGGGGTCGTCCATCACCGCATGGGGCGTCTCCAGCAATTCCGCCTCCTTGCGCTCGAAGGCGGCGGAGAGGTAGCGCAGGAACACCAGCCCGAGGCAAACGTGCATGTAATCCGTCGGCGGGACCGCCCCGCGCATCTTGTCGGCGGCGTCCCAAAGCTGGACCTCCAGCGATTTCCCCGGTGCGGCGTCCTTGGCGGCAGCTTTCCGGCCGCGAGCTGGAGGGGCGTCCTCAGTCCGGGCCTCCACGGCTTTGGGGGCAGTCGGCAGGTTCAGCGGCAATTCCGGCGTGTCGGTGGCGCGTTTCCTGGCTGCCCGGTCCTTGGCCGCGCTGGGATAGGTGACTTTCGCCGCTTCAATTGGCACCTTGCCCGGATGACTGTCCAATACGGAGGCCCTCGCAACCGATCCGCCGCGACCACGTCCGGTGGCGAGAATGCCTTGCTCAAGAAGCGGCTGGCGGGCCGCCTGATAGCGCTCCTCGTGCCAGCCAAGCAGATCGCGGAGCTTGATGTTGCCGATCGGCGAGCCGTCGGCGGGAACGCGGGAAAGGAGTTGTTGGGAGTCGGCGCTTGAGGACATGTCTGGCATTTCGAAACCTTTTTAGCGGCAGGGGTGGGTCAAATACAGGGGCAGGCTCAAATTTCTGAAATCTTTCAAAGGATGCGCGAGCCCCCCGCAATTGGCTGGAATCGTGGATGCAAGTGCTTGATTTTCAGAATTTTGATTATGATGGGGAGCGCATTATCCTGAAACCGCCGTGTCTGACAAGGCGGATTGGTGACGGGGCTTTTTGTAGCCAGCCCGTGGCAGGGTGCCAATGGCTGCGGGTATATTCGGATCTGGATGAGCGGGACGAAGGCACCGGCGGCTTTGCGAAATGGCTTTCCGGGCAGCGCAACCAGGGTGCGGAGGAGCTATTGCAGGCACTGGAAGGCCTATAATGGAGTACCCTGCCTCAGGCACTTTCTGCATCTCCAT
>JBMTCD010000255.1:0-4414 GCA_049430545.1 Luteolibacter sp.
TAAGACTCTTTCATTCTC
This sequence comes from Luteolibacter sp., assembly GCA_049430545.1. Classification (GTDB taxonomy): domain Bacteria; phylum Verrucomicrobiota; class Verrucomicrobiia; order Verrucomicrobiales; family Akkermansiaceae; genus Luteolibacter. Next base: position 19 of record JBMTCD010000255.1, read on the forward strand.
ATTTCCAAGCCGGTTTATCCCGGCGCTTTCACTGACCTCGGGCACGCCCCTTGCGCACCGGCCCGATCGTCCCGCCCTCGACGAACTCGGATTGGGTGGTTCTCTTGCGGCGGTCGTCCTTGCCGCGGGCCACGTTGTTGGCCCAGCGCACGACGCAACGTGCCATGGGGCGGTGGTTCCAGCGGATGCAGGCGATGGTGGGCTGGCACCAAAGGAACCCGGCATTGTCGCCATGGGAAACCAGAGAGACATCATCCGGCACAGAGATGCCACGCTGGCCGAGGTGTTGAAGGGCCGCGATGAGCAGATGGTAGGTTCCGGTGATCAGCGCGGTCGGTGGTGTGTGTTGGAAGAGGGAGTCGAGACGCTGGTGGAAGCCCGTCGGATTGTCCTCCCAGTCGGGCAGGTTGAAGGATCCGGTTGAGATGCCGGCGGCCTGCAGCTCGTTGAGGATCACCTGCTCGGATTGCCCTGGCAGCGGCTTGCGGCGCTCCTCGCGCGCCAGCACCACGATACGGCGGTGGCCGAGGGAGATCAGCCGTCGGGTTGCTCGCGACAGCGCCATTTCATTCTGCACCCTGAAGCCGGCCATCGGGATCGTGCATTGTCGTCCGAACAGGGCGAAGGCCGGCACCGGTTGCTCTGCAAACCACTCCAGCACCTCTCGCGAGGCCGCCACGACCACCCAGGCATCGGCCGGGTTCTTCTCCACGAAGCGCGCCACCCTCTTGGGCTCCATGCCAAGCTGGAGCAGGGACTTCGACGCGAAACGGCCTGAGTGTCCCGATTCGTTCAGCGCATGCTGGAGCCCGAGAATGAAGTCCAGCGTGGCGTCGTCCGGCTCATAGAGCAGGATCTGCACCCGCAGAGCCGGCGGGGCATGATGGTCCGACAATACGATCTCGCGGCCCAGCCCCGCTCCCTGGGGGACCAGAAGACGCTCATCCTCAAGCTGCTTCAGAGCCGCCTTCACCGTCTTGTGGTTGACCCCGAGTTCCGCCGCCAACGGCCGCACCCCCGGGATCGTCCCCCTCAATTCTCCCCGCAGCACTGCCTCCCGCAGATGCCCGGCTACCTGTTCGGCCGCAGAGAGGAGGGTGATGGCTTGCATGAGTGGAGGGTGGGCCCCAAAGGGGCTCAGTGTCGATGAAATTCATTCTTCCGGCGTGCGCGGCCGTGTGAAAACTCCAAAAGAACTCGGAATAACACAACAACCACCTACTACCAAACTCAGAGAACCTCATGAAACAGCAAACCAAAAGACTCATCTGCCTGACTGTCTCGGTTGTCGCCTTCTCACAGGCCGCCAACGCGGTATTGGTCAGCCAATACGGCATCCTGAACCTGACAGCCAACGGCGGCATCAACCCCAACACCGGTGTCGCCTGGCAGACCGGCGATCAATACCGCCTCGCATTCTACACCGCTGACTCGTTGCAAGCCAATGACACGGACGTCGGCCACTACAACGGCATCGTGACCGCCCAAGCCCAGCTGAATTCATCCCTTGCGGGCACGACTTGGAGGGCGATGATCAGCACCGAGTCGGTCAACGTGAAGGACAACACGGTGACTTCCGATCAGAAGGGGTCATGAATGCACGGATCGCAGGCACGGCAAAACACGCCTCATCCCAGCGCTCCGGCGCGGCCACCAGCATGTCCCGTCCATTCTTCACACGACGACCCTAGCGGACCGGAGCGCTCGCGGAAGCCGCAAAAACGGATTGTGCCGACAGCAATCCCAGCCCTTGTCCGTAACTCACGTGTTTGGAAACCATGAACTTTGCTCGATTCCTCTCTCTAAGCGCAGTGCTCCTCGCTCCGGTCCTCCGGGCCGAGGGAAAGCTCAGGATCTCCAACGCCGACTTCGAGGTGGAATACGATCCTGCGTCCGCGGAGTTCTCCATCCAGCACAAGCCTTCCGGCAAGGTTTTCGCGAAAAACGGAAGGTTTGAAAACGGCGGTGGAAAGGCCGAAGTCAAAACTGTCACCGACAAGACATTCGGCCAAGGCCGGTCGATCGAGATCAATTGCCCTAACGGAAACCATGATTCGATCACGCTTTGCTCCGGCCTTCCCTTCGTGCTCTTCAGCGGCTCGCTGCACAACGGCACTGCCGGGCCGGTGGTCCACAACAAGGTTCCGACTTTTTCCGCCAGGGTGGAAACCGGCGCATTCCTCACTGATGTCAAAACCCTCGGCACGGGCGGGCTACTCGCCCCGGAGAAGAATCCCGGAAGCTACGCCTTTCTAACCATCGCCGATCCCGCGACGCGGAGTGGCGCGGTCGGCGGCTGGATCACCCACGAACGCGGCAGCGGTGTCGTGTTTTCACCGGTGAAGGACGGCGCGGTTCGAATGCAGGCGCGGATCGACTACGGACGCCTCAGAATCAAGCCGGGCGCGGATGCCGCCACGGAAACCTTCGCCTTGGGATGGTTCGACGACGCGCGCCTCGGCATGGAGCGCTACGCAGACGCGATCGCGAAGGTCTATCAGATCAAGCTGCCCCGCCAGAAGGCCGGATTCTGCACCTGGTACATGGAAAAACACGCCGGTGCCTGTGACGAGATCCACCTGCCGGAGGTTTCCGCCGTCGCCGCGAAGGAACTCAAACCCTTCGGCTTCGATTTCATCCAGATCGACGACCAGTGGCAGGACGGCGTCAGCAGGAACGGGCCGAAGAAAAACTTCACCACGCACGCTCCCAAGGGACCCTACCCAAGCGGCATGAAGAAAGCCGCGGACAACATCTCCAGCCTCGGCCTCGTTCCCGGCATCTGGTTCATGCCCTTCGCCGGGAATTACCTCGATCCCCACTTCGCGGATCACCAGGACTGGTTCGTCAAAAACCCCGAGGGCAAACCCTACGAAACCGCATGGGGCGGCACCTGTCTGGACATGACCAACCCTGCGGTGCGGGAATATGTCAGCGGCATCGTCCACCGCATTTCCCATGACTGGGGCTACAAGCTATTCAAAATGGACGGCTACTGGACCGGCAGCGCCACCAAGCAGGTCTATGTGAACAATGGCTACGTCGAAGACGGCATCGGCGACGCCACCTTCCTCAATCCGGACAAGACCAACATCGAGGCCCTGCGCGACGGCACCAAGCTCGTCCGCAAGGCCGCCGGACCGAAAGTTTTCCTGTTAGGCTGCTGCGTTTCCCAGAACATGCGCTCCTTCGGCGGCACCTTCGGCCTGCTCGACGCCATGCGCATCGGTCCGGATACCGGCGGAAACATCGGCTCGCCCCATGGCTCGCGCCTCTGGTTCCTCAACGGCCGCGTATGGTGGAACGATCCGGACTGCGTCTTCGTCCGCAAGAGCATGCACATCGACCGCGCCCGCCTCAATGCAGCGTGGACCGCGATTTCCGGCCAGCTTTTCTACACCAGCGACTGGATGCCGGAAACCCCTGCCGAGCGGCTCGACATTGTGAAACGCTGCATCCCCGCGCACGGCCTGCCCGCAAGGCCGGTGGATGTGTTCGAGAGTGATGTCGCGAAGGTCTGGCTTCTAACCGACACCCGCCAGGCCGCGCGGCGCGATGTCGTGGCCCTCTACAACTGGGGCGACAAGGACGACACGATCTTCATCACCACGGACCGGGTCGGACTGCCGAAGGCGGACCAGTATGTGGCCTTCGATTTCTGGGCAAACAAGTTCGTCGCGCCGTTCAGCGGCAAAATCACCTCCACGCTTCCCGGCAACTCGTGCCGCATCCTCGCCGTGCGTCCGGTCTCCGGTGCGCCGCAGCTCCTCAGCACCTCGCGCCACGTCACCCAGGGCATCGTGGATGTCACCGGCGAGAAGTGGGACGCGGCGAAGTCCGTTCTATCAGCCACCAGCAAGCTCGTGGAAAACGATCCGTATGAACTCCGGATCATCCTTCCCGTAGGGGGAAAATCCTGGCGCGCCACCGATGTGGATGTGCCCGCCGGGGTGAAGTCCGCGTTCCAACAAGACGGCCCGATGCTGCGCGTCACCCTAACCACTCCTGCCAGCCGCGAGGTGCGATGGAGTGTCCGCTTCGAGCCCGCGAAAGCGGAATCGCCCCGCCACCCGCGGTGAAGGACCTCAAGGCCGCCGGCGGCAAGCTCTTGGGCCGCCTCAAGGCGACCGGGTGAGCATCCCACATTCCAACCTCGACCCAAAAAACCGGCGGCCTCCCCCACAAGCGAGGCCGCATTCCTCGCAACGCATCCGCTCCATGACACCATGAGCATCGTGAAATGACCCATCGCATGACAGGGGTCAGTGACCAGGGTCAGCGACCAGGGTCAGTCCTTGGTTTTAAGTGTCTTCTCGTGCTTCTTGAATTGTTTTGAGGCCATGGGATCCCTGCGCATGCGGTGCAGCAACTGGCTCATCGACGCGGGATGCCCCAT
>JBMTCD010000256.1:0-4323 GCA_049430545.1 Luteolibacter sp.
GGTGTTCTCGTCGGCACCGGGGAAAACTTCCGCCGCGAGAGGCAGCGTGAGCAGGAGGGTGAGAGCGGATGGCTTGATCATGGATTGCTGTAGCGGTGGTGGACTATTGTAAGGCGCACGCCCATGCGGCAACCCCATTCCCGGAAAATGCGTCTGGCCGACAAGAACCAAACACGGTGAACGTATCGGAAGAAAGCAACCAGGCTGCTGTTTCCACCATGAATCCCATATCATTCCATCGCCGCGCATTTCTCAAGACCACCGCCGCCGCCGGCCTTTTCCAGATCGTCCCGCGCCACGTGCTCGGCGGCCCGGGCCACACGCCGCCCAGCGAGAGGGTCAACATCGCCGGGATCGGCATCGGCGGCATGGGGCATGCCAACCTGAAGGCCTGCGGTGCCGGGAACATCGTCGCGCTCTGCGATGTGGATCACCGCTATGCCGCAAAAACCTTCAAGGAGTTCCCCGCCGCCGCGGCCTACAAGGACTACCGCGTGATGCTGGAAAAACAGAAGGACATCGATGCCGTGCTCATCGCCACACCCGACCACACCCACGCGGTGATCAGCATGGCGGCGATGCAGCTTGGCAAACATGTCTTCTGCCAGAAACCGCTCACCCATGACATATACGAGGCCCGGATGCTGGCCAAGGCGGCCAGGGAAACCGGAGTCGTCACCCAGATGGGCATCCAAGGGCATTCGCAGGAGGGCCTGCGCCTGATCTGCGAGTGGATCTGGGACGGCGCGATCGGCACGGTGCGCGAAGTCGACGCCTGGTGCAGCTTGTCTTATGCCCCGCACGGCCATGCGTATTGGAGTTCGCCGCTCAACGACCGTCCGAAGCAGGGCATGCCGGTGCCCGATGGCCTCGATTGGGACTCGTGGATCGGCCCTGCGCCGATGCGGCCTTACCACAGCGGTTATCATCCGCTGGTCTGGCGCTGCTGGTGGGACTTCGGCTGCGGCATGATGGGCGACCGCGGTGCGCACACGCTCGATCCGGTTTTCTCGGCGTTGAAACTCGGCGCGCCGCTCTCCATCGAGGGCTCGGGCATCGTCGGCGGAAACGCCGAGGTGCATCCGGACAAGGCGGTGGTCACCTACCACTTCCCGGAGCGCGAGGGATTCCCGCCATTGAAGTTGACTTGGTATGAAGGGCAGGAGCCGCCGCGGCCGCCCGAGCTTGAGGAAGGGCGTAACCTTTACGAGCAGGGCGGCGTCCTGTTCAAGGGCGACAAGGGCCTCATCATCTGCGGCGTCTATGGCAACAGCCCGCGGCTGGTTCCCGAATCGGCAATGAAGGCGTTCCAACGCCCGGAGAAAACCCTGCCGCGGATCAAGGGGAGCCACGAAGAGAACTGGATCGATGCCATCAAGGCCGGCGGCAAGGCCAGCGCGGATTTCGATTACTCCGGCCCCTTGACCGAGCTCGCCCTGCTCGGCAACCTCGCCAAGCGCTTCCCCGGCCAAAAGCTGCTGTGGGACAACGACCAAATAAAAGTCACCAACCACGACGAGGCCAACGAATGGGTGCGCCGCCCATACCGCAAGGGTTGGTCGCTTTGAAACCCGTCCGATGGATCGCCAAATCATGAAAACCATACCCCGCCTCATCGCACTCGCATCCGCCATCGCGCTGACCTCCGTCCAGGCCGCGGAGGACGGTTTTGTCGAAATGTTCAACGGCAAGGACCTCTCCGGCTGGAAGACCGAGGGCAACTGGATGATCGAGGACGGCAACACCCTCACCCTTGAGCCCCGCAAGGGCGAGTGGGGATGGCAACGCTACCATCATTACATCGCCACCGAGAAACCATATGGCGATTTCATCCTCGACCTCGAATTCAAGTTCAATCCCAAAGGCAACTCCGGCGTGTTCCTGCGTGTCGGCGACCTCAAGGACCACGTCAACAGCGGCTTCGAGATCCAGATCCTCGACACCCATGGCGTCGAAAACCCCGGCCACCACGATTGCGGCGGCGTCATCAAGACCCGGGGCCCGTCCAAGAACATGGTCAAGCCCGCCGGCGAGTGGAATCGATATGTCATTACCCTCAAGGGCAGCCACCTGACCGTCGTCCTCAACGGCGAGGAAATCCAGAACCTAGATTTGTCCAAGACCGCCATGAAGGACCGCCCGATGCAGGGCCACATCAGTTTTCAGGACGAGGGCAAGCGCGTCTGGTACCGCAACGTCCGCATCAAGGAACTCTGAAACTCCCCATGAGCGCCTTTTGCCCGCACGACCCATTCGCCGCCGCACGTGAAAATGACGGCGTGCTGGTGAACGATTTCAAGGACGAGCGCATCCCGATGATCCTGCGCCATGCGGACGTCCGCGAAGCGGCCAAGGACTGGGAAACCTACAGTTCCGACGCGCCCTTCCGCGTGCCGATTCCGTCCGAGGAAAACGTCCGCAGCGTGCGTCAGTTGCCGATCGAGACCGATCCGCCCGAGCACACCGACTACCGCGCCATCGTCGAGCCCTTCTTCAAGCGCGCGCTCAAGCCGGATTTCATCGCGCGGGTCGAGGCCATCGTCGATGAGGCCATGGCGGATGCCATATCACGCCAGTCCATCGAAATCGTGCATGGGTTTGCCTTGCCCATCCAATCGCGTGCGCTCGCCTGCCTGCTCAACGTGCCCGACAGCGAGGCGGAAGTCTGGACCGGCTGGGGCACGCATGTGTTCCGCGAGGGCGATGGCGGCAAAAAAGGCACCGAACTCGAAAATTACATCCACCGCCAGCTCGACCGCGCGGCCGCGGCTCCCGGCGAGGATTTTTTCAGCGCGCTGGCCACCGCCAGCTATCGCGGCCGACCGCTCACCCGTGAGGAAATGGCCGGGTTTGCCAACCTCACCTTCGCCGGCGGACGCGACACCATCATCCAGTCCATCGCCGGGATCGTCGCGTATTTCGCCGACCATCCCGAAGGCCTCGATTTTCTCCGTGAAGATCCGAAGCGCATCCCGCTCGCCGCCGAGGAATTCGTCCGCGTCATCACGCCGCTCACCCACATCGGTCGCAAGTGCCCGGTGGAAACCGCTGTCCACGGCGTGAAAGTGCCTGCCGGCGAGCGCATTTCCCTGTGCTGGGCGGCGGCGAATTTCGATCCCGCCGCCTTCGACGCGCCTGCCGAAGTCCGGCTTGACCGCAAGCCGAATCCGCACCTCGCCTACGGGGCCGGCGCGCATTTCTGCCTCGGCGCGCCCCACGCCCGGCTGGTCATCCGCTCGCTGCTCAAGGCGCTGTGTGCCAGGGTTCGCTTGGTCCGGCTCATCGAGGCCCGCGAGCAGATTGAAAACGAACCGACTTACCGGCGAAGCAATGGTTACCTGGCCCTCACCGTAAGCATCGCCGGTCGTTGAGCCCGCCGTATTTTTTGAAAGCAGTCCAACTCCTTTCATGGTGGCAGAGAACGCTGCGCCATCCCTTGAAACGCTGATTTGGCGAAAAACCATGATGCTTCGCGAACGAGAAATCATATTGGCCTTGCCTGCTGAATCTACATTGTATATTCTTATTCGGTAATGTTTGCAATATGAAGATCCGTTCCTCATCCCGCGGCTTCGCGCTGGTCGCGAGCCTGTCGCTCATGGTGCTGCTGGCCGTCATTGCGGTCGGTGTGATGGGGCTGTCCGCCGTCTCGCTGCGCAGCAGCAGCCAGGCGCAGGCACAAGCCGAGGCGCAGGCCAACGCCCGGCTGGCGCTCATGATCGCAATCGGTGAACTGCAAAAACACGCAGGCCCCGACACCCGGGTCACCGCACCCGCCGAGATCGTCAATCCGGAGGCCCCGCCGCTCACCGGGGTTTGGAAAAGCTGGGAAGGCATGAATCACCAGACCAGCGGGCCATTGGCCGGAAGGCCGATCGCGCCGGACTACGCTGCCAAGACAAAGCCTGCGGCGCAAAACGGGCGCTTCGTCTCATGGCTGGTTTCAGGGCCGCTGGGAAGCGTGGCCGGCCCCATGGCTGCGGCCAGCCTGGTCAACAAGTCACCATCAGCGGCGACCGTTCCGCTTGTTTCCGGCGGCAGCCTTGAAAAGGATGACAACCGCCAAGTCCACCTGCCTCCGGTCATGATGGATGGCGAATCGGGAGCTTTCGCCTGGTGGGTGAGCGGGGAAAACCAAAAGGCGCGCTTGCCCGAGCCATACCAGCCCGGAACCGACAACGCCGCCGGTTGGTCGCAGCTCACCGGCAGCCACGCCGTGGCGGATCCCGCAGTGTTCGGCTTGGATACGCTGCTTGCCGATGCAGCGCCCGCCGCCAGAACCTTCACGCGGAACACCACCGACATCTACGCGCAACCGGATGC
>JBMTCD010000257.1:0-4310 GCA_049430545.1 Luteolibacter sp.
GATTCAGCCGGTATCCCATGGCCTCCGCCGTTTCCACGATCCGGCGGAGGGTTTCCCCCGCGACCCTTGGGCTGCCGCGCAGCGCCAGGCTCACCGTGTTTTTGGAAACACCGCTGGCCCGGGCGACGTCGGCCATCGTGGGATCGGGCATGAGCGCTGTGTCGGAAAGATCGGGCGGCCGGTCCAGCCTGAAATATGACTGTCATACGATTTGGGTGTTTGCGCACTTCGGGGGCATTTGCGAAAAGTCCATCGCCATGTCGCATTTCACGAACATCCCGAAAATCCAATACGAAGGCCCGTCGTCCAAAAACCCGCTCGCCTTCAAGCACTACAACCCGGATGAAACCGTCGCCGGCAAGCCGATGCGCGACCACATGCGTTTCGCCGCCGCCTACTGGCACGTCATGCGCAACGGCCTGTCCGATCCCTTCGGCGGCCCCACCGCGCTGATGCCTTGGGACGACCAGTCCAACAGCCTCGACAACGCGCTCAAGCGCGCCGACGTGTTCTTCGAGTTCCTCGACAAGACCGGCATCGATTACTACTGCTTCCACGACCGCGACATCGCGCCGGAATTGGAGAACCTGGCGAAGTCGAACGAGGCGCTGGAAAAAGTGACCGAGCACCTGCTGGGTCTGCAAAAGGCCAGCGGCAAGAAACTCCTTTGGGGCACCGCCTGCCTGTTCTCGCATCCGCGCTACGCGCAAGGTGCCGGCACCTCGCCAAGCGCCGATGTGTTCGCCTACGGCGCGGCGCAGGTGAAGGCCGCGATGGACGCCACCCACAAACTCGGCGGTGAAGGTTATACCTTCTGGGGCGGCCGCGAAGGCTACGCCACGTTGCTCAACACCGACATGAAACGCGAACTCGACCACCTCGCCGCGCTGCTCTGGCTGGCGGTCGATTACGCGAAGAAAATCGGCTTCACCGGCCAGTTCTACATCGAGCCCAAGCCGCGCGAGCCCTCCACCCATCAGTATGATTCCGACGCGGCGGCCTGCCTCAATTTCCTCCGCCAATACGGCCTGATGGACCACTTCAAGCTCAACATAGAGACCAACCACGCCACCCTTGCCGGCCACACGATGCTGCACGAACTCACGGTGGCCATCGACGCCGGCTCGCTCGGTTCGATCGATGCCAACCAGGGCGACGAACTGATCGGCTGGGACACCGACGAGTTCCCGACTGATCTCTATCTCACCACCTCGATCATGCTCAAGGTGCTCGAAATGGGCGGCTTCACCACCGGCGGCCTCAATTTCGACGCCAAGCGCCGCCGCGAGTCGCACGAGCCGGAGGATCTGTTCCACGCCCACATCGGTGGCATGGACGCCTTCGCCCGCGGACTCAAGGCCGCCGCCGCCATCCGCGAGGATGGTCGTCTCGCTGACTTCGTCGCAAACCGCTATGCCTCATGGAACAGCGGCATCGGCGCGAAGATCGAGGGCAAGGCGGTCACGCTCGAGGAAGTCGCCGCCCATGCCCTCTCCGCAGGTGAGCCGGTGCTCGCTTCCGGCCGCCAGGAAATGCTGAAGAACATCGTCAACGAGTTCATCTGAGACCCCGCGAAAACCCGGAGGGATTGCAGAAAATAGCCCGGGGTCGAGACGCGTTAGCGCCGAACACCCCGGGTTGTTTGTTCCTGGAATCCGCACCCTGAAAGGGGTGCAAGAAGCGCGGCCTCACCACTGACATCCGTGCCTTCTTCGACCCACTGCCGGGGTAGGGTTCCATGAATCCCCGGAATTCACCCCAGTGCCTCGGTGCGGCGCCCGCGTTTTTCGAAACGCAGCGTTTCCGCATAGCCGGCTACTTGCGCCAGCTCGATGGCCCTTTCGAAATCCCGGCCGATTTCCGCCGGCGCGTGCGCGTCCGATGAAATCACCAACGGCACACCGGCCGAGCAGGCGAGTTCGAGAAATTCCGGGGCCGGGTAGGCTTCCGCGCACGGCTTGTGCCAGCCGGCGGTGTTGATTTCGATCGCGCAACCGGCGGCCGCGATCGCGTCCACCACCGGTTCGTAATACCGCGCGAGGTCGCCGGCGGGACGGTAGGAGAATTTCTTCACCAGATCCGGGTGGCCGAGGATGTCGAACAGCCCGCTCTCCGCCATCCGCGAGTAGGTCCGCCAATAGTTCGTCCAGACCTCCTCCACATCGCTCTCAGCCCAGCGGCCGAGCCATTTCGGGTTGTCGAAATCCCAGCCGCCAAGATAGTGCACCGAGCCGATCAGATAATCCCACTCGAACCTGGAGGCGAGGTCGGCGATCCATTCCCCGCAACCGTCCAGCCAGTCGCATTCCAGGCCGGCGCGCACCGGGATGCGGCCCGCGGCATGGGCGCGCGCCCGCTCGATCCATGCAAAATAATCCGGCAATTCCGCCTCAAGCATGCGCCAGTCGTCGAACGGCTCCGGCCGCTGAGGCGCATGGTCGGAAATTCCGTATTCCGTCAGCCCCGCAGCGAGCGCGGCGTCCACGTATTCCTCCGGCGCGCCCACGGCGTGGCGGCAAAACGGCGTGTGGGTGTGATAATCGGCGGGCATGAAACTCGTTCCGGATTGAGGTTGAAGAACCCCGCCAGAAAACACTAGCTTCACCGCACCGCGCAAGCGCCGCCGTCGCATGAACGACCATCCCGCAGAGCCCCAGTCCGGCAACCAGATCGTCAGCCACCTGCTCGACCAACTCCGTCGTCACCCGAAGCGCGTCGTTTTCACCGAGGGTGAAGACATCCGCGTGATCCGCGCCGCCGCCCGCCTGGTGCGCGAGGAGGTCGTCGCTCCCATCCTGTTGGGCGACCGCCAACGCATCCGCGCCCTGGCTGCCGAGCACGATGTGCCGATGACCCTCATCCACACCATCGATCCGCCCAAGGCCTCGGACTTCACTTTGTTCTGCCAGCGGGTCACCAACATGGCGCGTTACCGCGGCGCACGACTCGGCGATCCTGCGGACATCGTTGCCCGCCCACACTATTTCGGGGCCTTGATGGCCCAATACGGCCAGGCGGACGCCATCGTCGGCGGCAATCTGGCCCTGCCCGCCGCTTATTTCCGTGCCTTGCTCCACACCATCAAGCCGATGCCGGAGGTGCCGAAAATCTTTGGTGTCTCCGTGCTCATCGCACCGCATCTCAAGCATGTCGGAGGATCCGGCATTCTGCTGCTGGCGGACAGTGCGCTGATCCCCGTGCCAACCGTCGAGGAACTGGCCGCCATCGCCATCGATTCCGGGAAACTCGCCATGCATTTCCTGGGCCGCAGGCCGCTCGTGGCCATGCTCAGTCATTCCACCCATGGCAGCGCCACAACGCCGGATGCCCTGCGTGTTGCTGCAGCCACCTCGCTGGCCAAGGATTTCGCGATGCGGCACTTCATCGACATCGGCATCGAGGGCGAGGTGCAGGCGGATGTGGCGCTCGATCCCGCCGCAGCGGAAACCAAGCTGCCCGGTTCCGATGCCAGGCCCTCCGCAGACGTGCTCGTTTTTCCCAACCTCGACGCCGCCCACATCTCTCTCAAGCTCCTCGAGCACATGGCCGGAGCCCAGTCCTACGGCCGCCTGATCCGCGGCCTCGCCCGACCCGCCGCGCAGGTCCCCCGAACCGCCACCGAGGAAACCATCTTCGGCACCGCCGCCGCCATCGCCGTCGAGGCCATCAAGTTCCACCAACTCTACCCGGAGGGCGAAGTCTGAACCGGCGCTCCGTGTCCCACAATTCAGGGACATGACAAATTTCCGGATTTCCCGCAAATTGCGCGCGTCGAGGGGAGAGGTCCCCGGTTTCAAACAAGTTCATGACAGAACGCAAAACGGGTCGCGAGGGGTCGCGGCCCTTTTTGTTGCCCGGAATCGGGATAAGGAATGCGGGACCACGGCCCGCATTGGGCCGCCCGCAGTGCGACCCTCCCCAGGCTCAGCGCTTGGGCTGTGCCGCTCATCGGACTCCCCCGACTGCAACCTTGATGCCTCATGATGAATCGACTGGTCTTGCAACATGATCGCTTCCGAAAACCCCGACCTGTTAGGACAAACCCGCCGCCACGAACAGGATCGCGGCAAGGCCCTGGCTGGCTAAAGCACACTCGCCCGCAACAGACGCCTTGAGGCCCTTTTTCAGCACACCGGGTCCTTTTGTGAAAAACCCGCCGGAAAAAGCGGAAGATTTCCAACCAAGGCAACTCGAAGACCTAACCCCCCAACCCGCGTGTGAGAAATGCGGGTTAGATCGAGCCCCGGATCGAGAGCCGCAAAATCTACAAGGAAATCATCCTGGAGGCTCACAGCAAGATCCGCCAACCG
>JBMTCD010000258.1:0-4292 GCA_049430545.1 Luteolibacter sp.
TGCCGAACTTCGCCTTCGCCTCCGCCATGCGTTCCGGATGCGGATCACAAATGCCGACGATCTCGGCGTTGGGATGTTCATGCACGCAACGCAACAGGTCGCCCATGTGCATGTGCGAGAACTCGATACCGGCGATTTTCCATTTCTTGCTCATGGTTCGGATGGGGTGAGATCGATGCCTTCGCCGTTGGCCAGAACCCTGTGGGCCTGTCCGAGACGGTCGCACTCGGTGATGAAAAGCCCGGGGCTGGCCGTGTTGAAGGCGAACATGTCGAAGTGATGCGGGATGGCGAGACGCGTGTGGGTGGCATGCGCGAGTTCCGCCGCCTCGCGGCCGTCGAGATTGCCGGCGACGCGGCGCTCGGGCTTGTTGCCGTTGATCGGCACGAAGGAAACGTCCGGCGCGAAGGGGGCGATCGCCGGAACAAGTCCGTCGTGCATCAACGTGTCGCCGCTGTGATAGAAGGTGAAGCCGCCGACTTGCGCGATGAAGCCGAGGAATTTGCAGCAGCCGTGCTCGTCGCGCTCGACGGCGTTGTGCGCGGCGGGAATGCCGTGGAGGGTGGCGGCACCAACGGTGATCGATTCCCCGGCGTCGATTTCCACGAGGCGGGAAGCCACCGCGCCAAGGCGATCCCGAACGAATTTCCGGTTGGCGCGCGGGATGACGAGTTTCGCCAGCGGGTTGGCATCGAACAATGGCAGCAGGGTTTCGGCGTCGAAGTGGTCGGTGTGGCTGTGGGAACTGGTGATGATATCGATGCCGGTGAGATTTTCCGGCGCGATCACCCGTTCGGTGACACGCGTGTGGGGCTTGTCGCTGTGCTCGTATTTCCGGGTGAGGGAATCGGAAAGATAAGGATCGAACAGGATCGTGGCCTGCGGCGTGAGCACGAGAAAGCCGCTTTGCCCCAGCCACCACAACCGTGACCGGCCCTCGGTTCGAGCGCGGGCGATGTCTTGCAGAAGTGCTTCGTCTTTTTGGTGGGCGGGTTTCATGTCGATGGTCCTAGATCGCGCCTCGCACCGTTTTCACGCCCTCGACCATGTTGGCGAGTTTGCGTTTGGCGGCCCAGCGGGCGGTCTGGCTGAGGCCGCAGTCCGGGGCGAGGACGAGGCGATCGGCCGGGGCGTGTTCGAGACAGAGGCGCACGCGGTTGGCGATGTCTTCCGGGCTCTCGATGTAATAACTCTTCACATCCACGATGCCGACGGCCACGTCCATGCGCTCGGCGATCTGCGGGATGAGCTCGATCTCGGCGAACTCGCGGCTGGCCATCTCAACGTGCATCTCGTCGCACTTGAAATCGAGGAAGTCGGGGAACATCGGCGCGATGCGGCGGAAGCCGACGGCATGGCCCTTGAAGTTGCCGAAGCACAGGTGGGTGCAGAGGCGGGTCTTGCCATGGACGGACTCGACGGTGCGGTTGAAGATGTCAACGAAGCGCTTGGTGTCCTCGCGGAAGGCATAACAACTCATCGACGGTTCATCGACGCTGATTTCCCTGCAACCCGCGGCGACAAGCGCTTCGAGTTCGCGCCGGACGAGCGGCAGCAGCGCCTCGGTGAGCGCCCAGCGGTCGGGGTAGTCGGCATTCGGAAGCAGGCGGCCGCTCATGGTGTAGGGACCGGGCACGCTGGCTTTCAAGGTGACATCCGGTGCGCCGGGAATGGCGCGGTGCAGGCGCACGAGGCGTTCGTATTCCTCGACCACGCCGAGCCCTTGCGGTGCGGTGAGTTCGCCGGTGACCTTGTGTTTGCCGCGCTGGTCGTGCGCGGGCGGTCCGAAGCGCCGCGGCGAGGCGGACTCCAGTTCGATGCCGTCGAGATAGCCGTAGAACGACAGGTTGAAATCGAGCCGCGTCTGTTCGCCATCGGTGACGACATCGAGACCGGCGGCGAGTTGGTCGTGAAGCGCCACGATCACGGCATCGTCCTGGGTTTCCGCGATGTCGGCGCTGCCGAAGCGGTCGAGATTGGCGGAGGCGAAATCGAGCCACGAGGGAAACGAATAACTGCCGATGACGGAGGTGCGGAGCGGGTTGTGATGCATGGGTTGTTTCAGTTTGGGGTGTGTTTGAATTGATAAGTGGATGCTGGATTCGTGATGAAAACGCGGTTCCACAGCGCATCGGTGATTCCACGCGAGCGCATCATCTTGGTGAAGTCATTCAATAGCCAGGACAGACCCGGGCTGCCTCCGTAGCTCGTCCAATAGGCCGGCCGCGCGGCGTCCATGCCGAGCATGATCTGTTCGGGAAATTCGGGCAGCAGCTTTTCCACTAGATCGAGCGTCGGGTTTTCCGCGGATTTCCAGCGGAATGCGCTGTCATATTCGACGCGGACTCCGGACGAGAGAATCTCGCGGTGATAGGCAATATCCGGTTTGCGATCGAGGTGGGAAAGCACCACATGGTGGAGGTCCACGCCGTGATCTTCAAGCATGGCGACTTGTTCGAGGCCGAGATCGCCTTGTTCGGTGTGGGTGAGGATGGGAGAGCCGGTCTGCCGGTGGGCCATGGCGGCCGCCTCGAACACACGCCTCGCGCGCGGGGTGATCTCCCTGCCGGTCGCGATCTTGATGAGGCCGGCGCGATGGATCGTGCGTTCAATCATCGGCCCGGCATGATCGTTGCGGTCAATGCCTTCTGTGAGGTCCGCGATGAACAGCTCCGCGAGTTCCGTGGCGGTGCAGCGTTTTCCCCAATGGCCGGGATCGTAATAATCCGGCAGATGCAGGCCGGTGGGGCAGAGGATGTGCACGCCGGTTGCCTTGGAGATGCGGGCGAGCTTCAGCACGTTGCGTCCCGCAGCGCAGGGCATGCAATCGACCATAGCGCGTCCGCCCGCGGCATGGAAGCGGCCGAGTTCCTCAATGGCATTTTCCACCGATGGCAGGTGGAACTGCGGATGGCGCATGGTGGCCACGCTGTCGTCGATGATGATGTGCTCGTGCGCGTAACAAACGCCGAGGTTCGCGGGGGCGATATCGCCAAGCACGGTGCGGATCATGGCAGGGCCTCCTCCTGTCTTTTGCGGTTGTGTCGCCATCCGGACGCGGAGGTGTCCGCCACATGGTCGGGAAATTCAAGCACCGCACCCTGCCGGCGAAGTTCGTCCTGGAGCATGGAAACCGGCACTTCGGGCAGCGTGGTATGTTGCCGGATTGCAATCGCCGCCGCGGCACCCGCGGCATGGCCCATCGCCATGGTCTGCGCCATCGAACGGCACGAGGCATGGGCATCATGCGTGGCGCTGAAACACCGGCCGCAGACCAGCACGTTGGTGGAGTTTTGCGGCACCAGCGTGCGATAAGGCACCTCGTACACGCCGCCATCCGGGACATAGGCCCAGTGGGTTTCCTCATCGCCGCCAGACGACTGCCGGTGGTCCTCGATCGGCGCGCCGCAGAGGAGCACCTTGTCATCGAAACTTGCCCGGCCGAGACAGTCTTCGCGGGTCAGGCGATGCAAGCCATGAACCCTGCGGCTTTCGCGGACTCCGATGCCGGATGAAAGTCCGATGATGTTGGAGCGGGCGAAACCCGGAACGCAGTCGCGCAGGAATTCCTCATAGACGAATGCCTGCCGCCGGCCTTCCTGCTCGGCGCGGGTGAGTTCCGCCGCATCGAGCGCGGAGCATCCGGCCACGCGCACCGCGACGGTGGAGATGCAGCCCTCGATGTTCATCGCATGGATGCTGCCGGCCTTGCGCGGCAGCTTGTGGGTGCCCCGGTCCACCGCGGCGGCCATGCGTTTCATCAGCATGCGCTTGCCACCGGATTGCTGATAGAGATCGAGATCCACATTGGCCATCCGGAAGGTGGTGGTCATGGTTTGGACCGGTTCCGACTGGCCGGCGGTCTCGTATGGCAGCCCGGCGAGATGACAGAAATCGGCATCGCCCGAGGCATCGATGAATACCCGAGATTTGATCCGTGAAAGCCCGTTCTTGCCGTAAATGACAATCGAAACCGGGCGGACTCCTTCGGTTTCCACATCGATCAGCTGGGTGTGCAGCAGGACCTCCACGCCGGCGTCCGAGAGCAGCATGTCCCACACCCGCTTGAGGCGCTCCGGGTTGTAGTTCACGCCGGTGCCCGCACCATAAGTATTGGGGCGCAGGAAAACGGCTCCTGCCTCATCGAGGGCATCGACCACGCGGTCGCCGATGCCGCCCGCAACCTTGCGCGGTGTGTCGCCGGGAGTGAAGAAGCCGTAGAAGGTATCGAGCGCCTGGGTCGAGATGCCGCCGGGAAACCCCGCACGCTCCACCAGCATCACGCGGCCGCC
>JBMTCD010000259.1:0-4291 GCA_049430545.1 Luteolibacter sp.
ACAAATACACCTTCACCGCCGGCAACAGCCTCTATATGCTGGCCGAAGGCCGCCTGGTGAACCTCGGCTGCGCCACCGGCCACCCGAGTTTCGTGATGTCCAACAGCTTCACCAACCAGACGCTCGCGCAGATCGACCTCTGGACCAACAAGGACACCTACAAGCCCGGCGAGGTGAAGGTGCTGCCGAAGCATCTCGACGAGGAGGTCGCCCGCCTCCATCTCGAAAAGATCGGTGCCAAGCTCACCAAGCTCACCAAGGACCAGGCCGACTACATCGGCGTTCCCGTGGAGGGTCCCTACAAGCCGGAACATTACCGTTATTGATCCGTGGCGGCGGATGGCATCCGCAATGTTGTTTCAAAAAAGAGCTCCCGGTCCGCAAACCGGGGGCTCTTTCATTTCGCTGCGGGTTGGCGAACGAGGATGAGCCGCCGCACATCGGCGACCGTGTTTTTTGAAACCGCCTCCGCTGTTAGAACAAGCTGGCCTTTTCCGGCGGACAGCTCCAAGGTGCCCAGCGGGAGTGGTTTGAAGTCCTTGGCATACGACTCGCTGCGCGGACTGCGATCCTGTTCCGCGCCGAGCGGCGGCGGGTCGAATGCCTCTGTCAGGGTCGCCGCCGTGTGGGACCTGCCGAATGTCAGCCGCACACGTGAACCCTCATCGCCGACCGGACATGTGTAGTAGAGGATGGCTTCATAGGTGCCCGCATTCGCCACCTCGATGTCCCAAACGATGCGTTGTTCGTTGTTTGTCCAATTCGCGAAGAATGAGCTGTTCGGATGGATGGAGCTCCGTTCCACGCCACCCTCGCCGCGGCCGTCGCGCGCGGGCAGGTGGGTGGTCGATTCGACGCCCACCGGCAGCGGACGCGGATCGGGCAGGGCGATGATCGGCTTCACCTCCCGCAGAAACACCTCGCCGGCGGCTTTCATCAGCGCGACACGGTCGGGCTGTGATGCGGAAATGTCCTTTTTCTGCCCGGGGTCCTTCGAGACGTCGTGCAGCTCGCCATCCTGATAGTAGCGGAACGGGCCTTGGCGCACCCCCCACTTCAGGTTCCGGCCGTTGCCCTGCAGAGTGAATAGCATGCGCTCGTCCGCAGCGGCCTCGCCGCCGAGGAGCTGCGGGGAAAGATCGCGGCCGTCGACTGGCTTGGCGGGATGGATCGGCACTCCCGCGAGGCCCGCCAGCGTGGGCAGCAGGTCGATGGCCGCGGCGTTTCCCGTCACCCGGCTGCCGGGCTTGATTTTTTCCGGCCAGCGGATGTGAAGCGGCGAGCGCGTGCCGCCGTCATGAACGCTGCCCTTGATTCCGCGCATGCCGCCGTTCCAGCGGTGGCCGTTGGGTCCGTTGTCGGAAAAATAGACGACGATCGTGTTTCCGGATAGATCGAGCTCCTCAAGTGCCGCAAGCACGCGGCCGACGTTCCAGTCGATGTTCTCGACCATCGCCAGCGCCGCCCTGTGGTGATCGATACCGGATCGATTTTCATGCTGGCCGGCAGGATTGCGGTTCTCGTGGCGTTTCCAGAACACATCGGGCACCTGCATCGGCGAGTGTGGGGTGCAGTAGGGGATGTAGCAGAAAAACGGGGCCCCTCGGTGTTGCCGGATGAAGGAAATCGCGCGGTTCGTCAGGTGGTCGGTGATGTATCCCTTGCCCTTCACGATGCGGCCGTTGTGCTCGAGTTCCGGGTCGAAGTAATGCGCGTGGTGCCCGGAGGTGAAACCGTGGAACTCGTCGAAGCCGCGGCTGTTGGGATGGTAGGGCGGCTGGCTGCCATTGTGCCACTTGCCAAAAATGCCGGTGGCATAGCCAGCCTCGCGGAAAAACTCGGCGATCGTCCGTTCATCGGCATTGAGACGTTCCTCGCCGCGTGTCACCCCGCGCACTCCGGTCCTTGCAGCGAAGCGGCCGGTGAGGAATTCCGCCCGTGTGGGTGCACAGACCGGACATACGAAAAATCGGTCGAACGCGGCTCCCTGCTGTGCCAAGGAATCGATCTTCGGTGTCTCAAGATCGGCGTTGCCGTGGATCGATAGATCACCCCAGCCCTGATCGTCGGCGAGAAACACCACGACATTGGGCCGCGCGCCAGCCGCAGGCAAGGCAAGACAAAAGAGCAGGGCAATGGTCGCAAATCGCACGGCGAGTGTTACCTCGCTGGCCGGGCGGATCTTTCCTTCCACCACCCACCAGGTGCACCGTGGAGGGCCGGTTCACTTCTTCTTCTTGGCGTCCAGGCCCTCGCGCACCTTGGCTTCGATTTCCTCGTAGATTGTGCTGTCGTTTTTGAGGATTTCCTTCGCCGCATCGCGGCCTTGGGCGAGTTGGTTGCCGTTGTAGGAGAACCACGACCCGCGCTTCTGGATGATATCCATTTCCAGCGCGAGATCGAGCAGCGAGCCGGTGGAGGAAATGCCCTCGTTGTACATGATGTCGAACTCGGCCTCGGTGAACGGCGGGGCCACCTTGTTCTTGACGATCTTGATCTTGGTGCGGTTGCCGGTGACGGTGCCGTCGGTGGATTTGATCTGGCCGATGCGGCGGATGTCCACCCGCACCGAGGCGAAGAACTTGAGCGCGCGTCCGCCCGGCGTGGTTTCCGGATTGCCGAACATCACGCCGATTTTTTCCCGGATCTGGTTGGTGAAAATGCACACGGTTCGCGCCTTGGAAATCAGCGCCGTCAGCTTGCGCATCGCGGCGCTCATCAGGCGCGCCTGCGCGCCCACGGTGGAATCGCCAATCTCGCCCTCAAGTTCCTGTTTGGTGACCAGCGCGGCCACCGAGTCGAGAACGATCACGTCGATCGCATTTGAGCGCACCAGCGCCTCGCAGATTTGCAGCGCCTCCTCGCCGGACGACGGCTGGGAAATGAGCAGGTCGTCGAGATTCACGCCAAGCTTGCGGGCATATTGCGGATCGAGCGCGTGCTCGACGTCGATGAAGGCCGCCAGTCCGCCTTTTTTCTGCGCTTGCGCGATGGCGGTGAGGGTGAGGGTGGTTTTACCGGATGATTCCGGGCCGAAGATTTCGATGATCCGGCCGCGCGGAAAACCGCCCACGCCAAGCGCCCGGTCGATGAGCAGGTTGCCGGTGGGAATCACATCCACATCCGCCCGGCTGTCGTCGCCGAGACGCATGATGGCGGCTTCTCCGAATTCCTTCTGGATGTGGGAAATGGCGAGGTCGAGGTTGCGTTTGCGGGCTTCAAGCAACTTTTCGTTGGAGGATTCTTCGGCGGTGGTCTTGGCGGGCATGATGATGTGGGGTTGCTGGTGTGATGGCGACTAAGACATCACAGAACGGCGATCACAAGAAAAAAGATGTTCGACCGAACAAAAATCTTTTTTAAGGTTTTTTGAGGCCATGAATTTGGTCCGGTGATGGTCGCTTGCGATCGGCTTGTGAGGGCCTATTTGACGGGGACTCGAACGGCGCAATTACAACCTCGAGCGCAAACACGGCCGCACCAAGGCCGTGAGCTTGCCGTTCTGGCAACGCTCCATGACCCCAAGCGCCGCCCTCAAGCGCGTGATGAGCTGACCTTGATCGCCATCTTTCGCTTTTTCACCGACCTCAACGCCCCTGCGGTTCGTCCAAGGACGCCAGATCAGCCTAAATATTGGCATGCAGCGCGTGCCAGCCACCGCAGCTCAGGCCTCTTTCAGATGAAATGGCTCTGCGATATTTTGCGGAACGTGACTTTTCTTCTTGATGGCATGGGAGAGAGGCGCTAACCCACCGCGCCCCGATATCCGGCGCTGATCCCATCCGGTTATGAAACCGGAAATTCACCAGCACATCGCCCCATCCCCACCCATCATGGCCGCCAAGAAATCGTCCACCAAGAAAAGCGCCACCCCAAATCCGGTGAAGAAGCCCAAAGCCAACCAAGCACCGGTCAAGGCGGCTGCCAGAAAAGCGGCAAGCCCCAAGGCCTCTGTTACCGCCAGGAAGGCCGACAAAGCGGCCATCACGAAAGGCAAGCGGGCCGATAAGCCGGCAAAGGCCGAAGTGGAGGCAACCAAGGCCTCTGTTGCCGCCAGGAAGGCCGACAAAGCGGCCATCACGAAAGGCAAGCGGGCCGATAAGCCGGCAAAGGCCGAAGTGGAGGCAACCAAGGCCTCTGTTGCCGCCAGGAAGGCCGACAAAGCGGCCATCACGAAAGGCAAGCGGGCCGATAAGCCGGCAAAGGCCGAAGTGGAGGCAACCAAGGCCTCTGTTGCCGCCAGGAAGGCCGACAAAGCGGCCATCACGAAAGGCAAGCGGGCCGATAAGCC
>JBMTCD010000260.1:0-4250 GCA_049430545.1 Luteolibacter sp.
GTCAAGACCGGAGCCCTCTTCATTCCATGAATCCCCGTTTCCTCCACACCACCACCGCCGCCGTGCTGGCCGCGCTGGTTACCCACGGCAGCAGCTTCGCACAAAGCACCGCCCCTGCCCCAACTGGTCCGGTTGAAGTCAATGGCATCGCCGCCAAAGTGAACGGCCAGGTCATCACCAAGAACCAGGTCTCCTTCATGCTCGCGCCCATCTTCGCGCAGCTCAACGCCCAATATCCCCGCCGCGGCAGCCGGTTCGAGGCCGAGTTCATCAAGGCCAAGGAAAACGTGCTTCAGGAGCTTATCGACCGCCAGATCATCCTCGATGAGTTCAAACAGCTCGGTGCCAGCATCAAACCGCACATCATCGACGAGGAAATCAAACGCCAGATGCGCGAACTCTACAACGGCGACGAAGCGAAATTCCGCGAGGAACTCAAACGCAGCCGCCTCACCATGGAAGGCTACCGCGAAATGACCCGCGAGAAGATGGTGGTCCAGGCAATGCGCGCCCAGCAATTCTCCGACGCCCCGCCACCGCTGCCCAACGAGATCCGCGCGGAATACGATGATATCAAACACACGCTGCGCGACGTCACCAAGGACGTGATCTCGTTCCGCAAGATTTTCATCCCCGCAAACGATCCGCTAAACCCCGCCTCCACGCCCGAAACCCAGCTCGCGCTCGCCGAAGATCTCGTCAAGCAACTCAGGAACGGTGCCGACTTCGCCGAACTCGCCGCAACCCACTCGAAGGACGCCTTTGCCCAACAAGGCGGACTGCAGGAAGACCTGCCCCGCACCGACCTCGCCGCGGAATTCGCCGCCATCGTTTTCGACAAGCCCGTCGGCGAAGTCATCGATCCGATCCTTGACCCAATGGGATTCACCATCATCAAGCCCATCAAGATCACCTACGGCCCCGTGCCGGCGCTATCCGAAGTCCGGGAAATGGTCGAGGAGCGCGTGCGCCGCAAGAAAACCTCCGCCCAATACGAGCGCTGGATCGAATCCCGCCGCAAGCGCGCAATGATCGACATCAAGATGTGATCCGCCCGTTTTCCATCATGAATTCATCATGATGTCCTTCCCGGCCGACGGTGCATTGGCATGGCGCAAGGCCCGCGATGAACCTGGAATCCGCAGTTGCAGGTTTCACTCCTCCTCCGCCCCGCCCAGGGTGACGTGGATGTTGTATTTGTCCTGCAGGTGGGCGTGGGCGGCGGCGGCCTCGCTGGACTTGGGGTAGCGTTTGCAGGTGAGTTGGAAGGTGCGGATGGCCTTTTCCTTTTCGGCGGCTTCCTCGTGGGTGAAGCCGATCTGCAGTGACGCCTTCGGGGCGGCGGCATCAATGACCTTGGTCTGCTGATAGAGCAGGATGGCTTCGGCAAACTCCCTGAGTTTGCGATGGCAGGAGGCCATGGCGAAATGGTTCCCGGGAAACTCGTCGATCATGCGATAGGTGGCGATGGCCTTCTTCCAATCACCCTGCTTTTCATAACATCCGCCGATCGCCCATTGATATTCCCCGGCGCGCCCGCCGTCGAGCGTCAGCAGTTCGCGATAGAGGTCAATGGCGAGGTCGAGCCTGCCCTCCTCCATGGCCATGCCGGCAAGTTTGCGTTTTCCCTCGACGACATTTTCGAAGCGACCATACCAGGCGCGTGCCTCGTCGCGTTTGTCACGGGCGAGCAGCCATTCGGCGCGCCGTCCGCGGAGCGTGTCGTCGGTGCCATGGGCCTTGTCGATTTCATCATAAGTATTCCAGACCTGGTCGGGTCGCTCGACCATGGCGTGGAGCCCGGCAATGCGGTAGAGCAGGTCGGCGCCAAGTTCCGGAGCCTGGCGGAGGCTGGCGATGATGTTGTCGGCGAGTTTGCGGGCGTCGTCGCGGGTTTTCTCATCCTTCCAGAGGTGGCGGATGGTTTGGACGGTCATCTCGCGGACCTGTTGCTCGAGTTCCCCGTTTTTGTAGGTGGTGGCGAGCGCCTCGCGGCCTTTCTCGAAGTCCCGGGCACGGAAATGGATGCCGGCCAGTTCGCGTGCGGCATTGACGCAGGCCGCGGTGTTGTCCTTGGTGCGTTCGAGTTCGAATGCGAACTCGTGGAGGATCCGCAGCACCTCCTTGCGGTTCTCATGGAGTCTGGCGTAGTGGAGCAGGTCGGTCCGGGCGCGGGTGGCGATCGGGTGCTTCGGGTATTCGTCGAGGATCAGCCGGAAGGATCCGGTGGCCTCCTTCACCTTGCCCATGCGCTTGTAGGCATCCGCCATGCAATAGGCGGCGAGAGTGGCCTCATGACTTTCCGGCCAGTAGTCGATGACCGATTGGAACCCGTCGCGCAGCGCGGTTTGGGGTTTCTTGAGGCGCATCATCGAGTGGCTCCACATCAATTGGGCATAGGGCGCGCCGGGACATTTATCGTATAGTTTGAGGAATTTCTCATATTCAGCCAGAGCAACTCCGAAGTCGCCCTTGGTGTAGTGTTTTTCCGCGACCTTGAGTTGATAGCGCTCGACCTCGCGCATTGCCTCCCAGGTTTTGAGGTCGATCTGTTCGAGATCGGACAAACCGGCGGCGGCGAATGAGGCGAGAAGAAACGGGATCGGAAAGAATTGGAGGTATTTATTCATGGTCTTGTTTCGTGGCGTCGAGCCAGCGGTCGTATTCGACATGGGCGTAGAAGATCACATTGACGCCGAGTTGGTAGCAGGCTTCCCGGATTTCGCGCGGCACGCCGGAATGGCCGTCGGCCCAGGCGTCGCCGATGTCGCCGGGGTGATAGTAGGCGGCAAGGCGGCCATCGACCACCCAGCCGAGGGCGTCGGACCTGCCGTGGCGGGCGACGTAAGGGAGTTTGGGAAGCGGATAGGGGGCCCGGTGGATCGGGTGGTCGAGGTAGAGGGCGATGGGTTCGATGCGGGGCAGCACCTTGTTCATCATCGCGATGAAATGATTGCCCCAGCCCGGGCTGCCGCCGTTGTCGCCGAAGAGCATGCCGTGCTGTGCGGTGAGGTAGTGGCGCAGGATCTTGATTTCGGCCGGGCTCACGTTGATGCCGCGCTGGCCGGTCATGTATGCCAGTGGCGGGCTCTTGCGGGCGGGGAAGTTGCCGAGCCGGGAGATTTCGATTGGCTCCGGCCGGTCGCTGACCGGGTGACCGGTGCGCACGCCGTATTCGGTGAGCAGGTTGAGGTCGGACCCGCGGGCCATGTCCTGGTCCCAGTCGCCGCCATTGTATTTCAGGCGCAGGAAGCGGACCTTGCCGCGTTCCGTGCCTTTGGAGAAACCCGCGCCATCGCCCTTGCCCGAGCCGGTTTTGTAGAGGTGCTCGGTGATTTCGAGGAGTTGGAGTTTCACCTCGTTGATCGGTGGCGGATTGAAGATCACGCTGCTGAACGGATTGATGACATATTTCCGGCGTTCCACCTTCCGGAGTTTGACCACCTGGGTGATTTGGGCGGCCTCGCCGCCGCCGGCGGGGGATTCGTAGATCGAGCAGCCGCGGAACTGGGTGATGACGAGGAAACACAGGCAGAAGCAGAAGGCATAGGAGAGGATGGTGGCGAGCGACTGGCGGAGTTTGGGGCTGCGGCCTTTGTAGTACCAGGCGGAGAGGTTCAGCGGGTTCCAGATTTTTCCGCGGATGGTTGCGGTTTGATGTTTGCTGGCGCGGTCCACCCACCAGACGGCCCAGGCGAGGCCGGTGAAGAAAACCAGCGAGCTACCGAACCATTGGAGGCGTTGTGACCAGCCATCCGCGCCGAGGATGTGGGTGAGATACACGAGGAACTGCCAGACGGGAAAAATGGCCAGGCTCCAGATCACGCGCTCGCGGCAAGCGGTGAGGCCGCGCGCGCGGTGGCTGGCGATGGCCGCGGCGATGACGCCGAGGGCGAAGATGGTGGCGAGCAGCCAGTGGGGGCAAAGGAAGAACGACCATGCATCGAGCCAGGCGAGCAGCCAGACGAGCACGCCCACTGCGGCGGGCAGTGCTTTGCGGTGTCGGCAAATGACGCCGCGCAGGTCCATCATTCGAGTTCGTCGAGGAAGTTATCGGTGCCGGTATCAAGAGGATTCACATCCGGCGGCGCTTGTTTTTACTCGCTGATGCCGAGTTCATCGATGGCGTCCGGCTGGGTGGGGATGGCCGGTTCCGCGGGCTTGGCAACCGGTGCCGGCTCGGGTGTGGCGGGCGCTTTTTGCGCGGTTTCGGGCGCGGGTTGTGCGGGTTACTCGCGGGTGAGATATGG
>JBMTCD010000261.1:0-4177 GCA_049430545.1 Luteolibacter sp.
CATGGTGGCGTGAAGAGGTTCCGCAGCCTCTGCGCGCCGGCTTGTGGACGGTGCCGCCGCTTGCCCTGTCTCAGGCGCGGATCGCTGCCAACGTGGAATTGGGCGTCGGCTTTGAATTGGAGGACAAGACGGTGACGGCGATCGTGGCCCAGGCTGACATCAAGGAGGACGCTGCGCGGAACATCGGGAAACAGGTGCCGAACGGTCCATTGAACCCGGACAAGGTGGGGCTCCCGGACGGTTCTCCGGGACTCTTTGATCCCGGCTGGGATGTCAGCATAGGGGTCCGTTCGCGGAAGGGAGGCAGTGAGATCCACAAGTATCTCGTCGGCCACGGATTGGGTTCTCCCTTCATCGAGGATGCGAAATTGTGCGCGGCACTCGGAGCCTACTGGCCCGCCCTGGCGCCCGACGCCACGCGGCAATTCGAACCGGACAAGAAAATGGGGGGCATTTCCTACCCCTGGCCGTCCATCGTGCCGCAGACCGACGAGGAGTTGGGCATCACGCCTACGAAAAATGGCAAGGTGATGTCATGGGATGGTGTCCCCGGACCCCATAGAAGGGTCATCGACGGGAAGTCGGTTGCGGCCTATCCGAGCATGGC
Organism: Luteolibacter sp.; assembly: GCA_049430545.1. Lineage (GTDB taxonomy): Bacteria > Verrucomicrobiota > Verrucomicrobiia > Verrucomicrobiales > Akkermansiaceae > Luteolibacter. The sequence goes on from JBMTCD010000261.1 coordinate 608, forward strand.
GCACGTCGATTACATCGATATCCTCGGCACGATGACCGCGGTGCTTACCGCGCGCATCGGCGCCTCGGAATACAAGGCCCGTGCGCTTGCGATGGCGGCGGTCTACTGGTCATTGGGCATTCGCGAGGGAGATCCGACCGAGTTGGACAACTACCGCGCGTTGATGCGGCAGAAGGCCGAATGGGCGGTGCTGTCGTTCCGCAATGTCAACGCCGATGATGCCGGGCTCGGAGAAATCAACACCGCGGTCAAGCATCGGTTTTCCGGCCCGCACGTGTTCCGTTTCGAAATCTTCCGGTGGGGCGCGCACCGTGCTGATCCGGCGAACCACAAGATCATGCTTGTCGACATACTGGAGGAAGTCACGGCCTACTCCGATGGCAGGACGGTCATCAAAAAACTGGATGGCGAATGGAAGCTGGACGTCTCGATTCCGACATCATCGTGATCGGCGGCGGGCCGGCGGGAAGTGCCGCCGCGATCACTGCGGCGGCAGCGGGTCTGCGTGTCCGCCTGCTGGAGCGTCGGGCCGTCATGGAGGATCATCCCGGGGAGACATTGCACCCCGGAGTGGAGTCCGTTCTCGAGCAACTCGGTGTCGCCGGGCGATTGCCAGCGGTGACCGGTTCGCGTCATCCCGGGATACGGATTCGATGGGGCGACAGTGAGCGATTTGAAGCGTATGGGAGCGACCTCAAGGGACCTTGGTCCGGCTTTCAGGTTTCGCGGGCGGGATTCGACACGATGCTGCTGGACCGGGCCCGGGAGTTGGGTGTGACGCGGCATCATTCATGCACCGTTCAGTCCCTCCTTCAGGCGGGTGGCAGGACCATCGGGGTCAGGACTTCGGCGGGCGACATGACTGCCACGCAGGTCATTGACGCAACCGGGCGCACGCCATTCCCGGGAGCGGGACCCGGCACGGGCCGAACCGCCTATTCCCCGGTACTCATCGCACGTTATGGCTACGGAACCGGGTCACTGCCCGAGTTGGATGCCGCCCCGATCCTCAAAGGGGACGCCACCGGTTGGTTGTGGACGGCGATGGTGCGGCCGGGACTGTATCAGTGGACGCAGGTGGCGCTCGATGGCTCCAAGCGTCACCGCGACTGGCGACCGACCGAATTCGGTGGACTGGTCCCGCGCGGGCATCCGCGTGCCGCCGATGTCACCTGGCGCCTGTCGCGCCACATCGCCTCGGCGGGCTGGTTTCAGGTTGGCGATGCAGCGGCGGTGCTTGACCCGACCTCGGCCAATGGCGTGCTGCGAGCGCTTTTGTCGGGTTTGATCGCGGCTAAACTCGCCTGCTCGGTGATTTCGGGAGCCGCCTGCGAATCCGAGGCCGGTGCCCTGTATGTCAGCTGGCTGACCGATTGGTTTTTTGAGTCGGCCCGCACCCTTTCGAGATTTTACTCCGATCTGGGAGTTGCCGGATTCGACGAATCGCGAATCCCGATGTAGCCGCCCCGGGCCGCTACCCGAAATTACCCAATTTGTTCATGGCCGGGCGCTCAGTTGTGTGGTGATAAGGGGTGCTCGCGGAAGTTCGTCTCATGAATCTGTGCATTATCGAGGACCAGCCTGATTTACTGGCAAATCTTGGGGTCTTGTTCTCCATGGAAGCCGGTGTCACGCTGGTTGGAGCCTTTGACAGCGCCGAGGCCGCCATCGCTGCCAATCCCTGGGACCAATGCGACATCCTGCTGGTGGACATCGATTTGCCGAGGATGTCCGGTGTGGACTTGATCCGCCTGATCCATCCGCGGTATCCGCAACTGCAGATCCTCGTGCACACGATCAGCGAGAACCGGGATATCGTGTTTTCGGCGCTCAAGGCGGGTGCCATGGGCTATCTGCTAAAGGGGAGTTCGCCCCGTAACCTCATCGAAGCCCTGCAAACGCTGCATCTCGGTGGCGCCCCCATGAGCCCGAAGATCGCCCGCAAGGTCATTCTTGAAATGCAGGCCACCGCCGAGTCTCCGGCTGTGGATCACATGCTCTCCGAACGCGAGCTGCTAGTGCTCGCCGGCGTCGCCCGCGGGCAAACCTACAAGGAAATCGCCGTTGCTTTGAACCGCAGCACCCACACCGTCCACGCGCACATCAAGAGCGCTTACGAAAAACTCCAGGCCCGCAACCGTGCCGAGGCCATCCACAAGGCACGCAGTCTTGGCGTGATCTGAACCGTTGTCCAATACCCTGAATCCCCACTCGACTCTGGAAACCCGATCTCAAGACCCCTCGTTCCTTCGCCGCATCCTCGTTGGCCTCATCGGCAATGTGATGGAATGGTATGACTTCGCCGTTTACGGCTACTTCGCCGCGACGATCGGCCAGTTGTTTTTTCCCGCAGACAAACCGGTGGTCTCACTGATCGCTTCCTTCGGGGCCTTCGCCGCGGGTTTCCTCGTTCGTCCGCTGGGCGGTCTGGTCTTCGGGCGGATTGGCGATCTGGTCGGCCGGCAGCGGGCGATGCTGCTCTCGGTCATGGCGATGGCGATCCCGACGGTGGTGATGGGCCTGCTTCCCACCTTCGGGACCATCGGGGTGGCGGCACCGGTTTTGTTGGTCATCCTCCGGCTGATCCAAGGGCTTTCCGTGGGCGGGGAATACACCAGTTCCCTGGTGTTTCTGGTGGAGCACGCGCCGCCCGGGCGGCGGGCATTCAGCGCGGTTTGGGGTGCATGGGGAGCCTCCGCAGGCACCTTGTTGGGCTCCGGTGTCGGGTTCTTCACGGCCATGTTGCTGACGCCGGAGCAGTTGCAAACCTGGGGCTGGCGGGTGCCCTTCCTGCTCGGAGGTTGTGTCGCGGCCGTCGGGCTCTGGTTGCGCAAGGGCATGGCGGTGGAGGCTCCGCCGGCCCATTCCAAAGCCCCCACGCGCGAAGTGTTCACCACCTACCGCTGGCCGGTGCTGCGTGTCGCCCTGCTCAACCTCGGCTTCGGCGCCGGGTTCTACACGATTTTCGTTTATGCGGTGAGCTTCATGGAGCGGGTCGGCAAACTCCCGGATCAAATTTCCCTGCGCAACAACTCGATGGCGATGGTGCTGTTGTTGGTGATCATGCCGTTTGCGGCGAAGTATGCCGACCGGCACGGCCGAAAAGTCGTGCTGGGTGTGGGTTTCGCCATGCTCGTGCTGCTGCCGATTCCCCTGTTTCATCTGATGGGGCTGGGCATCCGCTGGCTGATCATTGTCTGCGACCTGGCGCTGGCCGTGCCTCTGGCTATCGTCGGTGGCGCGATCGCGGCGACCAACGTGGAACTCATGCCGCGGGCGGTGAGATGCACGGGTCTGGCCTTTGCCTACAACCTGGCGGTCGGGGTCTTTGGCGGGCTCACTCCCCTGGTGGTGACCTGGCTGACGGTCTATCTCCACACCCCCTCCGCTCCGGGGTATTGGGTGGCCGGTGCGGCCATGATTTCCGCGGTCACCCTGTGGTTTCTGGTGGCGGAAACCCACCATCGCTCCCTGGACCATTGAACCAAGCCCGAGACCGCCGCGAAGCCGCCACGGGTCGCCAGAGATACCCATTTTTACCCATCTGCATGGTTGTCCCCATACCTCGCG
>JBMTCD010000262.1:0-4149 GCA_049430545.1 Luteolibacter sp.
CCGTGCCTTTCACCCTGCGCAATCCGATCCATCACTGGACCCATTTGGAGCTGCGACGCTACTTCGACATCGATCTCCTGCTGGGCACCGATACCGCCGAGGAAATATGGGAGCGCGCCAACGCAAGGCTCCGGGACGAGGATTTCTGCGTCCATGGAATTCTGCGGAAATTCGACGTCCGCGTGGTCGGCACCACCGACGACCCGGCCGAGCCGCTTGACGATCACCTCGCCATCTCCGCCTCCGGGCTCGCCACGCGCGTGCTGCCGACTTTCCGGCCGGACAAGGCCTTCATGGTCGATCAGCCGGAAAAGCTCAAACCCTGGCTGCAAAAACTGGAAGCCGTGAGCGACACCCACATCGTCCACCTGTCCGACCTGCTGGCCGCGCTGCAAAAACGCCACGACGATTTCCATGCGGTGGGCGGGCGGCTCTCGGACCATGGCTTCGACCGCCTCCCCGCCTTGCCGTGCACGGACGCCGAGGCGGCCGTGATTTTCGACAAGGCCCTCACGGGCCACCCCGCCGATGCCCGGGAGCGGGAGAAATTCGCGTTTTACCTGATGGTTTATCTTGGCCAGCTCGATGCCGCCAAAGGCTGGACCAAGCAGCTGCACCTCGGCGCCTTCCGCGGTGTCAACAGCCGCATGACCAGCCTGTTAGGCCCCGATACCGGCTACGACACCATCGGCGACACCCGCCAGGGTGCCGCGCTGGTCACCTATCTCGACTCCCTCGCACAAAACGAATCGCTGCCGAAAATCATCCTCTACAACCTCAATCCGGCGGACAATTACCTCTTCGCCGCCATGACCGGCGCCTTCCAGGACGGCACCTTCGCCGGCAAGATCCAGTTCGGCTCCGGCTGGTGGTTCCTGGACCAGAAAAACGGCATCGAACTCCAGCTCGACGCCCTTTCCTCCACGGGCTTGCTCTCCCGTTTCGTCGGCATGCTCACCGATTCGCGCTCATTCCTCTCGTTCCCGCGCCACGAATACTTCCGCCGCATCCTGTGCAACATCATCGGCAGCGAGGCCGACCGCGGCGAGCTGCCTGACGATTTCGAGACGCTCGCCGGTCTGGTCCGCGCGATCTGTTACGGCAACGCGGCACGGCATTTCGGATTCGGTCTGTGAAAACCAAATGGACCGATAAGAGATCCATTCGCATTTCGTATAGTGTGCTTTCCCATTTTCCCGAAACGCCCATGAGTTCCGCAGACATCGCTCTCAAAACCCGCATCCGTCTCGGAGTCGTCCCCACACACCTGCGTTTTGTCGGTTGCCTTGTACCCGATGAGGCCGGCCGCTACCCGCGCGACGAATCCGGCGAGATCCGGATCGTCGCCGGCATGCGCGAGCTTTGCGAGGCCTCCCGCGTGCCGCTCAATTGTGTCCAGATCTCGGTTTTTCCCGGCTGTGACGACGGCGATCTCGACGAGATGATCGCCAAGCTCCGCGCGCTCGGGCTCGACGTGGATCTGATCATGATGCTCGGCGGCGTGAACCCGATGAACCCCGCCGACGAGGACGCGGTGGTCGGCCAGCTGCTCCCCGGCATGAAGGCCGCAGTGAATCACGGCATCGGCACGGTTTCCTCGACGTCCATCGAAGGCTGGATGTTCCCCGGCGAGACCGAACGCACGGGCCAGGCCTTCGACGAGGCGGTCGCGCAAAACGTGAAAGTCCACCTGCGGGTCATCGAGGAGGCGGGCTTGCTGGGATCCAGCGTGAAGAGTTGGCACATCGAGTTCCTGCGTCCCGGCGAGTTCCGGACCTTCACCAACATCGACCGCGGCCGCGCCTTCGTGCAGGCGGCCAACGCGGCGCTTGGAAACAAATTCTTCAAACTCATCGTCGATGCCGCGCATTGCGGCAATTCCGGCCTCTCCATCGATCACAACATCGCCACCATCCGCAGCCTCGGCGTGGCCGACGAACTCGGCGCCTTCCATGCCACCCCGCCGACCACCCGCGGATGTCTCACGACCGACAACGGCTGGATCGGCGCGCTGCTCGCCGCCGCCGCCTCCACCGGCAAGCTCGAAAAGGTCTATGTGGAAATGTTCCATCACGAGGACGACGCACTGCAGCCGCTGCGCGACCTCGAGCCGGGCTTCGGCGTCGATACCCGCGATGGCCGGAGTTACAATGAAACCATGGTGGATGGCCTTGCGGACATCGCCCGCCGTCTGAACAACCTGCTCGCCCGCGGCATTCTTCAGGATTGAAGCCATGCACCACATCCACGGCGAAGCCTCGCACCATCTTGCCACGGCGGAACTCGACCTGCATGTGACCGCCCGCGCGGGACACATGGGGCCGGTCGTGTTCCACCTGGATGGCCGCGATGTCTCGCCCTATTCGGTTTCACCATGGCAACCGACCGAGTTCCCCACGCAGCCGGATCTGCTCTCGGTGTTGCGCGGTGATTTCCTCTGCCTGCCCTTCGGCGGCCAGCTCCACGGCCCGCCGCACGGCGATCCCGCCAACGCGGAGTGGTTGCTGCTTTCCATGGGCGAGCGCTCGGTCCGCTTGCGCCAGAAAACCACCGACACCGGCGCGGTGGTGGAGAAAATCCTCTCCACCCGGCCGGAACATCACGCGGTTTACATCGAACACCGCATTTCGGAACTTGATGGCGAGTTCAACTACGGCACCCATCCCATCCTCGATCTCTCCGGAATGCCCGACGGCGCGGCAAGAATCTCGGTGAGCCCGTTCCGCTGGGCCTCGGTGTTTCCCGGCTATTTTTCCGATCCGGCGAATGGCGAGCAACAGGCATTGAAACCCGGTGCGGAATTCACCGACCTACGGGCAGTCCCGCTGGCCAACGGCGGCACCGCCGACCTCACGCGCTATCCCGCGCGTCCGGGCAACGACGACCTCGTCATGATGGTCAATGAAGCGCCGCATCCCGGCCAGCCCTTCGCCTGGTCGGCCGCGGTGATGGATGGCTGGATGTGGTTTTCCCTGAAAAACCCCGTCGATTTTCCCGCCACCTTGTTCTGGATGTCCAATGGCGGCCGCAGCGGCCCGCCATGGAACGGCCGCCACACCGGCCGCATCGGCATCGAGGAGGTCTGCTCGTATTTCAGCCACGGCGTCGATGAATCGCGCAAGGCGTCTCCCGGCTTCCCCACGACCCGCCGTTTCGACGCGCACGAAACCGTTTCCCTGAAAGTCGTGCAGGGCGTGGCCGCGGTTCCGGATGGCTTCGGCATGGCGGTGCGGATTCGTCCGGTCGCCGAGAATACGATTGCCATCACCGGCGAATCCGGCAAGGAAGTCACCATCCCAACCGATTGGGAATTCGTCCTCTGAAATCCACCCGCCACGATCTTCAATCCACCATCTATGAACAATCCTATGAAACTGCACAATGCCATGTGGCCCGGCTTGGTCGGGAAAGAACCCGGAACCGACCACCCTCCAATCGCCCTTGAGCGCATGCTCGAACTGACCGTTGCCGCCGAGGTCAACGGCCGCAAGTTCGACGGAGTCGACCTGTTCATCTTCCACCCGCACACCGACCCGGACGCCTCCGACGATGCGATCAAGCTCATGGCCGATCAGATCGCCGCCAAGGGCTTGAAGGTCGGCTCGCTCGTTGCGCCGGTGTGGCCCGGCACGGTCGGTGGCACCGCATTCGGCAGCGACGAGGACCGCAAGAACTTCGTGCTCGCCGTGGAGAAGTCCTGCCGCATCGCCGGGATCCTCAATGACCACGGCGTGCGTCAATCGGGCATCATCCGCATCGATTCCGCCGGTGGCGTCACCGACTGGGCGAAGGACCCCGCGGGCAACACGAAAAAAATCGCCGAGACCTTCCGCGAAGCCGGCAAGGTCGCCCAACAACACGGCGAGCGCCTCGCCGCCGAAGGCGAGATCTGCTGGGGTGGCATGCATTCCTGGAAAGCCATGCTCGACACCCTCGAAGCCACCGCCATGCCGGAGATCGTCGGTTTCCAGGCCGACCTCGCCCACACCTATCTCTATCTCATGGGTTACAACGCGCCGGAAGCCGCGCTGCTTAAGGAAGGCTACAGCGACGCCGAGTTCTGGGCCGCCTATCAGACCATGACCGACGCCTTGCGCCCCTGGACCTTCGACTTCCACGTCGCGCAGAACGACGGCACCGTGCACGGCA
>JBMTCD010000263.1:0-4067 GCA_049430545.1 Luteolibacter sp.
TCTGCTGCGGTTTGACCACAGAGGACGCCGTCGCCCGCCCGAATATGGCTGGAGAGATCGAGACTCTCCAGCGGCATTTCCACGAGTGGCAAACTGTTCGGCTCTGGAAGGACGCCGACCGGTGGATTGCCGGCCGGCGCCTCGCCCGGGAGCTGCTCTCCTCAGAAATCCATGCTGACGCGCATACCGAAGTAGCGCTTGCCATCGCGCGGCGGCCGTACGTACATGCGACCCAGGGCACCGACCGCGACTTCCCGGCTCAGCATGTACTCCTCGTCGAGGAGGTTGCGGCCGAACACCGCAACGTCGAACTTCTCCCCGACGCGGACGCCCATCGTCAGGTCCAGCAGCCCATAGGCCTTCTGCACCGTGAGGGGGTCGTGGTCGAGGTTGAAGTGGATCTCGTCCTGCCAGACGTAACCCAGCGAGGCGTACCCAGTGTTGCCCCCGGCGAGCGGCAGATCTCCGTTGAGCCACAGGCTGTATTTCAGCTTGGGGGACGTCAGACCCACTTTGCCGTCGATGACCTGGCTGCCCGCTGTGCATCCCTGAGCGGCCGTCTGCCCCGGATAGCAGGGCTGGACGAGATTCTCGAACTCCGAATCGAGGTATGCGACCGCGGCGTTCACGGAAATGTTCTCCGTGGCACGGTATGCGAGGTCGAACTCCGCCCCCTTGGCTTTCAGGTTGCCGGCATTGACGATTTCCGAATTGACCGTACCGGGAATGAGTCGCGATGCCTGCAGGTCCGTGGTTTTCTGGGAGAAAATCGCGGCATTGAAGCGCATCCGGTTGTCCAGCAGCAAGGACTTGATGCCGACCTCGATCGAGTTCGCGAAGGACGGCTTCAGGAAGGCGTTGTCCGTGGTGGCCGAACGGGACACCTTAGCGCCGGCCCCGATGAAGCCGCGCGATGCCACCGCGTAGAGGTTCACGTTGTCCGACATCTCCATGTTGAAGCCCAGCCGACCGGCCACGGCATCGTCGCTGCTCTGCGCCTTGCCGATGGACAGGGCACTGACCGCCGGAAACTCGGGCAGGCCGGTGGTGTCGAGCACCATGGTCTCGGAATTGAAGCGGGCGGCGATGTCTGCGCGGCTTAGTAGCGCGAACGACAAGCGGTTGTCCAGCGAGACACCCACGTCTTCCTTCGTGTAGCGCACGCCGGCAAAGACGTTGACGCGATCCGAGACATGGAACGTGGCGTCGGCGAATCCCGAGTAGCTCTCGAGCGTCGAATTGTTGTTGTAGATGCGCTGATCCTGGAGGAAATACTCGTCGAAGTAGTCGGCGGTACCGCCGAACCCCGAACCGCCGCCGAGCGGGTCCACGAAAGCGTCGAGGATGAGCAACGCCACGGAGTTCTTCACTCCCTCGCGGAGGTCGTTGTAGTAGGCACCCACCGTCCAGTCAAGTTGCTTGCCAGTGCTCTGCAGGCGGAATTCCTGCGACATGTAGTCGTGGTACTGGCGCCGGGTATGATCGCAGCAAGTCGGTGCGCCGGAGGTGGTCACCGAGACGATCGGCGTGATCAGGCGGTTGCCGTCGGCCGACGTGCCGTCCACGTCCGGGTTGTTGCGGTCATCGAACGACCGGTAGGCGGTGATCGACTTGAAAGTCAATCCGTCGTCGTTGACGTTCCAGGTGATATCCAGCGCGGCACCCAAGCTTTCGTTCTTCATCTCGTCGCCGCGCTTGCTTACGCTGGCCCTGAACGGGTCGGCGAAGATGGCGCTGCCGAGTGCGAAGTCGCCATTGCCAATTGCCTCGATGCGGTCATCCTCGCCGTTGAAGTTGAAGTCGAAGCCTTCGGACACCTGCGCAATCTGCGGCGTCATGCCGTGCGTGGCCTTGCGGTAGTCGGCGCTCAGTTCGAGCGTCACGCGGTCCGACACGTCGATGTCCAGCTTGCCAACGGCGCCGTAGGAATCGTTGCCGCCGAGCCAGCCACCGGTCTTACCGTTGTTCGAGTAATTGCGGATGTAGCCGCGGAAATCCCGCTTGAAGGCGGTGAGGCGGCCGCGCACCGCGTCGGTGATCGGACCGCTCAGGGTGCCGCGAACTATGTAGTCCTGGTCATCGGTGCCCATCACTTCCAGCCGGCCTTCGAATTCGCGGGTGGGTCCCTTGCGCACGATATTGATGGCGCCACCGGTGGAGTTTTGGCCGAACAGGGTGCCCTGTGGTCCGCGCAGGACTTCGATACGCTCGATGTCCGACAACTCCTGAATGAATTCGCCGGCGCGCGCCAGCGGCACGCCATCCACCACCACCGAGATGGAGGGCTGCACGCCGCCGTCGAAGGTGTAGGAGTTGACGCCACGGATGCTGAGGCTGGTGGCGACGGGCGAGTAACCATCCTTGAAGTTGATCGAGGGCGACAGCTGGATGAGCTGGGTGAGGCTTACGACATTCCTCTCCTCAAGTTCGTCCGCAGTGATGACGCCGACGGAAATCGGCACTTCCTGCAGGTTCTGTTCGCGCTGCTGCGCGATCACTACTATTTCCTCGAGAACGAGGTCATCGGCGGCGGCGGCGACGGGCAGGATGGCGGCGACGGCAAGCACCGATTTCACGATTTGCCCGACCAGTAAGTTCTTCATGTCCCCCCCTTCTACGTCTTGATTGATGACGAGTTGACCGGAATTCCGGCAGGCGGTCGCGGCGAACTCGCCTGCCGACCGGCGCTATGACGATCGAATATGCCGAAAGTATCACACCGTCAGTTTTCAATACAAGCGCCAGATGATGATTAAGCGGAAACCCTTTTTTTGCAAAGCTTACGGTGGGCACGAGACGCACCCGCGAGTTTCACTAACTGATGATAAGTCAATTATTTAAGCGACCTCGACGATTGACGCACCGCGATTTCTGGCGCAAGGTTCCCGGATGATGAATATCCCGGTGTGGTCATGAGACGGGCCGCGATTGTCGCGCCGCTGCGTACGCCGGTCGGCACGTTCGGCGGCACCTTGCGCCCGCTGGGGGCAGACCAGTTGGCGGCCGCTGTCATCCAGGGCGTAGTCGCGCGCTCCGGGATTGCAGTCGATGCCATCGAGGAAGTCATCGTCGCCCAGTCCTATGCGTCGAGCGAAGCGCCCTGTCTTGGCCGGTACGGTGCGCTGGCGGCAGACCTGCCGCTCGCGGTGCCGGGATATACCGTGGACCGCCGTTGCGGGTCCGGACTGCAGGCTGTCATCGATGCGGCCATGATGGTACAGACCGGCGTAGCCGACGTGGTGCTGGTGGCCGGCGTCGAGAGCATGAGCAATATCGAGTACTACACTACCGATCTGCGCTGGGGCTCCCGCGCCGGCAGCGTGCAGTTTCACGACCGGCTCCAGCGCGGGCGGGAGCGGTCGCAGCCCGTCGAGCGCTTTGGGCCGATTTCCGGCATGCCCGAAACCGTCGAGAATCTGGTGCGCGATTACAACATCACCCGCGGCGAGGCGGACGCCTACGCCGCCGACAGCCACCAGCGAGCCGCCGCCGCCTGGGCAGCCGGGCGTTTCACGGACGAGGTCCTGCCGCTGTCGGTTCCCCAGGCGAAAGGCGCGCCGTTGGCGTTCGTTCGCGATGAAGGAATACGTCCGGACACCACGCCCGAGGGACTGGCACGGCTCAAGACCCTCATCCCTGGCGGTACGGTCACGGCAGGCAATGCCAGCCAGCAGAATGACGCCGCGGCCGCCTGCCTCGTGGTGGCCGAAGACCGGCTGGCGGCGCTCGGGCTCCAGCCGCTGGCTTTCCTCCGCGGCTGGGCGGCGGCCGGCTGCCACCCGGCCAGGATGGGTATCGGGCCGGTGCCGGCCGTCGAGCGGCTCTTCGGGCGCATGCCTTTGACACTGGATGACATGGACCTCGTCGAACTCAACGAGGCTTTTGCCGCGCAGGTGCTGGCGGTACTCCGCGGCTGGAAATGGGACGACCGCTCCCGCCTGAACGTCAACGGCGGCGGCATTTCACTGGGGCATCCCATCGGCGCTACCGGGGTGCGATTGCTGGTGACCCTGCTGCACGAGCTGGACCGCCGCAAGGCTCGTTTCGGCCTCGAGACGATGTGCGTC
>JBMTCD010000264.1:0-4110 GCA_049430545.1 Luteolibacter sp.
CACAACCTGTTTCGCCGTTCCCACCATGCTGTTCAACCTGCTGGAATCGCTGGAAAGAAATCCACGCGATATGTCTTCACTTGAGGTCATCACAACCGGCGGCGCGCCGGTGCCCCCCGATCTGGTCCGCCGGGTGCGGGACCGTCTAGGCTGTCACCTGCTCAGCGCTTTCGGGCAAACAGAGCACAGCCCGATGATCTGCCTGAACCCTGTTGAGGCAACGCTGGAGCAGATCGTGGAAACAGCTGGCCAGCCGCTGCCACAAACCGAGGTTTCGATCCGTTCACCTGAAGACAACCGGGTCCTCCCAATCGGTGAAGTCGGCGAGATTTGCGCGCGGTCCTACGCCGTGATGATCGGCTATAACGACAACCCGGGGGCCACTGCCGCTGCTATCGACGAAGATGGCTGGCTCCATACCGGTGACCTTGGCACGATGGACGCTCAGGGGTTCGTGCAGGTGACGGGCCGTGTAAAGGACATGATCATTCGCGGCGGCGAAAACCATTTCCCAGCTGAAATCGAAGCGGTGTTGGTGACCCACAGGCATGTGGCCCAAGTCGCCGTAGTCGGTTTACCGGACGAGAAATGGGGAGAGGTGATCGCGGCATTTATCCTGTCTGACCAGCCACTTGATGTGGCCGATTTGCGTACCCACTGCCGGGCGCATCTGTCCGCGCAGAAAACGCCATCGGTCTGGGTGCGCGTGCCGGAATTCCCTCTGACAGGCTCCGGCAAGGTGCAGAAATTCGCCATTCGTGAGAAGTTCCTTGCAGGCAATTACGGAGAAGTTCTGCAATGACCGTGCGAATTGAAAAGGACGGCCCCGTCTGGACAGTCATCCATTCCCGCCCAGAGGCCCGCAATGCCATGGACCCCGAAAGTGCGGCCGCACTCTACGAGGCGTTCCGCGTGTTTGACGCGGACGATACCGCCCACGTTGCCGTGTTTTGGGGCGAAGGCGGTGCTTTTTGTGCCGGGTGGGATTTGAAACATGCGGCTTCGCTTGCCGGGGCCGAGGCGCTCGACCCGTTCGACTTTCCAGATGAGGGAGAACCACCAATGGCGGCCATGGGACCCAGCCGGTTGGATTTGTCCAAACCGGTTATAGCTGCGGTGGCCGGGCCTGCCGTGGCTGGCGGCATGGAACTGGCGCTTTGGTGCGATATCCGGGTGATGGAAGAAACCGCCTTCATGGGGGTCTACTGCCGCCGCTGGGGCATTCCACTGATCGACGGTGGGACAGTGCGCCTGCCGCGTCTGGTGGGCGAAGGCCGCGCGATGGACCTGATCCTGACCGGCCGCCGTGTGAATGCAGACGAGGCTCTGCGGATTGGACTGTGCGAATACGTCGTGCCCGAAGGCGACGCGCGCGCCAAGGCCGAAGCCCTAGCCCATGAAATCGCCCGCTTTCCCCAAAGCTGCATGCGTGCGGATCGACGGTCCGTGCGGGCCCAGCACGGGCTTTCGATGTGCGACGCACTTCGGCAGGAATGGAGGGGCAGCAAGGGTGAGGTCACCAAAGGTGTCGAAGGCGCCGCCCGGTTTGCCGGCGGCAAGGGCCGTGGGGGCGATTTCCGCGATGTATGAACTGGCCGTCACCACCTCCCATGTGCCGGCCCAGTCCGACATGGAGACATGCGAGATCACCATCGGCGCATTGCTGCGCGAGGTGGCTGCGGCGCGACCGGAGGCGGAGGCCTTGGTCGAAGTCAGGCAGGACGGTACAGAAGGACGCCGCTGGACCTACGCCGAACTTCTGAAAGATGCCGAGCGGCTGGCGATGGCGCTCTCCACCCGGTTTGCGCCCGGCGAACGGGTGGTCATATGGTCGCCCAACAGTCCCGAATGGGTGCTGATGGAATATGCTTGTGCGCTGTCCGGACTGGTTCTGGTGACGGCGAACCCGGCCTTTCAGGCACGCGAGCTGGCCTATGTTCTGGAGCAGTCACGCGCGGTTGCCCTGTTCCTTGTCGAGAAGTTCCGTGGCAACCCGATGGGCCGGATTGGAGCTGAGGTCGTGACCGACATCGCTGCCATCCGCGAAGTCACAGATATGGAAAGTGATGCGCTCTTTGCACAGGGCACCCGCCCGCTTGCTTTGCCCGAAGTTGCCCCGGGCGACGCTGCGATGATCCAATATACGTCCGGCACAACAGGTTTTCCCAAGGGCGCTGTTCTCAGCCATTGCGGATTGGTCAACAACGCCCGGTTCTACGCGGGTCGTTGCGGCGCGACCAGTGCGACCACCTGGGTCAACATCATGCCAATGTTTCACACCTCGGGCTGCGGGATGGTCACGCTTGGATGCCTTCAGGCGGGGTGCAGAATGGTGCTGATCAGCCTGTTTGACCCGGACGTCGTGCTTGACCAGTTGGAAGCGAGCGGCGCTGACATCATCCTTGGCGTGCCGACAATGGTGGTGGCGTTGCTCGATGCACAAGAGGCGCGTCCGCGAGACCTATCGGCCCTGAAGCTCGTTAGCTGCGGCGGCTCGATGGTGGCGCCCGAATTGGTGCGCCGGGTGCAGACCCTGATGGGCGCCGGATTTTCGACGCTCTATGGCCAGACCGAGCATTGTCCGGTGATCACACAACACCATCTGGACGACCGCATCGACGACATCTGCAACACGGCTGGCCAACCGGTGGCGCAAACCGAGGTCTCGATCCGCAGCGTCGATGACAACCTCGCCGTCGCCATTGGCGAGGTTGGGGAAATCTGTGCCCGCGGCCCCTGCGTCATGCTGGAATACAACGACAACCCCAAGGCCACGTCCGAGACTGTCGACGCGATGGGTTGGCTGCACACCGGCGATCTGGGCCGGATGGATGCGCGCGGCTACGTCACCGTGACGGGACGGGTCAAAGAGATGATCATCCGGGGTGGCGAGAACCATTTCCCGGCCGAGATCGAGAACTGCCTGTTGGAACACGCCAGCGTGGCCGAAGTCGCCGTTGTCGGCCTGCCGGACCCGAAATGGGGTGAGGTCATCGGCGCGTTCATCCGTGGCACAGGGCCACTGGACAGGTCCGCGCTGCATGCCCATTGCCGCGCAAACATGTCCCCGCAGAAAACCCCGAATGTCTGGGTGCAGGTCGAGAGCTTTCCTCTGACCGGCTCGGGCAAAATCCAGAAATTCGTTCTCCGCGACCGTTTCGTCGCCGGGGAGTTCACTCAACTCTGACTGACAGGAACCGCCATGCAGGACGCAACCAGACATTATATCAACGGCGGGTGGGTCGCCTCGATCGACGGGCGCGAAATGGCGGTTGAGAACCCGTCAACCGAAGAGAAGATCGCCACGATCACTTTGGGTGGCGCCGCTGATGCCGACGCGGCCGTCGCCGCAGCCAAGGCAGCCTTCCCGGCTTGGGCGGCAACAGACCCTTTGGATCGGATCGCCGCACTGGAGCGGTTGATGGAGGTCTACAAGGGCCAAGCCGAAGACATGGCGCAGGCCATCAGCTCTGAGATGGGTGCACCTATCACATTGGCAAAGACGGCACAGGTCGGTGCCGGGGCGGGGCATTTGAAAAACACCATCCGCACGGCAAAGGGTTTCGCCTTTGAACGCCCCTTGGGAGACCACGCGCCGGGCGACATGATCCTATACGAACCGGTTGGTGTCTGCGCCCTGATTACGCCCTGGAACTGGCCGATGAACCAGGTGATGCTGAAGGTGGCACCGGCGCTGGCGGCAGGGTGCACTATGGTGCTGAAACCCGCCGAACAGGCCCCGCTCAGCGCCATGTTGCTGGCAGAGATGATCGACGCGGCCGGTTTCCCGCCCGGTGTGTTCAACCTTGTGAACGGCGACGGGGCCGGTGTCGGCGCACATCTCACGGCGCACCCAGACGTTGACATGGTCAGCTTCACCGGCTCGACCCGCGCAGGTGTGGCGATCAGCAAGGCGGCAGCGGAGTCTGTCAAGCGCGTCAGTCTCGAACTGGGGGGCAAGGGGGCCAACATCATCTTCGCCGATGCGGATGAAAAGGCCGTCACACGCGGTGTGCGGCACTGCTTCAACAATTCGGGCCAGTCCTGCAACGCGCCGACCCGGATGCTCGTGGAGCGCGCGATCTACGACCAGGCCGTTGAAACCGCCCG
>JBMTCD010000265.1:0-4109 GCA_049430545.1 Luteolibacter sp.
CGACCGCCAGACCACCCGCGAGGTCTTCGGCACCTTCATCCACACCTACAAGTTCCACGAGGCCGTTACCGACAAGGTGATCCTCGACCTCAAATACGAGTCCCGCGACGTGCCCCAGCGCCTGACCTCGAAAAAAGCCATCGACGATTGGTTCGAGAAGAAAACCAAGGGACTCAATTCCTACCAGCGCTCGGTCCTGCGCCAACGCTGGGCGACGATGGAAGAGCTGATGAGCGCCGGCGAACGCAAGCAGCGGATCATTGCCAGCATCATCCATGATTTCGGCGTGCTGCCGCGCCTCAACAACGACCGCGGCACCGCCATCCTGGTGGCCGCCAGCATCTACGATGCCTGCCACTACTTCCGCCTGTTTCAAGGCACGCCGTTCGGCGAATACGTCGGCATCATCACCTCGTACGAGCCGAACCACAACGCGATTTCCCGCGAGCCGGCGAAGAGCGACGAACGCTACAAGTTCGACACCTACACCCGGCACGTCCTCAAAAACGGCCAGACCACCAAGCAATACGAACTGGAGGCCAAACGCCGCTTCATCGAGGAGCCGGCCACCATGAAGCTCCTCATCGTGGTGAGCAAACTGCTCACCGGTTTCGACGCGCCCTCCTGCACCTACATCTATCTCGACAACGAGATGCGTGACCACACGCTGTTCCAAGCGATCTGCCGCACCAACCGCCTCGACGGCGACGACAAGGACTACGGCCACATCGTCGATTTCAAGGAGCTGTTTCAAGAGGTCCAAAACTCCATCGCCGTCTATACCTCGGAGGAACTCGACACCGAGACCTGCGGCAGCGATTCCAACGTCGAACTCAAGGACTGGATCAAGGAGGGCCGCAAGAAACTCGACGAAGCCCGCGAGGCGCTCCACCACCTCTGTGAGCCCGTGCCGCTGCCGCGGGAACAGGAGCATTTCCTCCGCTACTTCTGCGGCGATGCGGCGCAAGCCACCGCCCTCACTGATACCGAGCCACTGAGGATTTCCTTTTACAAGGCCACCGCCACCTTCCTGCGCGCCTATGCGGACATCGCCCAGAACCTCGACCAGGCCGGCTACACCGATGCGGAAACCGCCGCACTCGAAAAGGAAACCGCCTTCTACGCCGAAATCCGCGCCGCGATCAAGAAGCACTCCGGCGAGGAACTCGACATCAAGCCCTACGAGGCGGACATGCGCCACCTCATCAACACCTACATCCAGGCCGATCCCGCCACGGACCTCGGCAATCTCAGTTCCTTGTCGCTCACCCAGCTCATCATCGAGACCGGCATCCACGACGCCATCGCCAAGAAGCTCAACCAGAAGGGCAAGCTCTCGAAGAACGCCATCGCCGAAGGTATCATCAACAATGTCCGCAAAACGATCATACGCGATCAACTCACCGATCCACGATTCTACGCGGAGATGTCCAAACTGCTCGATGACCTCATCAAGCAGTCGCGGACCGATGCCGCGGATTACGAAAAATTCCTCCAGAAAGCCGAGGAACTGGTGAGGAAACTGGCGGCCAAGACGCCATCCAATGATGTGCCCGCAGTGCTGCACGGCAACAAGGAGGCCACGGTGATTTTCAACAACCTGCCCACCATCCTGGCAAATCCGATGTCATCCCTGATGGGGGACAATGATGAAGTCCAGTTGCAAAAGCGCACCAAGCTCGCGCTGGAAATCGACCGCGCCATGCGGGAAATGGCCCCCGCCGGCTGGAAGGAGGATATAGACGGCCCCCGCGGCAGACAGGTGCTCAACGCGCTTTTCCCCATCCTCGACCGCGACCGCGACGCCACCCGCGCCATTTTCGAGATCATCCGCAATCAACCCGGCTACTGATGCCCGAAACCATCCAATTCGCGGACATTTCCATCCTGGTGCACCGCAAGGACATCAGGAACGTGCACCTGTCAGTCCACCCGCCAGACGGGCGCGTCACCCTCGCCGCCCCGCTGGCCACCCGCCTCGACGTGGCCCGTGCCTATGCCATCTCGAAACTCGGCTGGATTCGTGAGCAACGCAGGAAACTCGCCAGCCAGGCCCGCGAAACGCACCGCCGCTACATCACCCGCGAGAGCCACTACCTCTGGGGCCGCCGGCACCTGCTGGAAGTCGCCGAGCGCGATGAAAAACCTTCCGTCGCAGCCGACCACAAACGCATCACTGTCATCGTCCGCCCCGGCAGCAGCGAGGCCAAGCGCGCCGCGGTCATGCACGACTGGCACAATTCTCTGCTGCATCAATCTGTCCCGCCCCTCATCCGCAAATGGGAAAAACGCCTCGGCGTGAACGTGCACGGCTACTTCCAGCAACGCATGAAAACCAAGTGGGGCGGCTGCAACCACCGCGCCGGCCACATCCGCCTCAATACGGAGTTGGTCAAGAAACCCAAGGAACTCCTCGAATACGTCATCGTCCACGAGATGGCGCACCTGCTGGAACCCACCCACAGCGATCGCTTCGTCGCCATCCTCGACAAGCACTACCCCACCTGGCGCGAAGCCCGCGCCGAACTCAACGAATTGCCCCTCGCGGCGGAGAACTGGAGCCAGCGATGAGTGCCAAGCGCAAGAGCAGTGAGCGGAAGACAATGGGACGCACGAAGGTTATTGGCAAAAAGGCGGCCAAGCGCCCGACCAAGATTGCCGAGTCCAATCCAACTCCGCAGTCTTCCTGTGAAACACCGTCACGAGAGAAAGAGCCAACGGTTGACGAGCAGATGCTGAATTTCAGCAACTCCATCCCCAGGCGGAGCGAGTTCTTCGGGAAAGTCGAATGGAAGCCGACGCCCGGAAGCTACCGCCACAGACACCGCACATCAAGCAGGAACTGAGAGCAAGAACATGGACAGCGGACCACGAAACGTGAATGAAGATACGGTCAATGAAGGAGCAGGGGAAAATAAGCCCGCTTTGCGAGACACCCTCATTATTTCTTCGGATCTGATCGCCAGAAATCTACTGCCCAGACCCAAAATTCTGGGAGCATGGATGAAGGAAGGCGATCTTGGCTACGTGTTCGCGCCGCGAGGACATGGCGCATTGGATCATTTCCCTCAAGGACGACAGCGGCGATGGGGAAATGAAGGCATGGGTGACGGATTTCAAGAAGTGCCGGAACTGCCAGGCAATGGAAGCGCCTTCACTTCGATGGACGATGCAGACTCGCGACGGTCGCCTTTCATACACTTGTGAGAAATCGCAGGGAGCCGTCCCGGGTAAGCGTGTCGCCCGAAAACATGATAACGCCCCGGGCCAGCTTGTCGAGCCAGCCGGACGTCACGTAGCGATGTGCGAGAGCCGTCGAGATGCCGAGATCCGACAGTTGCGCGGTATCGAAAGGCCCGCCGCGCGGCAGGCTGGCTTGAAGTCTCTTGATTTGATTGTTCGCCATGGATCAAGCTCGGGTTGATCTATAGGGACTAATCGAAACAAGATCAGGCGGATTGATTCGATTGATTCCAGAAAATCAACCAGGAGTTGATCTGCCGCGATCATTTCAAACATCCGGCTGCATTCCCGAGCGCCACGCCGAAGCGGGGCACCCGGGAGCGGTTTTCAGTTCAGCTCACGGCTGCCAGCCTGCGTCCGCCCATCTGGCCGAAGCGGGAGATGACTTCACGCGCATCACTGCGGGCGAGCTGCACGGCGTTTTCACGCAGGCGGTTGAGGCCGTCGGTGAGGCTGATTCCCTTCTGCTTTTTCCACCGCCGCGACCCATGCGGCGGCCCGCTTTTCGGAATCCTCCAGCTTCAGGAGCGGTCGGACCTGCGATTCGGAGACGGGCAAAACGTTACCAGTTGGTAACGTTTTCATCTCTCTGAAACAATGGCTCGCACGCATCAAGCGGCTTGCATGGACTTTCGACATGCCCGCCACGCAGCGACAACAATTCTCCCACGTTCTGTGTCCGCCGGCTCGCCAGAGTTTGCCATCATGGATGCGGAGCAGTGCCTCACCGTCATCGGCGAACGCCTCAATGCCCTTCCGGACGATCTTGTCCAAGCGCCGAAACTCGACGTGATCCTCGGGATTGATCGCGCTTCACCCGGTCCAGAAAAAGTTTCCGAAAGTGCCACAGGTTCGTCGTGTTGCCG
>JBMTCD010000266.1:0-4059 GCA_049430545.1 Luteolibacter sp.
ACCGTGGCATTGGAAAAATCCGGAGCGAAGCGACCCAATTTTTCAAACTCCACAATTCCATTTCGTGTAGATATTTCGGAATCAGGACACTAGCTTCCCGCCAGCCATGAAACTCGCGGCCAGTTTCCTCCCTCTTCTCGCCTGCCTCGCACTCGCGGCGGAGGAATCCACCGTGGTCACGCCGGAATCGCCGGAAAATGGCGCACGCGTGGCCGTGCTCGGCTATCACGATTTCTCCGAAACCGAGCCGGAAACCGCCATGCGCATCCACACCGCCAAGTTCCGCCGCCAGCTCGAAATGCTAGACCAACTCGGCATCTCGGTGATCTCGCTCGGCGACTTCCTCGCCTGGAAAAAAGGCGAAAAGGACATCCCGCCCAAGTCCGCGCTCATCACCCTCGATGACGGCTGGAAATCGGTTTACACCGACGCCTTCCCGATCCTGCGCGAACTCGGCCTGCCATTCACCCTGTTCCTCTACGAAAACTACGTCGATGGCGGCAACAAGGCGCTCACCAGCGCGATGGTCCGCGAGATGATGGCCGCCGGCGCGACCATCGGCAGCCATTCGGTGAGCCACCCCTACCCCGCCACCGTCAAGGTACACATGGCGCGCGGCCCGGAGGAATACGAAGCCTTCCTGCGCCACGAAATGGGCGGATCGAAACGCTTCCTCGAATCCCGCTTCAAGCTGCCGGTGGCCACCTATGCGTTCCCCGGCGGCTTCCACACCCCGGAAATGCTCTCGCTAGGCTCCGGGCTCGGCTACACCCACATGTTCACCGTCATGCCGGCCAAGGTCACGCGCGCCACACCCGACGCCCACATCCCAAGATACATGATACTCGGAAATTATGACAAGATCTTCGAGTTCGCCACCACCTTCACCGATCCAAACAACCCGCTCGCCCAGCCAGCGGGCGCGATCTCGGGACTCATCCAGACCACGCCCCACCCGGTGCGGCCGGAAGCAGGCATGATCGTCAATTCACGCCTGCCGCAAATCACCGCCGACCTCTCACGCGTCGCCAACCTCGACCCCGGCACCCTCGTGATGAAGGTTTCCGGCTTCGGCCAGGTGCCCGCCCGCTACTCGCCCGAGACCGGCGAGTTCTCATGGACCGTCAACCGCCGCCTGCGCCACCTCACCACCCAGGTCGCCGTCAGCTGGAAGGATATCGATGGCAACCCGCCGGAAAAACCCCTCCGCTGGTCGTTCCAAATCGACCGCGAATCCGCCTACCTCCCCGACAGCGAATAACACCCCCGGCATTTCAGCATTTTTCCCATGTTCTCTTCACTCACCGACAGCCTCGACAAGACCTTCCGCAACCTCCGCGGAGTGGGCAGGATCTCCGAAAAAAACATCGCCGACGCGCTGCGCGAAATCCGCATCGCCCTGCTCGAAGCCGATGTCGAGTTCGGAGTCGCCAAGGAATTCATCGCCAAGGTGAAGGACAAGGCGATGGGCGAGGACGTGATGAAGTCGATCAAACCCGGCGAGCAGATCGTCAAGATCTTCCACGACGAACTCGCCACGCTGCTCGGCGGCGACCAAGTGCCGCTCGATCTCAACCCGCCCGCCCGCATCCTCGTCTGCGGCCTCAACGGCGCGGGCAAGACGACCACCAGCGCCAAGCTCGCCAAGCGCCTCAAACACGAGGGCCGCCGGCCATTGCTCATCGCCTGCGACCTCTACCGCCCCGCCGCCATCGACCAGCTCGCCACCCTGGCGAAACAGGTCGATGTCCCGTGCTACACGCCCGCCGCCGGCGAAACCGACGTGGTGAAGGTGGCCAGGGACGCCCTCGCCTGGGCCGATCAACAACGCGGCACCGTGCTCATTTTCGACACCGCCGGCCGCCAGGAAATCGACGAGCTCCTGATCGAGGAACTCAAGCGCCTGCACGCCTTCGTCCAGCCCAAGGAAACCCTGCTCGTCGCCGATGCCGCCACCGGCCAGCAGGCGGTCTCGGTGGCCAGGCACTTCGACGACGCCGTGGGCATCACCGGCATCGTGCTCACCAAGCTCGATGGCGACGCCCGCGGCGGCGCGGCGCTCTCGATGCGCGCCGTCACCGGCAAGCCGATCAAATACGCCGGCGAGGGCGAGAAGCTCGACCAGTTCACCGAATTCCACCCCGGCCGCATGGCCGACCGGATCCTCGGCATGGGCGACATCGTCGGCATGGTCGAGCAGGTCGCCGCCAAGGTGGACGAGAAGGACGCGATGCGCTCAATGAAGCGGATGCAGGAGGGTAAATTCGATTTCACCGATTTCCTCGATCAGATGAAGATGATCCGCAACCTCGGGCCGCTCGACGGCCTCCTCGGCATGATGCCCGGGTTCAACAAGATCAAGAAACAACTCCCCGGCGGCGCGTTGGACACCTCGAAACTCAAACGCACCGAGGCCATCGTGCTCTCGATGACCCCCGAGGAACGCCGCCGCCCGGAAATCATCAAGGGCCGCCGCCGCCAGCGCATCGCCGCCGGCTCCGGCACCACGATGATGGAGGTGAACCAGCTCATCAAGCAGTTCGGCGAAATGCGCAAGCTGATGAAATCCCCCCACAAGATGAAAAACATGATGCGCCAGATGGGCGGCATGCCCGGCATGAAGGACATGATGAAGGGCATCGGCGGCGGCAGGCTGCCATTCTGAACAGACCCGCCGCGGCGGGGTGCCGTGAAACCACCGCTCCACCCGTTTCGCGGCGTCTTCCGCCCGAATCGCCCGTTTCACGCTCTCCACTTTCGCCAGCTCCTCCCGCTGCCGCCAGAATTCCGCCCGATAGAGGCGGAAAATCCAACCTCGGGAAATTTTTTTCAGCCTGTCCCCCTATTTGTCCCACCCCATGGTGCAATATGCCGCCATGTCAGCACACGCAATTGCCAGCAAACCATACCCGCGGAATCCAGATCCACTCGCCGGAGGCCGACTTCGTCCCGCCAGAATCCCGGTTCCGAACCGGTTTCCGGCCCCGGAGCAAAAAAGCCTCACGGCACGATGCGGGCCATGGTGGCCATCCCCTCTGCCAACCGCTCCAGCCCTACGCGCAAAACAGGATCAAAACTCCACTTTGCAGACGAATTCCCATGATCCGTCTCCGGCGAAAAACCTGGAATCATTCAACCTGACCGGCCGGCTATTATGCTTTGGCATGTATACTTAATATTGCTTGATTAAACATCAGAATTGGCAATAACGACAACTGTTTCTTGGAAAAACATGCCAGCCGACTCCCAACATCGCGCCATTGCCCGGAACGGTCGATTGTCCGGTCCGGCGGATATGGCGGAAGCCCGGAATCACCAGAATCTTCTGCGGATTCCGCATCAGGTGTTTATTTTGAGCGCGGAAGCAAAAAGCCACGCGGAGATGCGTCGGATGCTCGCCAGGGAGGGATTCACGGTGGCGGCGTTCCGTGGCGTGAAGGAATTGCTCAAAAGCACTCCACCGGAATCGGTCTGCTGTGTCTTGCTGGAAAACGACCACGACAGGGGGATGTGCGGGCTCGATGTTCACAGCAGTCTGCGGAAAAACGGCTGGCACATGCCCGCCATTTACCTCTCCACAACCTGGAACACCCGCGCCGTGGTCGAAGCCATGCATCTAGGCGCGGACAATTTCCTCATCAAGCCATTCGAGCCCTCCGAACTGATCGATTCGGTCCATCTGGCGTTGCGGCGTTCTTGCCACAACCTCTCACAAGCCAGGGCTTGCGCAATGCTCGCCTCGCTGACCCAGACAGAGCGGCGGATCCTTGAAATGGCCGCCTCAGGCATGCTGAACAAGCAGATCGCGGACCAGCTCGACCTGGCCTTGATCACGGTGAAGGTTTATCGGGCCCGCGCCATGCGCAAGCTGGGAGCCGGCGATGCGGCTACGGTCGGCCGTATTCTGGCACTTTCCGAAATCGACCAGTCCGTATGGTTCAGCGGCCATCACGGCTCCGGCCCGCACGGGATGCCTCCGCAGGCGAAACCGAAGTAGTCCAGCCCATGCGCCTCAACCGCGACCGGCTCGTCCGGGCCACCCATCATGCCGAGCCGCCA
>JBMTCD010000267.1:0-4020 GCA_049430545.1 Luteolibacter sp.
GGCGCTGGGCGCATCAGGGGCGATAAAAGTTGGCTTAACGTCACTCGGCACATCACGGCCGGCTGCGCCGGTCTGCACGAGGACGGGCTGGACACCGGCATTTTTGGCGCACTCCAGATCGCGACCGCTATCGCCGACAAACCACGACTTCGCACGGTCGATACTGAACATGTCGCAGGCTTGACCGACAAGACCGGCAGCCGGTTTGCGGCAGTCGCAACGGATTTTGAGTTCCGGTCGCTCACCCTCGAACCCTTTGTCCGGATGGTGCGGGCAGTAGAAAATGGCATCGACGAAGGCGCCGTCTTGGGCGAGCAGATTTTCCAAGCGGCGATGGATGGCATCAACGTCCTTAAAGTCGGCTTCGCCCCGGGCAATGACGGGTTGGTTGGTGATGATGATGGCCGGAAGGCCCGCTCGGTTGAGCGAGCGGATGGCAGCACCGACACCGGGGAAAAGCTCGAGATCCCCGGGACTGGCGAGGTGACCCTTCTCCACATTGAGCGTGCCATCGCGGTCGAGAAAGACGGCGACTCGCGGTGCGCGGCCGGATTTTCGCGCGACGGTGCCGTTTTGCAGGTCGCCCTCGACCTTGGCCAGTCGCTCGGGCGTTCCCATGTCTTTGATGTAACCGTCACCGCGGTAGGCGAAGACGCGCTTGTTGTCACCCAACCAGCGGGGCACGGCATGCTTGGCGATATCGAAAACACCCTCGGGCCATTCCCCGGACAGGAGTTCGCGGCGCACGACGTAGAGGGCGGCATTGACGAGATTGCGGTATTCCGAGCCCTCGGGGTGCGGGTAGGGGCGGACAGCTGTGACGCGCCAGTCGCGGTCGACCTCCACGAGGTCGGAGTCGTGGGGATGATCGTTGGGATGCGCGAAAAGGGTGAGGTCTGCTTTTTTGGCCCGGTGGAAAGCCAGCATGCGCCGGAAATCAAGATCGACGAGAGTGTCGCCATAGAGCACGAGGAATTCGTCATCGAGTTGGGGAAGCGCATCGACCAAGGCGCCGGCAGTGCCGCGGGGCGTCGTTTCCTCGAGGCAACGGATGCGGACGCCGAGTTTGCTTCCGTCACCGAAGTGATCGCGGACCACATCGGCGCGATGATGGACCAAGAGCAGGATGTCATCGACTCCCTGGTCGCGCAGCAACTCCACGGTGCGCTGGAGCAGCGGGACTCCGAGCACGGGAGCCATCGGCTTCGGGATATCCATCCCGAGCGCTTGGGCGAGACGGGTGCCTTTGCCCCCGGCCAGAATGACGGCCTGCATCAGGGATTTTCAGCGACGATTTCGGAGACGGCCAACTTGATGGCTTCCGGCGAGGTCATTTGCGCGCCCCAGCCAAGCTGACGCAACTTGGCCGTGGAATAACGGAACTTGGGCACATCCCCCACCCATCCACGATTGTCGGTGCCGTAAAGGATTTTGGCGCCGGGCGCGGTCTGCGCGACGACCTCCTCCGCCATGGCGCGGACGCTGACGTCATCTTCGGGCCCGACGTTGAAGTAGTTCACCTTGTCCTTGGCATGGTCGGCGATGAAAAGCATCGCCTCGATGAGGTTGCCGACATGGAGGTAAGGCTTTTGCTGCGATCCGTCGCCGAGCACCTCGAGTTGTGCGGGGTTTTGGCGCAGGCGGCGGACGAAGTCGAAGAGCGCGCCGTGGGTGGCCCGCGAACCGATCACATTGGGAAAACGGAAAATGTCGGCACGGCCAAGCCAGGCCTCGGCCGCGGCGCTGATGCAACCCTCGGAGGCGAGCTTCATGGCGCCGTAATTGCTGATGGGCAGGAGCGGACCGCTGTCTTCTTCGATCGGTTTGCTGCGCAGGCCGTAAACCGCGGAGGTGGAAGCAAAAGCCAGCCGCGGGACATTGGTTTTCCGCATCCAAGCCAACACGCGGAAGGTGGTGAGAAAGGTATCCTTGAAGTCGACGTTCGGATTGTCCACTCCGGCCGGGATGTCCGAGTTGGCCGCCATGTGCCAGACCCAGTCGATCGGGCAACCAGGATCGAATGAGGCAGGAAAATCTTCCGCGGCGATGTCACGCTCAATCAGCGTGAATGAGGGGTTTTCCAGAACCCCCTTCAGGTTTTCACGAGTGCCGAGGCTGAGATTGTCGACCCCGATCACGCGATGACCACGGGCCAACAACGCATCCACAAGGTGACTGCCAATGAATCCGGCGGCGCCGGTGACGAGGATATTCATAGGAGCTTGGAGCGGAGAGCTATGAGCCGGGAGCCCCGGCCTTTAGCCGGAAACACTGTATTCAGAAGCGCCGATAAGCAGATCGACGGCCGCGGTGAGCCAGATCATGTGGGTGCACTCCACGATGTTGTAGGAACGGCTATCGACCCAGAAGTTGATATCCGACGCGGCACCGAGGGGGTTGTCTTTGGCAAAGCCTGTGAAGGCGGCGACATAGAGACCGAGTTCTTTGGCGTGGTGCGCCGCTTTGACCACGTTGGGCGACTTGCCGCTGCTGCTGATGAGGATCAAGACGTCGCCCTGGTCGGCGTAGAAATCGAGCGCCTTGGCGATCCAGTTTTCGTAGCCGCAGTCGTTGCCCAAGGCGGTGATGAGATTGGCGTCGTTGAAGGCCATGGCCCGCACTCCACCCTGCTTGGAGAAATCGGTGGCCAGGTGGCTGGCGATCGACGCGCTGGCGCCGTTGCCCGCCAGCATGAGCTTGCAGCCGGCGTCGCGCGCCCCGGCGATGCGCTCTTTTAGTTTGGTGATGAGCCCGGGGATCTCGGGACTGGCGAGCAGTCGCGGGTATTCGGCGAGGTAGGCTTCGAGGTTCATGATACGGTGTTTTCCAAGAGATAACCGCTGAGCATCAGCCCAAAGAAGCAATCTTTTCAGACTCTTTAAGAGCCATACCGACGACCTGGTCCATGTTGTAGTAACGATAGGTCGCCAAGCGACCGATGAACGACACTGAAGGTGTCGTAGTGACAAGTGACGGGCGGCGAGTGGCGAGTGCCCGAAGGTGAGCGGGGAATGGGTCGGTTTCGGTGAGGGATTTGTATTTCTGGTAGAGGGCGGCGGAGTCGGGGGCGGGAATGGGATAGTAAGCCTCTTTTCCGGGGCCGAAGTCGTCGGGGTATTCGCGGACGATGGTGGTGTTTTCGCACTGCTGCCCCGTGGCATGCTTGATTTCCACGATGCGGGTGAACTCTTCGTCGTTCGGATAATTCACCTGCATGGCGGGTTGGTAAAAGCCGGAGGGAACCGGAACATCGGAGGTCGGAGGTCGGCAATCGGACAATTGCGCCGGGGTGAAGGATTCGGGCTCGAAGCGGAGAGAACGATACGGGAGGCGGCCGTGGCAGAAGTCGTAGTATTCGTCGATCGGACCGGTGTAGACGAGGTGCTTGAATTCGACTTGCGGGAGGATGTCGCGGAATTCGGTGTTGAGACGGATCTCGAGCTTGTCGCCGCAAGCCGCGACCATGCGCTCGAACATCGCGGTGTAGCCATCCTTCGGGATCGCTTGGAATTCCTCGCGCAGATAGCGGTCGTCGCGGTTGGTCCGGATGGGAATGCGTCCACAGACGGAGGCATCGAGGTCCTTCGGATGACGACGCCATTGCTTGAGCGTGTAGCCTTTGAAAAATTTCTCGTAGAGCTCCCAGCCAACCTGGCTGACGATGACTTCCTCGGAATTGGCTGGGGATTCGATGGGGACGCGTTTTTCGGCGAGCCACGCTTCCATTTCCTCCGAGGTGGAGGGATGTCCGAGGAATTGCTCGAAGGTATTGAGATTGATCGGAAAGTTCCAATAGCGTCCGTCGCTGTAAGAAAGGATCTGGTAGTCGACCGGATGCCACTCGGTGAACTGGCTCAAGTAGTCGACGATGCGCGGGGCGTTAGTGCGGAAGTAGTGTGGTCCGTAGTTGTGGATTAAGACGCCCGCCTCGTCGTATTTGTCGTAGGCATTGCCACCAAGGTGATCACGCTTCTCCACCACCAAGCAGGTCTTGCCCTGCTGCGTGGTAAGACGCTCGGC
>JBMTCD010000268.1:0-4007 GCA_049430545.1 Luteolibacter sp.
GTTTCATCGGATGGATGGGTGGGTGGATGTGAGTGGTTTCAGGGCTGTGGGCGGGTTGCCTTGGCGGGATCTGCGGGTTGGTGGAGTGGCAGGGAGGGGGCGTTTTTCAATTGATCGGCGAGTTGCCTGGCGCGGGTCATCATGGCTTTGGCCTGGTCGGGATGGCTTTCGCTCAAATCGCGGGTTTCACCGGGATCGTCCTTCAGGTTGAAAAGGAAGGGCGGGTTGGGGCCGTTTTCGACAAGAGCATCGATGTATGGGCCCAGCTTGGCTTTCTGCTCCGGCGTGGCGCGCTTGGTGCCCATGCCTATCAACGCATGGCGGCGGTCGTCGAACCATTTCCAATCGCCGGAGCGCAGCGCCTGCGGCCCGCCGTCCATGCCGTGCCAGAGCAGCAGGCCGCTGCGGGGCTCGGATCGGGATTTCCCGAGCAGGACGTCCCATTGGTCGATGCCGTCGATGGGCATTTTCGTGGTTTTGTTTTGCCAATCGATGCCACAGGCGCGGGCCAGCGTGGGCAGCAGGTCAACGGCGGAAAAGAGGGCGTCGGTGGTGGTTCCGGCGGGAAGGGTGCCGGGCCATGAGACGATGCAGGGCACGCGGGTGCCGCCTTCGAGCGCGCTCCATTTTTCGCCGCGGTAGGGTTGGCTATCGGCACCCTCGCCCGGATTCGGGCCGTTGTCGGAGGTGAAGACGACGATGGTGTGCTCGGTGAGATCGAGTTCGCCGAGGGTGCGCAGCAGGTCGCCGATGCGCGAGTCGAGTTCCTCGACGACGTCACCGTATTTGCCGAATTTCGAGCGGCCCTGCCATTCCGGATGGGGTTCCACCGGGAAGTGGGGTGCGGTGTAGGGAATGTAGAGCAGGAACGGGCGGTGCTTGTTTTCGCGGACGAAGCGGATGGCATCGGTGGTGATGCGTTCCGTGAGAAGGCGGTTTTCGAAGGGTTTTTCGGCGATTTCGTCTTGGAGCCAGATTTCCTTGGTCTGGTTGTTGCTGAGGGGGAGGAAATAGGCGTGGTCGAAGCCTTGGCGGTGCGGGCGGGTGTCCGGGTGGTGGCCGATGTGCCATTTTCCGGAAATGCCGGTGGCATAGCCCGCTGACTGGTGGATTTCGGCCAGGGTGAGGGCCTCGGGGTGGAGACCATCGAGGCTGCCCATCTTGAAGCCCGCGACGCCCTGGGTCCAGCCGAGGCGGGTGGGATGGATGCCGGTGAGCAAGGCCATGCGCGAGGGCGTGCAAATGGTGGCTCCGGAGTGGAAATCGGTGAGCCGCACACCGCCGGCGGCGAGTCGGTCGAGATTGGGTGTGCGGATTGCGGGATGGCCGTAGCAGCCGAGGTCGAGGTAGCCGAGATCATCCGCCATGATCAGGATGACGTTCGGCTGGCGCGCGGCGGCGGGCAGGGAGAGGAGTGCGAGGACCGGCAGGATGCGGAGCAGGGAAGTCATGACATCTGTTTTCAGGGATGTGGCAGCGCGTTGGTCTTGCGTTCCTGCAGGGGATACCAGTTTTCGATCAGGCGGCTGAGTTCGCCGGCAAGCTGCGGCTGTCCGGCGGCGAGGTTGTGTTTTTCGTGCGGATCGGCGGCGAGGTCGTAGAGCTGCGGCGAGGGGTCGGCGGCATCGGTGGTGGATTGGTGGTTTTTGCCGGGATTGCCGTCATAGGTGAGGATGAGCTTGTGGCGTCCGCGGATCACCCAGCGGTGGAGGAGCGAGGCCTCGGGTTTCATGACATCGGCGATATCGTGCGAGAAGTTCTCGCCGAACAGGGTGTCGCGCGGAATGGGGGTGCCGTCCAGCAGGCTGGGCAGCAGGTTGAGGCCCGGAAGGCCGCCGGGTGCCTCGATGCCGGCGGCGGCGAGCATGGTGGGCATGAGATCCAGGCTGGTGCAAAGTTCGTCACGCTTGGCGGGCGCGAGTTTCCCTTTCCAGCGCCACAGGATGGGGGTGCGGACACCGCCTTCATTGGGGCTGCGCTTCGAGCGCGGGGCGTAGCTGTTGGCCTTGGGGTTCTGGATCCAACCATTGTCGGTCACGTAAACCACCAGCGTGTTTTCGGCGATGCCGAGCTGGTCGATGCGGTCGAGCAACTGGCCGCAGGTTTCATCGAACCACTCGCACATGGCGTAATACTTCGCGACCGGCAGCGGCCGGCCATCCCGGCGGTATTTTTCCAGCAGCCGCTCCGGCGGGTTGTGCGGGGTGTGCGGCAGAAACGGCGCATACCACACGAAAAACGGTTTTTTTGCGGCGAGCGCGGTGTCCATGAAATCAAAGATGGGCCCCATGCCGTCGCGGCCGATCTTCAGGCCGTCGTCGCCGTGGCGACCGCCGGGCCCGGGGTAACCGCGGGTCATGCCATGGGTGAACCCGCCGCGCCGGTAGTTGCCCTCCCACCACTTGCCGGATTGGAAGGCGAGATAGCCGTTTTGCGTGAGCAGCCGCGGCAGGGTGGGGTGCTTGTCGATGTTGGAAATGAGGATTTCACGCGGGTCCTTGGCGCTGGTTTCGGCATGCGCCGCGTTGGCCGGAGTCTTGGCGGGGTCGTTGCCGCTGAGACCGTGCTGGCGGGCATAAAGCCCGGTGGCGATGGAGGCGAGCGCCGGCCGGCACAGGGCGCTTGGGACATAGCCGCGGGGAAAGGCGACGCTTTCCGCCGCAAGCCGGTCGAGCCGCGGGGTCTTGATGTCCGGGTGGCCCATGAAGCCGTAATCGGTCCATGCTTGGTCGTCAGAGAGGATCAGGACGATGTTGGGCGGGGATTTTTCCGCGGCGATGGCGGCGCTGGACCCAAGGCACAGGCAAAGCAAGGGAATGAGGGTTTTCATGGAGTGCGCGGTCGGTGTTTACTGGGCAGCATGCGATGGCGTCCGAGCCGATTGCAAACGCCAAACGTGCGGGCGGGCTTTCATCGTCCTGCGGATTTGCCATGCGGCGTGCGTTCCGCTATGGGAGGCGCATGGCGATGGACCTGCGCTTGGAGGAGTGCCGCGGTGGCGGCATCGTGGCACGAATCCCGGAATTGGGCCGGCTGCGGATCGCGGTATTCCGCGAATACCCGTATCTCTATGACGGCCAGTGGGAGGCGGAAATGAAATACCTGCGCACCTACGCCATGGCGGCAGGCAGCTACGTCTGCCTGGTCTGGGATGGCGGAGAGCTGGTGGGTGCAAGCACCTGTGTCCCGATGACAGAGGCCGAGGAAGCATTCCGGAAACCGTTCGCGGATGCTGGCCGGGATCTCGCCCGGATCTGTTACTTCGGCGAAAGCGTGCTGCTGCCGGGCTACCGCGGCCACGGAGTGGGACGTGAATTTTTCCGCCGCCGGCAGGCCGAGGCCGCGCGGCTCGGGCTGCCGGTCACCACCTTCTGCGCGGTGGACCGACCGGCGGACCACCCCGCGCGGCCGAAGAACCACAGGCCGCTCGATGCATTCTGGGAATCGCTGGGCTACCTGCGCCGACCGGAATTGAGGGCGGTGTTTCCATGGAAGGAAACAGGCGGTGACGATGAAAGCGACCACACGCTCACTTTCTGGACAAAGGGGTAGCGCGCCCTCGATGCAAGCCACCGAAGGCCTGGTGGGCGGATGGACAGCAGCCCGACCCTGACCGAGCCGCGTGGCCCATGGCAAGGTGTTCCGCAATCCAAGCATGGCTTGCACTGGTGTGGGTGCGCTGCAGAATCGCGAGTTGGAGTTGCACGGGACGGTTTTCCTTAGTGCCCGAAAACCGAACAAGCCGGGCGGCAATCCCGGGAGCCGACTTCCCTCGCGCACCAGGCGCAGCGCCTTGGATTCGCCGTGGTCCCGTTCGACTCCGAGAGCCCTGCGCCGGGCTCCGGAACGAAGCTTCGGCTTGTCCCTTGTGACGCGAAGAAAGGCCCTCCGGTCACCGTCGGTCACATACACCACATCACCACCGTTGCCGCGGGCCATGACATGATCCGAACGAAATCGCGCGCGATTGGGCGGACCGGCTGCCGCCGGCTCAGTCCAACCGAGTC
>JBMTCD010000269.1:0-4002 GCA_049430545.1 Luteolibacter sp.
CGCCCACCATCAACATCGAGGAACAGGACCCCGAGTGCGACCTCGATGTCGTGCCCAACACCGCCCGCGAGGCGGATGTGAAAGTGGCGATTTCCAACAGCTTCGGCTTCGGTGGACACAATGCTTCGGTGCTTGTCGGCAGGTTCGAGTGAAGTCCGGCCTCGCATGGGGCGAAATATCAGGTAACTTCGCAATATGATAACACTGGACCACAGCCCTGTTCATTCCGATCCCAGGATTCTCGGAGGCACTTTGGTTTTCAAAGATACCCGGGTTAAGGCCCAGACGCTTCTCGACTACCTCGCCGCCGGGGACACACTTCAGGATTTTCTTGAGGATTTTCCAACGGTGAAGCTCGAGGACGCCGAGCTTTTCCTCCAACTCGCCCGTGAAGAAGGTCATTCTCGATGAGAACCTGCCGGTGTCACTGAGACATCACCTGACGGACTTCGATGTGGTCACGGTGCAGTATCAGGGATGGGCGGGAATTCAAAATGGCGATTTGATTGCCCTGGTGGATGGCCTATTCGATTTCCTGCTCACCGCCGACCAAAACCTTCGATATCAACAAAACCTCGAAATCGCAGGATCGCGATCATTGAGTTGCCCTTCATCCGGCGGAAGTTCATCCCGCTCTGGGTGGAACGGATCAAATCCGCCATCGTCTCGGCACAGCCGGGAGATTATGTCGAAATTCCATCCGACGATTGACCATCCATGAATGCCCTTTTGTATCGCCACGCCTGCGTAGTCGCCTTCGGCGATACCGATGCCAGCGGCTGGATGCATTTCCCCAACGCCTTCCGCTACTTCGAGGAGGCCGAGCACGCGTTTCTGAAATCGCGCGGCATCCTCGTCTTCGACCGCGCACGTGGCGGCTGGCCACGGGTGCATTTCAGCTGCGATTACAAACGGCCACTCGTCACCGGCGACCGCATCGAGGTGTTGCTGGAAATCGCGCGCATCGGCACCAGTTCGGTCGCATGGAATTTCGAAATCGTGAACTCCAGCGGCGAAACGGCGGCCAGCGGTGCGGTGACCACCGTGCGCGTGAATCACGAGGGAAACCGCAGCCGCTCAGCAAAAACGAGTGCAGCGCCATGACCAAGGGCGGAGTTTGACAAGTAATACCTACCGCTGTAACACTTCGGTCATGAAAGTGACGATCAAGGGACAAGTGACCATCCCGATCGCCCTGCGTGAACGTTTCGGCCTCAATCCGGGGACCGAGGTGGAATTCGTGGCCACTGACGGCGGCCTGCGGATGAGGCCGCGCAAGCGGAGCCGGAAGACGGCGAGTGCCTTCGATCATTGGTTGGCCAAGGCCGCAGGTTCCGCCAGAAAGGGCGTGACCACGGATGAAGTCATGACGCAGACGAGGGGGGAGGACTTGGTATCGGCACCCATGCGGAAGAGGAAGGACTTGTGCTGCTCACACGGGATGCGTCACGCTACAAGACGTATTTCCCAAAGGTGAAATTGATCTGCCCCTGGCGGATTCCTCGACGTTCCACCACCGTCTGCCCTGCACCGGAAATGGAGCGCTTCCGGCGCTTTCGTAACGATTTCGTCACCAAGCGCGGCTTCGAGCCTGTCACATTCGTCCATAGCTGGGTGCGGCCAACGCTCCACCAGGCAGCGAGGCCGTGTCGCCATGTCCCGTCGCTCCGCCAGAAAGTTTCCCGCTCCGACCCACCGCGCCCAGACAAGTGGCCCGCCCATGCGCACTCGGCACCGCGTCACTGCCGCGGTTTTGCTCTGTTCCATGGCGCTCCAATGCTGGCTGCTGCCGGCCAACCCCTCCGTTCCGATCTCCTATTTCGCGCAAAACGACACCGGACAACCCGCGGACACCGCTCCAGCCGCTGACGCTCCAGCCAACGCTGAACCAGCCGATGGCGAGCCAGCCGAGTGGCAACCCGCTCCGGCCGATGAAAACGCACCGCTCGTCCCGCCCGACGAAGTGAACCCGGCTTTTCAAGGCCCCATTCCCGGCATCGACGACGCCGTCGGCAACTGCGTGATCACCGGCGAGGTCTCCGATGCCGTATCGCTCAACGCGATCGCCGGGGCCTTCGTCGATGTCATCGGCACCGGCCGCACCGCGGAAACCGATGCCCAGGGTCGTTTCACCATTGGCGGACTGCCCGCCGGCAACTTCACCCTCGAAGCCACCAAGCTCGGTTACTCCACCGAGTCCGCCGTCGTCACCACCCTCGAAGGCCAGCCCGCCCAAGCCCGCTTCGGAATGCGCCTGAAACCCACCGACAACACCGTGGAGGAAACCATGCTCGAGGAGGAAACCATCGTCGGTGAATACACAGGCGATTCACCGGGTGATTTGTTCCTCAGTCTTGATGCCTCTCCAAACATTGCGGCTGGAATCAGCAAGGAGCAGTTCAGCCAAGCCGCTGTCAGTGACGCGGCTGGAGCCGTTTCAAAGATATCCGGAGCCAATATCGTGGGCGGCAAATATGCGGTCGTCCGCGGCCTCGGTGACCGCTACTCAAACACCCTTGTCAACGGAGCACTCATCTCCAGCGCCGATCCCTCGAAGAAGGCGGTTCAACTCGATCTTTTTCCCGCCGATTTGTTGCAGAGCGTGGCCATTGGCAAAACGTTCACGCCCGATCTGCCGGCCGAGTTTGCAGGCGGAATCGTGCGGGTGGAAACCTTGCGTCTACCCGAAGAACGCATCATCGAGTTCGAATTCGGCATCGAGACCAACTCCAACCTCGGCAGGAGTTTTTATGGAAATCCCGATGGCGGCCGGAACTTCTGGGGCGAACGAAATGACGACATACCCCTTGGCGACCTGCCTGGCGGCTTCTTGAGCCGCGGTTGGACAGGCCCGCGTGCCCCCGGTGTGCGAAACGAACGCATCAACGGCGTGCTCTACACCCGACAGGAGCAGATCGAGATCGCACAAAACGCCGCCGCGCAGATGCAGGCCGTGCACCAGTCGGGTGGCATGAAACCAAAAAAGCGCAAACCGGAGGATGAACTGAATTTCGCCTTCACGCTCGGCGATCGTTACAAATTTGACAATGGCTTGGAAGTTGGCGGAGTCATCGCCTTCACCCACGAGGCGGGCGATCAGATCCGGGAAAACGTGCAGGTCGGCCGCGGCATCAACTATGGCACCGATTCCTCGCCCGGCTCCGATGGCACTCCGGGATCGGAGGACTACGTGGTGCGCACGCAAAGCGAGGATCAATATGCCGAATATATTAACTGGGGACTGCTGGTGGGAGCAGGTGTTAAATATGGCGAGAACCATGAAATCGGATTCACCGGGTTCAGCAATGTCAGTGCCGAGGATCAGGTTTCGCTCGGGCGGGATATCCTGACAATTGGCGGAAACTTCCCGGATTACCTGCCATCCGGCGACAACCCTTTTGGCGCGGGTGCCGGCACCTATCAGGCATTCGATTCAATCAATCCGCTCTATCGGGAGCTGCAAATGCTGCAGCTCGACGGCACCCACAAGTTCGGTACGGGGGACCGGAAATTCACGCTTGATTGGATGGTGTCTTCCAGCGGGGCGTTGGAGGATCGGCCGAACGGAAGAACGTTCTATTTCTCCCAGCTCGACTTCGCGGATCCGAGGATCGCGGCCAACGGCGATTTCTATCAACCTGCGCTCGGCACGCAGTTCACCGCGGCGGATCCCTTCGGCAACAGCCCGCCGCTGGTCGAGAGTTTCCGTGAAAGCCTCAAAACCGACGAGCAAGCGGCCAATGAGTCCATAGACCTGACCATTCCGGCATGGCATCGCGGTGACGACGATTTTCTTGATTTCAAAATCGGTACCAACCACTTCACCCGTGACCGCGAGGTCCGGGGGCGGCTATTCACTTATGGCATCTCGCCTGTAATGAACCGCCGGCTGCTCGGCGGTTCCGGTCAATATGGTGTCGACTACCGGGATGGAATCGACACATCAACCGAACCGAACGGAGACCCGAGATTCCTTGGTTGGACCGGCCCGCAGGCGGGATC
>JBMTCD010000270.1:0-3970 GCA_049430545.1 Luteolibacter sp.
GCCGCTGCGGTTTTGGTCGATCCGAAGGTTGAGCTCGTAGCTTTGGTCGAGGCGGTTGGAAGTGATCGGCGTGCGGCCGACCTCGACGCCGCCCTTGAGCAGGATCACCTCGGCCCCCTCGGCGGTGACCGTCTGGCCCACCTGGTCGCGGACCACGCCGTAGAGCGTGTAATAGGGCGCGGGCGGGAAGGCCCGGGTCGCACCGGTGACCAGCAGAAGTAACAGAATGGAACGTCCAACAATTCTCATTCGTGCTCTAGAACACTCTCTAGCCCGCAGCTGAAGCACAATGCGACGAAACGGGCAAACTTTACGACGAAGGCGTCAATCGCCCGCCATGACGCCTCACAAATGGCGGCGGAGCTCGCTGATCGCGGTCCGGCCGAGGACCACTGGCTTGGGATGCCCCTTCAGCCAGAGCAATCCATCGTTTCGACCATGAACCTTGCATTCGGATATAGCCTGGCGATTGACGAGAAGCGTGCGCGACAAACGCAAAAAGTCGGGTGGCAGGATCGCAACCCACTCCTTCATCTTGCGGCGCGCCATGCGGGAGAGCGTGCCCTGCATCAGCACCCTCGTATAATCCCCGTCCGAGAGGATTGCAGCGATCTCAGCGACCGGCACTTTCTGCCAGTGTTTCGATTCTCCAATCAAGACTTCCGATCCGACATCGGCGTGCATCACCCTCAAACGTTGGAGGGTCATGGCAAGGCGTTCCGGCAACACCGGCTTGATCAGGTAGTCCAGCGCCCCCTCGTCCAAAGCGCGAATGGCATGCTCGTCCGAAGCCGTGACAAACACCACCGAGGTGCCAAGCCTCAAGGCGGGCAATAACTCGAACCCATCCACAGGCGGAATCCGGATATCCAGAAAAACGACTTCCGGCTTCAATTCGGCACACAAGCGAACGGCATCGCCAATATCTCCCGCTTCTCCAACGACAGCGAAACCCGGGGCATCCGCAAGCAGCGCGTGCATTCGTTTGCGAGCGAGCCGCTCATCGTCGACCAACAAGATCCGGATCATGCAACAACTTATTGGAACCCGACTGGAAGGACGGCGCGAATAAGAACCTGTGAATCCGCGATTTCCTCTCGCAGTTCAGCCTTTCCGGCATACAACAGATCGAGCCGCCTGCGAAGATTGAAAAGCCCGATGCCCGAACCGCCGGAAACTCCGGGTTCGACCCAGCGTCCGCTGTTGGCGACCTCGATCACAAGGCCCCCGGCCTCGATGAACGCGGAGATACACACCCGTAACGGCCACGAACTGGTAAGCTGGCCGTATTTGATCGCATTCTCCAGCAGCGGCAGGACCAGGGCGTTGGGCACCTCCTGGCTGCGTGCCAAGGCATCCGCCGCCACCTCGTATTCCAGTTTTTCTTCGAACCGGATTTTTTCAACCTTCAGGTAATCTTCCAAGGCGGCCAACTCGACACCCAGCGGAGCCAATCCCGGACCCTGCCTCAAAGAAAACCTGAGATATCCGGCCAGAGAAAGTATCAGAGCCTCCACCTTGGCTGGATCGTCCTTCTCCGCGAGGACCGAGTTCAAGGAATTCAGCAGGAAGTGGGGATTGATCTGGGAGCGCAACTGATGAAGTTCGCCAGCGCGGGCGGCTAGCTTTGCCTCTGACGCATCGAGCCTCGCAGCATGATATTCCATGAACAGCAGAACGCCGAAATAGGCGGTATTCCAAGTCAACAACGCGAATCCCCGCGCCACGATCAGGCTGGAAAAATGTGAATCCGCGGGTATTTCGGGCCAGCCCATGGAGATCAGCCCCACCCACGCGGACGAGGAGACAAGTGCGGCCACCGCATTGAGCGCAAGGATCCAGCTGAACTTCAGCAAGCCTCGCATGCGGCGCATTCGCCGGTGCATGTAAACCCGGTGCAGAACGGTGGCGAGGACCAAACCTGTCAGGATCCGGCCCGCGACGATGTGCGGGAGCTCGTCAAGATTGTAATAGGCCTTGAGCAGAATGACCAAAGACACGGTGCTGAGACCTGTGAACAGCAGTTGAAACAGCCAAAACCCCCGTTCACCCAGGCGCTCGCCGGCGGTGGCGTGATCGAACAAATCAAGCCACTGGCGCCAACGTTGACGGCCCGCGGATATGCGGCGGGAGGCACCAAAAGCCGGAGCTTCGATGGCATTTTCGGCGACCCCGGTGTTTGACAGCTCGAAGTGAATCGGGCACAATTGCTCCGAGGCCGCCAGCATTGTCAAGCGGAAAAACCATCACAATTCCAGCGAATTGAGCGGCCCGCCTCGGAATAATGCAACAATTGCAATATCAGACGTCGTTTTCCGCTATTTGCGCTGGCATCCATTGGGTTTGGCACAGGGCGTTTGGCTGGAATTCCCAACTCATTGATAATCAATTCCTCTAATCTATCAGAAATGGAGCGATGAGAACGATTTTTCAACGATTGGTAGCCTCCAGCCAAACGCCCTGGGGTTTGGCAAGCAGCCAGGCAAATACTATTGCGCTGTGATCCGATCCCAGAATAGGAAGAGGTATTGAGTTTGGCCCACAGAACGATGAAATTGCCGCCCTTGCTGAAAAACCCATTCCCAAGACGAAGACCGCCGAGGTGTTCCGGAAAAAGCTTTGCTTCCCCACCCAGAGGTATTGTTGCATGTTTGGCCATTGCAAGAACCAGTCTGGCAGAAGCCAACGAAACAGCAGTTCCGAATGCTTCGATTGCACTGGAGGCATTGGTTGTCTCGGCAGCAGCCATCCGGCCATCGGAAGAGTCCGGCTTTCAACTCTTGGCCAACGATGCGGCCTCCTCGACCCGCACGACAGGAACCTACCTGGACCTCTTCGAGCAGATGCCGGGTGGCTATATTGGCAGCCCTTCCGGAAGCGCGTTCAGCCTGCGCGGCATGGCGCAGGACAACACCGCCAGCTATCCAGGCACCGGGTCCAATCCGTTGATCCAGGTCATGGAGAATGGAGCACCGCTGTCTCCGGCAACCCTCCGCTACCTGCCCCCGGTCACCTGGGATATCGCGGCGGTGGAAATCCATTATGGACCGCACTTTCTGATACCCGGGCCCGTGGGACTGGGCGGCATGATCGAACTCCAACGTCAAACTGCGGGATTCGCCAACGATGGCAGCGCCATCATGGAAGTGGGCAGCGCGAATACGTTGCGCGTGGGAATCTCACAAGACATGGTGTTGCGGCCGGACGAACTCGCGCTTCGCCTGACCGCTTACCATGATCAAAGCGAGGGAGATTCCGAAAACCTGTTTCGGAAAGATGATGGATTTGGTTCGACCGAACGCGACCGAATCGAGGCCCGGCTGCTCTGGCTTCCGGGAAAAGACCGGGACAGGATTGTGGAACTCTCTCTCGTGGGCGAACGCTCGGACGGCAATCCGTTTGCAAGAGTACAGCAACTGCCCGGATACAATCTGTTCGATCGAAAGACTTCGCTTAACATCACTCCGGGCTATCCGGCAGACCGTTTTGCAGCCACTTTGCAAACGCGTTTTGCACTGCCGCAGGAGTTGATTCTTGAAACCGCTACCAGCGCCCAACGGCTCCAGGTGGATCAACAGTGGGATCCTGACTTCACCTCTCTGCTGAATTGGGTCACGATCGGGCGCACCGAAGAGCAACGATTTACTCAAAGCCTGACGCTGGCCCGCAACGAGGGTGCGTTCCACTGGCTGCTGGGCGCCTACGCGGAGATCAGTGATTACGACGTAGGATTCAGCGGAAGTGGATATTTTCCCACACCGGCGGGCATTCCGTTTGTAAATCTGGCCCGCGAGGATGTCCGGATTGCCGCGCTTTATGGCAAGGCAGATTGGGAATTCGCCCCACAGCTGCACCTCACAGGGGGACTGCGCCTGAACCACGAGGAACGTGCACTCGAAAACAGTTCGACGATCGGCGCGTTTCCCACAATGCAATCCAAGGGCACCCGCGACGGAACCGACCTGCAGCC
>JBMTCD010000271.1:0-3966 GCA_049430545.1 Luteolibacter sp.
GCTGAAGACGCCCCTGTGCCCGCGCCACCCACACCCGCGGCGGATGCCACCCGCATCCTCGCACAAGTCCAGGGGAACGAGGAAGTCCAGGTCTTCGTCCGTCTCGACCTCATGCAGTTCCTGCCCGCCAAAACACTTCCCTGATCCCGCTACCGATCCTTTCCCATGTCCTGGTTATCCAAGAATTACGAAAAAGCCGCGGTTGGCGGTGCCGTGGTCGTTGCCCTGGGGCTCGGCTACCTCGGTTGGTCGAAACTCAACGCTGTGGGCGAGGATTTCGGAGCCGCCCTGAGCGGCTCCGGCAACAATCAGACCGCTGTCCAAGCGGCCGATCTCATCCCCAAGGCGATCCAGTCACTCAGGCTCGACCGCAGCTGGACCCAGTCCCGCGATGGTGACCGCCTCGTGGACCTCTTCACCGGCATCTCGCTCTTTGTCGCCAGCACCGCTCCCGAGCAACCCATCGATCTTCTCAAGGATGCTCCCGTCCACCCGCCCATTCCCAACACCTGGTGGATCGAAAAACGCCTCGACCCCGGTTTCGCCGACTCACCCCAGCGCGATCCGGATGGCGACGGCTTTTCGAATCTGGAGGAATTCACCGCATCCACCGATCCCAACAGCCTCAAGAGCCACCCGCCGCTCATTGCCAAGCTTCGCTATCTCAACGACGACAGCCTGACTTGGGTGCTGCGTCCGGGCTTCGGTTCGGATGGCAAATTCCCCATGAACTATGAGGACAGCCAAGGCCGTCGCAACCGGATTTCCGCAGCCGAAATGATCGGCCGCGACGAGATTTTCTTCAAGGAAGATCCCGCCAAGGACCGCTTCAAACTGCTCGGTCACGAAAAGCGCAATCAACTCAATCCGCGCACCAGCGTCGAGGTGGAAGTCACCATCGTCCGCATCGAGGACCAGCGCCACAACAAAAAAGGCACCGTTTATGAGTTTCCCTCTCCGCTCGGTGACGATGCGCGCAAAAACAACTTTCTCCAATACGATCGCAGCGCTGTCCTCCGGCTTGAGGCAATTGGTCTGGGCACGCAGGAGTTCAAGATCGAGGAAAACACCGCCTTCGCCCTGCCGCCTGACGCGCCATCCAAGGACTATTTGCTCAAGTCCGTCACTCCCGATGCCATCGTCATCGAATACAACGATGCCCAAGGCACCCGCCAGGCAGTCGAGATCGCCAAAGGTGGCCTGCCTGCCACCACGCCATGATCCCAGGTCAATTTCCCGCAAAAATCGCTTTCCAAATCCCAGAATGATGCCCAGAAAACCTCAACCGACCATGCAAAAAACGTCCATGTATCAAACCAGCCGCACCGCCATCGCTCTCATGGCTGCGGCATCCGCTACCCCCGCCATCGCCACCAAGGCCACCGCAGGTGAAGGAGCTGGCTACAGCAGCCTTGCCCAGCGTGAAATGATCCGCCGGCAAAACGATGTGCGCGAAGGCGACCGTCTGCTTGCCGAAGGCCGCGAGGCATATGCCAAGGGCGATTACCAACAGGCCGTGGACAAATACAGCCAGGCGCTTCAGCTCGTGCCCGATGCGCCGATGTTCCAGGATCGTCGCCAGAGCGTCACCGGCCACCTTGCCGATGCCAGTGTCGCCCTCTCGATGAAACACCGCCAGGTCGGCAAATACACCGAGGCCCGCACCCTGCTCGACAACGTCCTCAGCGTCGATCCGGGCAATGCCATCGCCAAACGCGAACTGGCCTACCTCGACGATCCCATCCGCACCAATCCCGCCCTCACTTACGAGCATACCCAGAACGTCGATGAGGTGCGCCGCCATCTCTACACCGCCGAAGGCAACTTCAATCTCGGCAAATACGACGCCGCGATGACCGAATACGAAAAGGTCCTCCGCATCGATCCCTACAACTCCGCCGCCCGCCGCGGCATGGAGCGCATCGCCGCCGCCAAGTCCGATTACTACCGCGCCGCCTACGACCAGACCCGCGCCGAGCTCCTCTCCCAAGTGGATGCCGCCTGGGAGCTCTCGGTGCCTGAAGAAGCGCCCGCCCTGCCCGATGACGCATGGCGCGGAGAACAACCCGGCAGCGGCGTCGCCTACATCACGGAAAAACTCCGCAGCATCATCATTCCCAGCATCAATTTCGAGGACACCACCGTCGAGGAAGCCATCGACTTCCTCCGCCTGCGCTCGCGTGAACTCGATACCATGGAACTCGATCCCGCCAAGAAGGGCGTGAACTTCGTCATCCGTCGCCCGCGTCCCACCGTGGCCGGCGGTGGTGGCGATGCGGGCCTCGATGCAGGTGGCGGCGACGGTCTGCCAACCCTCGGCGCGGATCCCAGCGCGCTGCGCATCAACGAACTCCGCGTGACCAATGTCCCGCTCGGCGTGGCGCTCAAATACATCTGCGACGCCACCCGCCTGCGCTACAAGGTGGACGATTACTCGGTCACCCTCGTCCCGCAGACCGAGACGGTGGACGATGTCTTTACCCGCACCTTCAGCGTGCCGCCGGACTTCTCCTCTTCTCTCGATACCGGCGGCGGCGGCGGCACCACCGAGGTTGACCCGTTCGCCGAGTCTTCCGGTTCCTCCACCGCCACTCTGGCACCGCGCCCGCCTGTGATCGACCTGCTGCGCTCCTCCGGCATCAACTTCGGCGAGGGCACCTCTGCCACCCTCAGTTCCACTGGCGTGCTCCTCGTCACCAACACTCCCGGCGAACTCGACAAGGTCGAGCAGCTCGTCAATGCCATCATCAGCAAACAGCCCAAGCAGGTCAAAATCACCACCAAGTTCGTCGAGATCAACCAGGAGAATTCCGATGAACTTGGCTTCGACTGGATCATCGGTCCGTTCAACACGACCGGTTCAGGTTCGATGGTCGCAGCTGGCGGCACTCTGGGCAATGGAGTCACCCGTATCGGCAGCGATTTTTCCGGGCCGAATGTGGATGGCATTTCAGGTCCTGACTTTCCGGTGGATAATATCTCCACCGGCGGTCTGCGGAGTGGTGATGGAGCCCTCAGTCGCAACAGCATCGATGCGATTTTGAACAATCCCAACCGCACAGCCCAGCGTGAGAATGTTGCCCCGGGCATCATGTCGCTGACCGGTCTTTTCACCGATGGTGAAGTCAAGGTGATCATGCGCGGCCTCGCTCAGAAGAAGGGGACCGATCTGATGACCGCACCTTCGGTCACCGCCCGTTCCGGCCAGAAGGCCACCATCGAGATCATTCGCGAATTCATCTATCCCACCGAATACGAACCCCCCGAAATCCCCACCAGCACTGGAAACAATGCCGTGGGTGGTGGTGGTGGTGGAACCGTCATCGGTGCCGGTGGCATTTCCAGCTTCCCGGTCACTCCGGCCACGCCCACGGCCTTCGAAACCCGCAACACCGGCGTCACGCTCGAAATCGAGCCCACCATCGGTGAGAATGATTTCATGATCGACCTGCGCTTCGTGCCGGAGATCGTCGAGTTCGAGGGTTTCATCAACTACGGCAGCCCGATCCAGACTGGCGGCACCGACCTTGTCGGCAATCCGGTGACGATCACGCTGACCGAGAACCGGATCGAGATGCCTGTGTTCTCCTCACGCCGCGTGAATACCGCGCTGACCATTTATGACGGCTACACCGTCGCGGTTGGTGGATTGATGCGTGAAGATGTGCAGAACGTCGAGGACAAGGTGCCCATCCTGGGTGACATCCCCTTTATCGGCCGTCTGTTCCAGACCAAGGCCGAGAACCGAATCAAGAGCAACCTCATCATCTTCGTGACTGCTCAGATCATCGATGCCACCGGTCGTCCGCTCCGCGGCACTGGCAGCGCCGATGCGGCAGGTTCAACAGTCCCGGCCGCGGGTGGCGATGGGGCATCAATCGACGATCTTGGCGGTGTGTTGCCGCCGCTCTGAGCTAGCGGAATTCTTGGTTCAATCAGATCCGGGCGCGGAGGTTATCCTCCGCG
>JBMTCD010000272.1:0-3921 GCA_049430545.1 Luteolibacter sp.
GAATCACGACGACCGTATGCCAGACAAAAATGAAACCGGTGGAATCGCTCATCTCGAACCTAGCATCGAGAATCTCGAACGGCCTGTTTCGATGGACGCCGACAACGTGGTCACGGAAACTTTCCGCCCTTCTGAAGATATCAAGGCTGCGTGCGCCTTCGGAAATCACCCGCTGCGATTCCGCGTGAAACTCGTAACCGTTCTCCTGTGCCCATCCGTCATTGTCCTTCTCTTGACTGCTCATAACTTGGCTCGACGATACACTGAGCTGGCTTTAGGGCCACTGCTATCCTTTCCTCCACAATGGTGCCG
Source organism: Luteolibacter sp. (assembly GCA_049430545.1). GTDB lineage: Bacteria > Verrucomicrobiota > Verrucomicrobiia > Verrucomicrobiales > Akkermansiaceae > Luteolibacter. The sequence goes on from JBMTCD010000272.1 coordinate 313, forward strand.
CTGCCGCCACCGTGGTGGCGGAAGCCGTTATTGACCGCTCATCGCGCGGATTCATCGTGTGAAGGGTTCATGCCTGTTCCGATCCGCGTGCTACTGCCCATACGCTTCGCGCAACGATTTTTCGGCCGCGGCGGGGTCTTTGGTGAAGATTATCCCCAGATCGAATACCGGTTGCGCCGCGTCCCGCAATGAGTAGAGCGTGACCGGCCCGAGCACGTGCCGTCCGATGCGGCCGCCCGCAGGCTTAATTTCCAGACCACTCTCCAGCAGACTTTGGCTGGAACTGACAGGAGGTTTGCTAAAACGGCTGGTGATCCCGGAACCATCGTCGCCCGCGGGAGAAAAGGTAAGCTGATGAACCTTTCCCTTCATCCGGTGATCATAGTGAAACTTGTGACTCTTGGATGGCTTGGCGCTCCAGTGGAACTGTTGACCGTGCTTTCCGTCCTTCATGGTTCGGACGAAGAACCCCATGTAAAGCTCTTCCTCGAAGGATACGGTCCAGTTGCCGCCGGAAACTTCCTTGCGACCGCCCGTTTGCGCGGCGGTCAACGGGGCATACGTGGCGACTCCGGGACTGCCTTCGATGGTCGCTTCGAGAAGGGACAGCTTGACCTCTGTGGCACCCTTCGGAGGTGCTTCGAATCCCATAAAGGCGGCACCCTGGCCCGCGTCGATGCTGCCAGCGCCCCACCGTTTGTGGAGGAGTTCATTTCCTGCCGCGTCGAGGAAGATGATCCGGTACATGAGGTTCAGGATCCTCCTGTCGCCGTGATTGAAGCACTCGATCAAAGGCAGTGCGAGATCGCCCTCGCCCACCAGGCCTTTCATCACCAGCGACACGGCGGCATCGCCTTCCTGTTGCGGGGCAGGGCCCGTCCAAGCCGGCCAGGTGGCCCCGTCTTCCCACGTCACTCCCTTCACGACTCCCGCCACCGAGGCGACGTCATCTTTCACCCAGAAATCACCCAGTTCGATGACACGAGTTCTCCCTTTGCCGAGTGTTTTGTCCCCTTGTTCTCCAAAGTAGCCATCGGTGGTGTGGGGAATCGTTTCCTTGACGCTGCCATCTTCCCCCCGCAAGGCGATACGCACATTGAGCTGGGATATTGCCTGATCACCGTTGTTGGTCACCTCGATCCCGGCCTTGCGGTCTTCTCCCCGGCCTTCGACCGGAAGAGCTTTCACCGAGACAGGGGGAGTGATCCGGGTGAACGGATCGGTCGGGGTTTGGGCGGAAAGTGGTGTTGCGATTGCCAGGGATATTGCGGTGGATAGAAGTAGCATTGTGTTCTCAATCATATCGGTGGTGTTCTTGTTCATATGGGTAAAAATGGTTGGAATTGTTGAAATAAAGTAATCTGGATTTCCCGGAATCATCCGGCGTTGTCATCGAGTTGATTTCGCATGGTTCGTTTCGCTGATCTCATTCAACCGGTTGGAAGGTGATCCCTCCAAAGCTGTCCGCTTGCTCCACGACAAAGATTGGCATGGTGCGCCGGTTGGCGACGATGTCCGCGTGGATTTGGTTTCTCATCGCTTCCGAAAGCCTCAAGGTTCTTGGCTCACTGGAATAGATCTTCTCCATCACGAGTCCGTCAAATTCCCCACCGCTTACGGATGCGCCCACCGATTCGGCCAGCGGGCCTCCGACTTCCGCGCGATCCTTGTCAGGGGCGCGGGCGATGAAGTAATCCTGCGCCAATTCCTCGTAGTCATCGGCTTTCTTGACGCGTGAACCCACCGCGAACACCCGGATCTCGCTTTGCTCGTCCGGGATGTGGATCTCGTATTCAACGTTCTCGAGATCCGGCTTCACCACCAGGGTATCGAGCACCTTGTTGTCGGCGTCGCAGATCACCAGGGTCAGGCCTGTCGGTGCGATGCGCTTCATTTCTTCCGACGAAATCGTTCCGGCCTCGGTGAGCGCCCTGCGCTGCTCTTCATTCAGCCCATCGGGGAGTTCGATCCATGGCAGGCCGCTTGCCCGCAGCATAGGCAGCAGGGGCGCCAGGTCGGTGACCATCGTATCGCTGAGATTGAGCCTTTCCAGTGAGGTTCATCCGGCGAGAACCGAGATATCGGTGACTTGGGTTCCGCTGAGGTCGAGTTCCCTGAGCCTTTTCGCGTCCTTGAGAAAGCCGATGTCCGCGACCGGCGTGTAGCTCAGGTCGAGCACCTCCAGATCCGCAAACCCGGCCAGGGCATCCACGTCGCGGAGCGCGTAGCCTGCGCCGACATGGACTTCCCTGAGACCCTTGCAGTTGCGGAGGAAGTCGAGGCTCGTCACTACGGTGCAGAGGTTCATGCTGAATTTCTCCAGCGTGGTGAGAGCCGCCAGATCCTTGAGGTTCGCGTCGGTCGCCTGTTTGTTCGCCGTAAGATCCAACTCGCGGAGGTTCTTGAGGTGGAGCAGCGGCTTGTAGTCCTTGAAGGTGTGATCGCTGCCAAAGAGGTTGAGATTTTCGATGGCGGTGGTGCTTTCGAGGAAATCCAAGGTGGGGAAATGACTCATGCCGAGTTCCTTGAGCTTGGGCAAACCCGCCAGCGCATCGATGTTGATGACACGTTTGTTGTAGAACTCGATCTTTTCCAAATCCTTCAGGCCATCGATGGCTGCGATATCGACCGGCGGGACTTGCGCCTTCTTTTCCCTTTCCGCGATGGCGGCGGCTTTTGCTTCTTCCAGCAGCTTTGCGAATTCCTGGAACTTCTCATCACCCATGCGGCTGAAAACCATGATGAGTTCCCCCATTTCCATGGTGAGCGTGTCGCCCTCGATGGACGCGCTTTGTGGTCCGACTTCGCCATCCGCGAACTCCAGAACCAGGGATTTGCCGGCACTGCCCTGCTGTTGGATGGTGAAGGGAATCGGCGGGTTCTTGGCGAGATTTCCCGGTGGTCCGTGAATTGTCATGGTCCCGTTGCGGATCTCGAAAACCGACTTCTGTAAGAAAGCTTCCTCAAGCATATCCAATTCCATGCCGGCTTTCTTCGACTGCTCGAGAGTCTTCGCGATGTCGGTCTGCCAATAGCCGGTCAATTGCCGTTCCAGCACTTCGCGCAGGGTGCTGGCGAAGGATTCAACTTCCGCCAGCCTCCGTGCGGCCAGCCCCTCGGCCTCCACCGCGCGCTTCATGCCTGCGGTGGCGCGCGCCGCCTGCCAGGCGGTGGTGGTGATCCCCGCCAGGAGCAAGGCCAGCATCGCCGCCGCCGTGCCGAGCGCGACTTTGTGTCGGCGGGCGAATTTCCCGAAGAGATAGAGGGTGCCGGGAGCGGCGGCTTGGACGGGTTCGTTGGCGAGGTATCGACCGATATCCGCGGCAAACGCGCTGGCGGATTCGTATCTCCGCGAGCGGTCTTTCTCGATCGCCTTCATCACGATCCAATCGAGTTCGCCCTTGAGAGTGCTGGCGGGAACGGGTGATTTGCGCACGGCGGCGGCCCCGTTTGGAGTCCGCATCTGGCTGCTGCGGGTGCTGGGCGTTTGCGGTTCCTCTTCGCGGATGATGCGCAGCATCTCGTGGTGCGCCACGGAGAGAAGCGTTTGCTGATCGAAGGGCGGAGCCCCCGCAAGCAGTTCGTAAAGCAGGACGCCGAGGCTGTAGA
>JBMTCD010000273.1:0-3887 GCA_049430545.1 Luteolibacter sp.
GCCGCGGGTTCACTCCGAGCTTGCATGAGAAGGCCGCGCTCCGTGCGTTTCTGAAGCAGTGGTTCGGCCGCGACCTGACCAAGGCCGAGCAGGACGAGTTCGACACCGAGTCGCTCATCGGCCGTCCTGCACGGGTGAGCGTGGTCCACAACGACTACAACGGCACCACCTACGCCAACATCGGTCTGATCCGCCCGGACAAATCCGGCGAGCCTCTCAAGCCGTCCGGCAAATACATTCGCCAGAAAGACCGCCAGAACAACGACGAGCGCTTCCGCCCGGCCGCCAACAGCGGAAGCACTGACGGCGCGTCCGACTGGCGGCGGGTGAAGGTGCACGTCGGCCGCCACGCGGGACTCGATCTCGGCGAACTCGACCGGGAGTCGGTGGAGGCGCTGCTGACCAAGTGGCTGCCCACCGCGCTCGAACTGGACAAGCCGCTCAAGGCCGACCGCGAACTCATTGCCGCTCTCCAGCAGGCGAAACAGGCCCTCACACCAGAAGACGAGGACGATAAGGACGAAAACGAGCCGTTCTAACAGCCACCCACGCCCACGACCATGCTAATCGTCCCACGTGAGTCCGCGAGCCACTGGTATTTCAAGGATGGCGCACCCCTCCATGAAGTGCCACGTGCCGATGGCAAAGGCAGTCGCCCGACAAGCCTGCGCGACGCCCGCAAACTCGGCCTGTTCCCATCCGTGACCAACGTGTTGTCCATCCTCGCCAAACCGGGGTTGGACGCATGGAAACAGGAACAGGCCATCCTCGCAGCCCTCACCCTGCCGCGCACCGAAGGTGAACCTCTCGACGACTTCGCCAAACGTGTCATCACCGACATGCACGGCGAGGTGGGACGCGCCGCCGACCTTGGCAGTGCGGTCCACGCCGCCATCGAAGGCTACGCCCAAGGACGCTGGCTGCCGGAAAACAAGGAGGTCGCCCGCCTCTTTGAACCGGCCCGTCAGTGGTTCGATGCGGAGGTCACTCAGGTCCACTCGGTCGAAATCGCCACGGCGCACCTCGAATGGGGCTACGCCGGACGGGTCGATCTGGTGGCCACACTCCGGTCCACCGGCCGCCCCACGGTCATCGACTTCAAAACGCAAAAGACTAGGCGCGACAAGGACGGCAACTTCAAGCCAATCATCCACGACACCTGGCCCTTGCAGCTTGAAGCCTACCGCATGGCGCTCGCCTCCCGCGACAAGGGACTGGCTGACGCCGCCATCGCCTCGGTCGTCATCGGCTCAAGCGATCCGGTGCCGGTGGTGGTGAAGGTGTGGGACGACGCGGACAAGGCGGGCTTTTTCAAGGCCTTCCTCGCCGCCCGCGATTTGTGGGTCTGGCAGAAAGCCTACTGCCCCGTGAGGGACGCCCCGGATTCCGGGGATGAAACGCCGCCGACTGCTTTGGTCCCGGCCTGATTGAACCACACACCACCATCACCCGATCCATGAACCAATCCACTTATCCGCAAACTGCGTATCACAGCTTCCACCGCAGGGCGATTCCAATCCAGCCGGCGCGCATCGTGAACCGCCGTCGCCGCCGCTGGCCAAGCCGCATCCTGTTCTTCACCCTCGGTCTGCTGGCGGGTTGGGTGCTCCGCGGGGGAGGCGCGTGGCTGCCATGAGTGCCAGCATCGTCGCCCGCAGTCCGGCCGACCGTTTCCGCGACCTCGCCGAGGCTGGTGAGAATACGTTTCTCACCGGTCCGGCGGGCACCGGAAAAAGCCACAACGTCCGCGACTACCTCCGCCGCCACCCGGACACCCACGTCACCGCATCAACCGGCGTGGCGGCGCTCAATGTCGGTGGTATGACCGTCCACCGGTGGAGTGGCATGTTGCTCGGCCCGCCGCCGGGGCAGGATTTTGGGCGGTTCTTTGCGCAGCTTGCCTGCGATCCGAAACCCAGCGTGCGGGGTGCCTTCAACCGGATACGCCGCTGCCAGCGGCTGGTGATTGATGAAATCAGCATGCTGCCGGGGCGCACCTTCGACTACCTCGATTACCACTGCCGGAAAATCCGCGAGGACAGGCGGCCATTTGGCGGCATCCAGATCATCGGCACCGGCGACGGACTCCAGCTCCCACCCGTGCGCACCAACCCGCGCCAGCCTTACGACTGGTTCTTTGACTCGCAGGCATGGAGCGAGGCCGGATTCCAGACCGTGGAGTTGAAGCGCATCATGCGGCAGGACGATCCCGATTTCGCCGAAGCGCTCTCGAAGTGCCGCCGGGGCATCGTGGACCATTCCGTCGAGCGGCTCCTGCGTCCGCGCATCAGCCTGTTCCCTGACAGACACATCACCCGTCTATTCACCCACAACTCGATGGTGGATCGATGGAACGACTTCTGTCTCGGCGAGCTGCCCGGTCCCGAATCCGTTCGCGAAGCCGAAACCTGGGGGCCGCAGCACCAGATTGATTTCCTCAAGAAGAACCTGCTCACGCCCGATGTGCTGCGGCTCAAACCCGGCGCGCGGGTCATGTTCACCGTGAACCGCCCCGACGACGGCTTCGTCAACGGCCAGACCGGCGAGGTGGTCTCCATCGGCCTGACCACCGTGGTCGTCTTCACCGAGGGCCGCGAGATCGAGGTGGCACCATACCGATGGCGCTACGACTCCAACGATCCGGGCACCGCCTGGTTCGAGCAATTGCCTCTGCGCCTGGCCAATGCGCTCACCATCCACAAATGCGTATCGACATGTTCGAGGATTCCAACAACACGAGGAATCATTGAAGCATCGGAAGTCCGGCCGGGGGATAGCGTGCATTGTGGTCTGGGTGGGTATTCTCGTTGCCTTGCAATCTCTGCAATCGAGCAAAAGCGCGTGGTCAGACTCCACACCAAGTGCGGTTTCTTCCTTGATTGCACATGGGAACACCCGGTGTTGGCCGTCCGGCAAGGCGAGCTTGAGCCTTCTTTTGTCGCAGCCGGCTCGCTGACAGGAAAGGACCATGTCTGCATCTCCACTGAGCACCTGTCGATGGACGGCGACGAGGTTCCCCTGTCACCAGGTGTCAGACCACGTGAAAAGGGAATATCCATCACCACTCTGGATCGGAAACTCGGTTACCTGTTCGGCCTGTTGTTGGCGAACGGATCTTACAGGCAGGGTGACACAATCCATCTCAGCAATCCTGATAACGAGGCGCTCCGTGATGCGATGGCAACCTTGACCGAACTCGGTATCAAAACGGGAATCCGGGAAAAGGGAAACTGCAAGCATGTCTATTTTTCCTCGGTTCCGTTCCTCCGCGCCATGCAGGAGGCTGGCATGGCAAGAGTAAACGCGGGACAAAAGCGTATTCCCGAAGCGATCTGGCGAAGCCCCAAAAGGGTGCGCGGTGCATTCCTGCGCGGTTTGTTCGATGGTGATGGCAGTGCAAGTGGCAACTCAAGCGTGAGATTTGTCACAACATCGAGAGGGCTTGCTCATGACGTGCAGCGGATGCTGCTGGGATTCGGTGTTGTTTCCTATATCTCCCCTACGGTCAAATGGAAGGGACCGGGCCACAGCCCTTCATTCGTCCTCCACGTCTCGGGCGCGATGCTTGCCAATTTCGCGGCAGCGGTTGGGTTCACAGTCTCCCACAAGAATTCCGGTCTGGAAAAAATGATGGCGCGTCACAACGGGCGATCATCAATCGACTTCATTCCTCACGGTGACGCCATCAGATCCGAAGTCCTGGAGCTTTTCAAATCGGAGAAATCAAGGCGGAGAGCGGGTAAGGGCATATGCGCGGGTGGTTCTGGATCCATCGACGGCATTCTTCGGTCCAACAAGCGGCTCACCCATCGACATCTGAATCGACTGGCTGCCGCCATTACGGCTCAAGGCCTGAACATTCCGAAACTCCTTCGGGCGGAACTGGA
>JBMTCD010000274.1:0-3872 GCA_049430545.1 Luteolibacter sp.
CAATCGGGGTGAGCTTGGAAAAATCAAAATCCCGGTCATTGCAAGCGTTCGGCCGTCGGTCGGAATGCGTGGTGGATGCGGATATCGTGGAGTAGTGTTTGATAAATGGCTAATCATAACCCGTGGGTTGTTTCCATCGCGGTGCGGGCGCGGTGGATTTTGGCGAGGATCTCCTGTCTATCGGCTTTCCAGACATTGCGTTTCGGGTTTTCGTTCCGATCGGCAAGGTGGCTTTCGATGGCTTCTTCCAGATCGCGAATGCTTGTTAAGCTGCCTTCGCGGATTGCGTCTTCGGGCAGGTCACGGAAAAACCTATCGACGAGATTCATCCACGATGAGGAGGTTGGGGTGAAGTGCAAAACAATATTCGCCTGCACCATCTGGTAGCACAGCCCGCGCTACTCGAACTCCCTCGCGCAAAAAAGTCAGTGCGAAAAAGCCACGCTGGTCCACCCTGCGATCCAAATCGATCAGATAAGCACCCGCCATTTTGGTTTCGTGGAAAATCATGGGATGAAATCGTGCATGCCGGATTTCAGCGAACACCGCGCCATTTTCCTCTTCCAAGGCTCGCCGAAACCTTTACGAATCGCGAGGACGTTCTGCACCCGATTTCATGCCTGCCATGCAAAAGCTCCGCATCGCCATCATCGGCACCGGCACGTTCGCCGAGCTCTGCCATATTCCCGGCCTGCAGTCGCATGCGGCGGCGGAAGTCGTTGCGGTTTACGGACGACGCCGTGAGGCTGCGCGCGCTCTTGCGGACAAGTTCGGCATCCGCCGCGCGACCGATGATTTCCAGGCGATCTGCACGGATCCCGACATCGACGCGGTCACTATCGCCAGCGCCAATGTGGCGCATGCCGCCCAAGCCATCGAGGCCCTCAAACACGGCAAGCACGTCTTCTGTGAGAAACCGCTCGCCATGACCGCCGCCGAAGCGCGGGAAATGGCGGATGCCGCCAAAGCAAGCGGAAAGGTCCATCAGGTCGCCTTCACGTTCCGCTACAACCATGGCCTGCGGGAACTTCGCCGGCGCATCGCCGCAGGAGATATAGGCATACCGTTCTTCGCCCGCATCCAGTATGACAGATGGGATGGGCTGGCCGCAGGATGCGTGGCGGGTTGGCGGGAGAGGAAGGAAACTGCCGGTGCGGGCATGTTGTTCGATCTCGGATCCCACCTCTTCGACATCACGCATCACGTGCTCGGGCCGATCGACTCGGTCATCGGCTACACCCACATTGTTCCGCGCGAGGTCAAGGACAAGGTGACCGGTAAAATGGTCATGGTTGAAACCGACGACATGGTGAACGCCTGGATCCGCCACGCCAGCGGCCTGCGCGGACAGTTCTTCATTAGCCGGGTCAGTCCGCCCTTCGCCCAGATCGGCTACCTCGAAATCGTTGGCGAAAAAGGCGCGCTCAAGGCCGCGCTCAGCCGCGGCGGCGTCGATTTTCTCAAGGCTTCCAGCCCGGATGCTCCCGACTGGCGCGACCTGCCGCTGCCTCCTGAGGCATCCGACAACCAGCCGCACGCGCTCGGGCTGATGATGCGGAGCTTCGTGGACGCCTGCCTGCGGGGCGAACCCGACGGCGACATCGACGCCACGTTCGAGGACGGGCTTGCGGCACAACTCGCCATGTCGGCCCTGCTTGAATCGGAGAAAACCGATCGCTGGACGCATCTGGACGCGGTATGACGGGCGGAGGATCATGAAGGTTCCCTGCGCAGCAGCCCTGCCTGCTCGAGCGATGTGGCCGCATTTAAGATTTTCCGAAAGGGCAGGCCCGAGCGTTCGGCGATGGATAGAAGGTCGTGGCTGCCATCAGACTGATTGAGCACCCAGAGCAAGGCGAGTTCGCTGAATTCGCCGCCGCGCTGACCCCCGCCGGAACCGTAGAGGCCGTATTTGCCAAGCTGCGGCTCGCACATGGGCTTGAGATTCACGAAAGTGGCGTTGTGCTCCAGCACCTCGATGGTCTCAATGGCTTTAGCCAGGGTGTCGGCGAGCGACTCAGGCCTGATGAAATCCAGATTGTCAGCGCTGGTGTGATATTCGGGAAACGTCCCGTGCACCGAACGCATCAGGCAGCCGACCGGAAGGTTGATGCCCGGCGAGCAATACTGCCGCTCGTCGTAGCCATAGGGATGGAATTCCTCGATCTGAAAACCTTCCCCGGAGGTTCTGAGCACCTGTTGGAAGGCGCGATCCACGGGTGCGTCGCCATGGCGGGATTTCTTGTAAGTCACCGGTCCGGAGTCACCCGCGCAGGTGAGCACGAAGCCGTGCCTGATCCGCGGCATCAGCGGCTGATTGAGGGCAAGCCATGTGATCGATCCGATTGTTCCCGGGATGAACAGGAAGCGGAAAGACAAGCGACGGGGAGCGGCTGCAAGATGCTTTGCCAGTTCCACTGCGACTGCGATCCCCGCGAGGTTGTCGTTTGCCAGCGATGGGTGGCAGGTGTGGCAGGAAACCAAGACCTCTTCGTCCGTATCTCCCGGGATGGCAAGCTCGCCATAGGTCAGGCTTCCTTTCCTGTGCTCCACATCGATGAAGACCTCGTATTCGCCATCCTCCAGACGCTCCAGCACGAGGTGCGTCAGGCAGAAACCCCATGTTTTCCGATAATAGCTTGTGCGGTAGGGAATCAGGTCCGGCTGATCCGGCAGGCTGAACAAATGCGCCTTCAGTTCCGAAAGCGGCATCTTCCCCGACATCGCCGTGCTGTAGCCGACCACGTGAAGGTTGTGTTCCGCAAAATCCACCACCTTGCAACCCCGCGGGTCCTTGATCCATGCCTCGCGGATGTTCCATTCCTCGGGAACGGTCCAGTCGAACACCTCGGTACCGTTGGGAACCTCGCGGGTTTCCAACGGGATCTCACGAGCGAGACGGGCAAGCGTGGCGCGCACTCCTTCTCCGGTGATGCTCCGGCAGATCGGATAGAGATCCGCCGCCAGGGCATGCATTACGCGGCCGGCGGCCTCGATGTCTGTTGGATTCATAGGATTGCAAAAAAGCGCCGGGATCAATCCAGCACCGTGACTTCCGGAATCGGCACCACGAACTTGCCACCCCATTCGCGGATCCCGGCCATCTCGCCGCTGATTTCCTTCTTCAGGTTCCATGGGAGGATCAGCAAATAGTCCGGCTTGGTCTCGAAGATCCTTTCCGGTCCGTGGATCGGGATGCGCACGCCGGGCATGAAGTGGTTCTGCTTGTAAGGGCTCTTGTCCACCACGTAATCGACAAGATCGTCGCGGACTCCGCAAAAGTTGATTAGCGTGACACCCTTGGCGGCCGCGCCGTAACCGACGACGGATTTGCCCGCGTCCCTGGCCTCGATGAGGAAGCTGAGGAGCTTGCGTTTCGTGGCCTTCACCTTCTCGCCGAAGGACGTGTAAGTCTCCATCTCCGTCAGGCCGAAGTCGGTTTCCTGTTTGCGCATCGCCCCGACCCGCGGCGTCACCGTGCGGAGTGCCCCCTGATCTTCCGTGTGGCGTGCGAAAATCCGCAGCGATCCACCGTGCGTCGGAAGCTCCTCCACGTCAAACAAGGCCAGCCCGTGTTGCGCAAAGACCTTCTCGACCGCGAGGAAGGAGAGATAAGAGAAATGTTCGTGATAGATCGTGTCGAATTGGTTCTGCTCGATCAAACGAAGGAGATGCGGGAACTCGAAGGTGATCACGCCGTCGGATTTGAGCGCGATTTTCAAACCGCCGACGAAATCATTGATGTCCGGAACGTGGGCGAGGACATTACAACCCAGCAACAGGTCCGCGGAATGACCGTCGGCGACGAGTTCCCTCGCGGTCTGCACGCCGAAGAATTTCACGACGCTCGGAATGCCTTTCTCCTCCCAGGC
>JBMTCD010000275.1:0-3838 GCA_049430545.1 Luteolibacter sp.
CCCCCCCGCTCCGTTTTCATTCATGCGCGGAAGACCATGGCGGGTTCGTAGAGCTTGCGGAGATTCGCGCGGTCGAGCTTGAAATACTGTCGTCTTGACGCCTTGGATTGGAGGTGTATTCGTTTCCGTATGACAAAAATCCTCACCCTGCGGTTGGATCCCGTCCTGCTTGAGAAAGCCGAGGCTCGGGCGGCCCGGCTGGGAATGGACCGGGCGAAGTATGTGCGTTCACTCATCGAGGAGGATCTCGAATCGACCGCTAAGAAAACGGGCTCCGCTTTTGTCTCCAGCGATCTTGCCGGCCTGTATGAAGGCAGTGGCCGGGCCGCAAGCAATTCCGAAACCCGCGCGCGAATGCGCCGCAAACGATGAAGGAGATCGCGGACACCGGTTTGATCGTGGCGCTGCTGTTCCGAAACGACCCATTCCACCGCTGGGCGCTTGATGCGTTCCGCAATCACGCGCCTTTCCTCACCTGCGATGCGGTTTTGGCGGAGGCCGCCAGTTTCTGCCCGGACCCGACCGCCGTGCTCAAACTGGTCACCCGCGGCGATTTGGTTCTTGATCCCGCTTTCTCGCTCGCCATGGAGGCATCTCATCTTGCAGCTCTCGCCTCGAAATATTCCGACTGCCCCATGGATCTTGCGGATGCCTGCCTCGTTCGAATGAGCGAGATTCACTCCAAATGCCGGATCTGGACGGTGGACCGCAATGATTTCGCCACCTACCGCCGAGAAGGGCGGAAGTCTATCCCCTGCGAATTTCCGCCGGGTCCATAAGCTGATGGAGACGGCGCCATTCATGCGCGGAAGACCATGGCGGGTTCGTAGAGGCTGAGGCGCACGATGCCCAGCAGCGCGGCCACCATGCAGATGAGTTGGATCACACCGAAGGCGATCACCGGGATCTGCCACGGCATGACGAACGGCGGCTGCTCGTTCTGGATCGCTCCGTAGGCGAATCCGGCCGTCGCCAGCAAGCCGATGCCGAAGCCGATCAAACCCACCGTGGCCGACTGGATGACGAGCATCACACTGAGGCGGAAATTTGACATGCCCATCGCCTTGAGCGCGCCGAGGTGCTTGAGGTTGTCGAGCACGAAGGCATAGAAGGTCTGACAGGCGATGGCGATGCCGACGATGAAGCCGATCAAGACGGTGGTGCCGAAGGAAATGGGAATGCCGGTGTTTTTCACATACCACCAGATGGTCGAGGTGTTGAAATCGTCCATATCATCTCCGAAGCCCTCGTTGATATAGGCGCGCAGCCCGGTGCGGCGCTGGATTTCCGCCGCGGCCTCGGCCGGTGTCACGCCATCCACCGGCGCGGCGATCACCGCGGAGAGCATTTTCCGCGAGGGCGGCGTGTATTGCAGCGCGCGCTCGTAGGTCGTCCAGATGTAGGGACCGCCGGTGAACGAGCGAACGGCCTGGCAGATGCCGACCACCCGGGCCTCGATGTCGTTGATCTCGAAACGATCGCCAATGCGGATCGGTTTGTCTTTTTCCAGTGCGAGGCGGGTGACGGCCAGCTCGTCAATCACCACGGTATTGGGCAGACGCAGATCCTCGATGCGCCCCTCGATCATGCGCATCGGCGCGCCCGCAAGCGACGCGGGATCGATGCCCAACAGCTGCACGGTCTTGAATTTTCCATCATCCAGCCGCACGCGCTGGATGCCGGAATAGAGCGGCATCGCCCAGCGCACGGTGGAAACCGAGCGCACCCGCGAGACATCGGTGTCGCGCAGCGGATTGATCTCGTTGATCTGCTCGACGCGCTCCTCGACCACGAAGATCGGCGCGCCGACGTTCTTGAGCGTGGAGGTGGTCCACATCATCAGCCCGCAGAACACCGAGGCCTGCTGGACGATGAGAAAGGTGGCGAAAAACAGCCCCGCCACCAGCATCAGATACTTGGCCGTGTCGCCGAAAAGCATTTTGAGAGCAAGACCGGTCATGCGAATTCGCGGCCAGCATAGTCCCATCGCCCAGCACCGCAACCCGGCATATGGCGGAACCACCGTCGCATTTCCGCTTGCGGGATGGAGCGGGCGAGACACAGTCACGCCTGATGAGAATGATTCGCAACAAGCAAGTTTGGGCCGGCCTGGCGGCGGCCGCCCTTTTCCTGCCGGCTTCGGCCGAGCAAGTTCTCAACATCTACTCGCATCGCCACTACGAGGTGGACCAGCAGGTGAACCGGTTGTTCACGGCAAAGACCGGGATCGAGGTCAAGGTGGTGAATGCCGAGGCGGATCAATTGATCGAGCGGCTGAAATCGGAGGGCGCGAACAGCCCGGCGGACTTGTTGGTGACGGTGGATGCCGGGCGCATGCAACGGGCGCGGCAGGACGGTTTGCTGCAAGCGGTGGAATCGGAAACGCTCGCCAAGGCCACGCCCGCCGCGCTGCGCGATTCGGAGGGTTTCTGGTATCCCTACACCCTGCGGGCGCGGGTCATCATGGTGGCGGCGGACCGGGTGAAGCCGGGGGAAATCAAAAACTACGAGGATCTCGCCAAACCGGAGTGGCGCGGCCGCCTGCTGGTGAGGTCGTCGTCCAACAGCTACAACCAATCGCTGATGGCCTCGATGGTCAGCGCGCTGGGCGAGCAAAAGGCGACGGCATGGGCGAAGGGTGTGGCCGGGAACATGGCGCGCCCGCCGCAGGGGGGCGACCGCGACCAGATCAAGGCCTGTGCCGCGGGCTTGGCGGATGTCTGCATTTCCAATACGTATTATCTCGGGCTCTTGCTTGATTCACCCGATCCCGCCGAGCGCCGCGCGGCCGCAAAGATGCGGGTGGTGTTTCCCAACCAGGACGGACGCGGCGCCCACGTGAACGTGAGTGCGGCCGGTGTGGTGAAACACGCGAAGAACGTGGAAAACGCCCGCAAGTATCTCGAATTCCTCGTTTCGCCCGCAGTGCAGGAAATGTTCGCCAAAGGCAGCCACGAACATCCGCTCTCGATGGACACCGCCCTCAACCCGCACCATGCGAAGTGGGGCGATTTCAAGATCGACACCACCACGTTTCCCGGGATGGGCGGGAACCAATCGAAGGCGCAGCGCTTGTTCGATGCGGCCGGCTGGAAATAAGACCGGCGGACGATGCCCATGCGCCCGACCAACTTGCTGCCGGCCAAGGCGCTGGTGTGGCTGCCGGCACTGGTCATCCTGCTGCCGGTGGCGGTGGTATTGGTGCGCGCGCTGATGCCCGCCGGCGAGGCGTGGCCGGAGCTGGTATTGCCGCGCTTGGGCGGACACCTTTGGCAATCGCTGGTGCTGGTGGCGGCGGTCACGGTGGCGGCCGTCTTGTTGGGATTGCCGGCCGCCTGGCAGGTTTCGGTGAACGATTTTCCGGGACGGAAGATCTTTGAGTGGGCCTTGCTGCTGCCGCTGGCGATGCCGGGATTCGTCGCGGCGGTGGCCTACATCGATCTCTCGGAAGGGCTGATTCCGTTTTATCTATGGGTCCGGCAACGCTTCGGCATCGGTGCGTTCCTGATGGTGCAAAAAGTGACGCCATGGGTGTTCGCGGTCGGGATTCTGGCGTCCACCTTGTTTCCCTATGTCTATCTCACCTGCCGGGCGGTGTTTGCGCGCGAGGCGGCCGCGCCCTTGGAGGCGGCGCGAATGCTCGGGGCTTCTTCGCTCCAAGGGTTCCTGCAGGTGGCGGTGCCGATGGCACGGCCGGCGATCGCCGCCGGGGCCAGCCTGGTGGCGATGGAAACGATGAACGACTATGGGGTGGTGAGCGCCTTCGGTCTCACGCCGCTCACGCCGGGGATTTTCCGCGCCTGGGGCGAGGGCCCCGCGGGCGCGGCTGGCCTGCGCG
>JBMTCD010000276.1:0-3830 GCA_049430545.1 Luteolibacter sp.
GTCGACATCGGAGCCGAGGGCCAGAATCACCTCGGTTTCCTCCGTCATCCCATCCAGCCGCCGCAGCAACTGGGGGATTCGCAGGTCTTCCGGCGTCACGCGGTCGAGCGGCGACAGTTTTCCGCCCAGGCAATGGTAGCGGCCGCGAAAGGCTCCGGAGCGCTCGATCGGCAACACATCGGTGGCCTGCTCCACCACGCAAATCAGCCGGTGGTCGCGCTTCGGGTCGTCGCAAACGGCGCAGGATTCACGGATGGCGAAAAATCCGCACTGCGGGCACGGGACGACTTGTTCTTTGGCCTGGATGAGCGATTCGGCAAGCGCGGCGGGATCGGCCTTGGGATTTTGCAGCAGCCAGACAGCGATCCGTTCGGCGCTGCGGGGACCGATACCCGGCAGTTGCTTGAGGCGGGCGATCAATGACACGACCGGAGCAGGGAAATCGATCGCTTTCATGGATTTTGACGCGTGATTTCATCGCAGGGCATTTGGTGGCGCGAAGCGTAAAACACCGCGCAGGCACCGGACCAGAAGACGGCCACCCACGGCGCGGCCACGGCTGGGTAATGCGCCGCCAGACCCAGCACCGGAGCCCAGGCCGCCATCAGCAGCACCGCAGTGAGCCACAGCAAAATCCGCCGGCCGCCGCCTGCTGTGAGAAGCAGCGCGGCCGCCATGCCGAAGGCCGCCAGCACCGCGATCAACCAAACGCTCCAATCCGGCAGGCGTTTGGGAAACTCCGCCATTCCGCCGGTCGCCACCAAGCGCGTGGCGAGATCATTGAGGCGCGCAAGCCCGCCGGTGAGTTCCAAGCCCGCCGCGAGCGACAGCGACATCGCACCAATGGTGGCGACCGCCTGCCAGACATGTCCGGCGGGGTGGGCGTGTGCGCGCGGCTGGTTGCGTTTCACCCGCCAAGGCTGGACTTGCCCGGAGAGATGATCAAGCCGCGCGTGAAGCACATCGCACTCGGGGGTTGTGAAAACCCGCATCAGCGTGATAAGCGGAATCACGCATCCCGATGATTGACGATCTGCTGAAAAAAAACCGCGAATGGGCGGGCCGCATCCATGCCGACGATCCGACTTTTTTCTCACGCCTCGCCGGCCAGCAGGCACCCGATTATCTTTGGATCGGCTGCTCGGACAGCCGGGTGCCCGCCAACCAGATCACCGGCCTCGCGCCGGGCGAGGTTTTTGTGCACCGCAATGTCGCCAACATCGTGGCCGAAACGGATTTCAACCTCTTGGCCGTGCTGCAATACGCGGTGGACGTGCTCCAGGTGCGCCACATCATCGTCTGCGGCCACTACGGCTGCGGTGGCGTGAAGGCCGCGCTCGAAAATGTCCGCCACGGCATCATCGACAACTGGCTCTCCGGCATCCGTTCGATCCACCGCCAACATCGTGCCGAAATCGATGCCCTGCCGGGTGATGCCGCCGCCGACCGGCTCTGCGAACTCAACGTGCTCGCCCAGACCGAGCACCTCTCGCACACCTCGATCATCGAGGACGCGTGGGCGCGGGGACAAAAAATCGCGCTTCACAGCTGGATCTACCGCTTGGACAACGGCATCATCCAGCCGCTGCGCCTGCCTATCGCAAGTGCCGCCGTGGAAACTTGAATGGCGGTTTGGCTTGGCGTGCGGCACGGAATTCCCGAGTTTCCGCCGCGTGTTGAAACCCCGCTTTTCATGCCTCGCAACGGACGATCCGGGCGGCTTCCGCGATGCCCTGCACGCGTGGTTTGCCCGCCACGGGCGCGATTACCCATGGCGGCGGACGCAGGATCCCTACGCCGTGCTCGTTTCCGAGGTGATGCTGCAACAAACGCAAATCGCCACCGTGCTGGGAAAAGGCTACTTCGCCCGATTTCTCGAAGCGTTTCCCGACGTGGAAACGCTGTCTGCCGCCGATGATGCCAGCCTGCTGAAGGCGTGGGAGGGCCTCGGCTATTACCGACGGGCGCGGATGCTGCGCGAAACGGCGCGCGCGGTGATCGGGCGCCACGGCGGGGATTTCCCGAGCGAGGTGGCGGAGTTGATGGCATTGCCGGGCATCGGCCGCTACACCGCCGGGGCACTGCGCGCCTTCGCCTTCGGCCTGCCTGCGGTGTTGGTGGACGGCAACGTCAGCCGGGTGATCGCCAGGCTGATGGACTTTCCCGATCCGGTGGACACGCCGGCCGGCTCGCGACGGATTTGGGCATGGGCGGAACAACTCGCCGACCCGGAGCGGCCTCGCTCCCACCACGCCGCCATCATGGAGCTCGGGCAAACCCACTGCCGCCCGGGCCAGCCCGATTGCCTCGCATGCCCTGTCGCCGGGTTCTGCCGCAGCAGCGAGCCCGCCGGCCTGCCGCAAAAATCCCGCAAGGCCACCGTCACTGCCATTTCCGAACACGCCGTCTGGCTGCGCCTCCAGGATGGCCGCATCCTTCTCCACCATGAGTCCGGAAAACGCCGCACCGGCCTGTGGAAACTCCCGTTGCGCGATCCCAACGAAGTGGCCGGCCTGCCGGTGATCGCCGAGCAAATCTATCCGATCACCCGCTACCGGGTCACACTCCGGGTGCATGACGCCCGGTTTGCAAAAGCGCGCATCGCCCCCCGGGACGGCGATGCATGGATCGCCCCCGACGGCCTTTCCAGCCTGCCGCTCGCCACTCCTTTCAAACGGGTGCTCAGCCGGCTCATCGAGGATTTCTGAAATCGGATGTGACGAATCCGGCCCGCTGTGCTTTCCTCCGCCCGCATGGACTGGCGAGCGTGGTTATCAGCATTGTTGCCGGCGGTTTTTACCGTGGCGGCCTGCTCGGTTGCCCCGCCACCGGACCCTACGCCGCCCGGGCGGGAAACCGAGCGCACGGTCCTGCGGCGGGTAAGCGCGGTGATCGTCACCGAAGACCGCGAACTGCCGCAATGGGTGAACCGCGGCTTTCCTGTGAAACAAGCGCCGGGCGATGCCGATGGCGGTTCCGCCACGCCCATCACCACCGATGGATACTTCCTGACCGCCGACCACGTGCTGGCCAACATGCACGGACGGCGCATCTACGTGATCTACGGCGGCGGCGGACCGCTCAAGCCGCATCCGGCGCGCGTCGTCTGGCGTTCGGAGCAGGCGGATCTTGCCCTGTTGCACGTCGATTCGCCCACTCCCTTGTTCTATCGCTTCACGCCGCCACACCGCTGGCTGCCAGCCGGCACGCCTTTGATGCATGGCGGCATCGCCACCGGATTCAACTCGGCCCCGGGCTTGCTCGGCACCTCGCTGCGGCCGGAGGGCCTCTTCACCCGCACCCGCAAATTCAAGATCGACATCCCGCTGCAGCCCGGCGACAGCGGCGGCCCGGTGGTGGACGCGCGCGGCGATCTGGTGGGCATCAATTCCGCCGTCGAATTCCTCGTGCCGATGGAAACCGCCTTCTTCGTGGACTCTGAGGCCAGTCGGCCGAACATCCGGACGCTTGAATCGCTGATCGAAAAAGACCGCGCTGCAAGGACCGCCGAAGCATGGCCCGTAGAGTGAGCGATGATCGCAGCGACCACGCAGAAGATTTGCCGGTATGCCCGCGAGTCATGGATGGCGGCCACGGCTTTGCTCACCGTGTCATGCGCCACCTACGAGGAATCCGGCCTGCCGGGCAGTGCCGCCTCGATGGCACGCAACCAGATCATGCTGGTCATGGCGCAGCCGGAGACCTTCGGCCACTACCGGCTCGTCTCGCTCATGCGGCATTACCCGGATATGGGACTCTTCGTGGCACGCCACGATGATCTTCGTCGAGAGTTTTAAAGAAACCAAAAGACAGTGTTATGGCTTCATTGA
>JBMTCD010000277.1:0-3818 GCA_049430545.1 Luteolibacter sp.
CCTGCGCCGGGGCGGGTGGCAAGACGCTCCATCTCGCCGCCCTGATGCGCAATGACGGCCGTATCTACGCGATGGATGTAAGCGCCAGGAAACTTGAGGAACTCACCCGCCGGGCAAGGCGTGCGCGGGTGAAAATCATCCGCACCAAGTCATGGCGGGACGTCACTCCCGCGGACTTCGCCGGCATGGCGGACCGGCTGCTGATCGATGCCCCTTGTTCGGGTCTCGGCACGCTGCGCCGCCAACCGGATCTCAAGTGGCGTCTCACGCCCGCGAAACTCGACGCCGTGCGCGCCTTGCAGAAGCAAATCCTGTGCGAACACGCCGCGATGCTCAAGCCCGGCGGGCGGCTCGTCTATGCCACCTGCTCGATCCTGCCTTCCGAGAACCGCGCCGCCGCAGAAGCGTTGCTCGCCACAGGGAATTTCATCCTGATTTCCGAACACCCCGTCTCGCCCGCCGCCGCCGGCTTCGATGGCTTCCACGCCGTGGTGATGGAAAAATCCGGGTGAGGTCCGCAAAACAATCCAAACGGCTTGTGCCCTCGGCTTCCCTGTTGCCGGGCCTGCGTGATGGTTGCGAAGTGGTCATGGGCCGGCCGGCGGGGATGCGGCTTCGGTCTTGATCAATCCAATCTTGTGAGCGGCCACCGGTCCGTTTGCTCCCGCCACTGGAAACACGATTGAGCCGGAGTTTTTCCCGAAGCGGAAGTTGCCCATGTTGACCCAGATGTGGTCCTGCGATTGATCAAGGGATGTGTGGGCGGTTCCATCGGCGTGGATGATCTCCACCGGTGCCTTGGTGGCTTGTTCGGGGGCGCCGACCGTGAACACAAAGACGTCGTAGCAACCGTCTTCCGGCACCGGCAGATGGAAGACCGCCTTGGTTTCGGTGTCGGCCCCGGGTGCGCTTTGCTTGTAGAAATAGTTCAGCAGCTTGCCGAATCCGGGTTTGGAGACGGTCCGCCAGTTTCCGTTCAGGGTCACATGGGCCTCGTCCCAGCAATCGACCACGAATCCCGTGTGGGAGCGTTGGGCGGCCGGGATGAGGTTGGCGGCCGGTCCACCGGCACCCATTTCGCCGGTGTCTCCAGTGGCTGTGTTGTCGGCGAGCAAGTTGTGCACGCCTCCCATGAACAGGCGGGTCGCGGAGTCGCCATGGCCGCCCGAGCAATCATGGATGACGTTGTGCGCCACCGTGGAGTAGCTGGTGTACCAGTCGAGGTAAACGCCGTAGGCATAGCGCCGCCCGGGTGGCTTTCCGTGGCTGTGGACGATGCCGTGGCAGTCGTGGATGTGGTTGTGAAGGATGTGGTTCGGGGCGTTGAGCTTGCTCATGGCGGCGAAGTGGATGCCGGCCCCGTCGATGGTTTCCTTGAGGCAATCGTGGATGTGGTTGTATTCGATGAGGTTTCCTCCCTGGTTGCGGAAGGCGAAGATGCCGTTGCGGGAAAGATCGTGGAAGGTGTTGTGGGCGATGTGGTTGCCGATGCTCATCAGGAGGTTTTCCGGCCGGCTGTCGAGGTGGACGCCTGCATTGTAGTAGCGGATCCGGCCGAGCCCCTGCGCGCGGTTGCCGGTGATGGTGTTGTCCACGGGATAGGCCCGTGCCGCATTCGGCCGGTGGTCGAAGACAAGATGGGGCTCCATGTAGCTGAGCTGTGCGCCCGTCGCCAGCAGGAAACCCGCGCCGAGTTCCCGGCCGGTGTTGTCCGCGATCCGGTTATGGCAGGAGTCGAGCCGCAGCCAGACCGCATAGCCGCCGAGGTTCTGGAAATCATTTCCGGTGATCGTGCAGTGCCGCGCGTTCTCGAGGATGATCGCTCCGTCGGTGTTGACCCGTGGCTCCAAGTGGCCGAGCGAGTAGGTGGTGTGGCGCAGCGAAAAGCCTTTGATGGTCACATGCTCGACATGGGTTTCCGCCGCGATGTCGCCCTCCAGCCGGAAGATGCTGTTCAGGCGCGGCGCCACCACCCCGCGCGGACTTCCTTCCGTCGGCTTGTAATAGAGGCGCCCGGCAGGTGCATCCAGATACCACTCACCGGTCGCGTCCAGCTCGGACTTGATGCCCTCCACGTGGCACGAGTTGTTGTTGCGGATGGCGGTGAAGCATTCGTCCGCGAAGCGGACGGTGCCGGAGGCGGCATCGACCGAGGTGATGGTGGGGAGCTGGTTGTAGAATTTCGGACCCGCCACGATATGGACCTGCGCGTCGGGTTCGTTTCCCCACGCGGCCTTCACCTCGCCGGGGCGCACGGTCATGTGGTCCACGGCGCCACCGGTGGCATAAAGGTGGCCGGTGTTCGGATAGCGGGCCCGCGTTTGCCGGGTCTCGTCCGCGAAGAGCTGGCGGAAGACCCACGGGCGTTGCTGACCGGCCTTGATGAACATCGCCGCCTCCGCCATCACGATGCCCTCGGTGTCGTCGTTCCGAACGATGACCGCACCGCCGGACGCGGCCGTGAACCGGTGGATGCCCAGTTTGTACCATCCGCCCCGGATTGCCTGGTTGACCGTGTGGCGTTGCGAGCCACCATCGTGCCTGACATCGACCGGGATTCTCCGCGCGGCATCGTCGCTCTGGGTCCAGCGCAGGTAGACCTCGTAGTCTCCGTCCTCGGAAATGTCCGCCCTGAAGGTCACGCTCTTGGTTCCCTTTCCGGCATTGTCATCGTGCAAAAACGCCCCCTCCCGGATCCAGTCGCCCGCCACGTCGACCTTGGCCCGGTCGTTGTGCCCGATGACTTGTTTGATCCTCCGGGCGTCGGTTCCGGTGAGTTCGGTGACGAACACCCGGGTGCCATTCAGGGTGGTCTCGGTCCACTGTCCTTCGAGCGGGACGCCGCCGCTCAGGACCACCTTTTCCCCCGGGGCGGCCTGATAGGTCACCGGCTTTTCGGGACTCCCGGAATCCTCCGGGCCGAGGATGACCGGTTCGCCAAGATGATAGGTTCCTCCATGCACGCTGACGGTGACCGGCGCGTTGAAACGTCCGGTCTCCTTGAGGTTCCGGATTGCATCGCGGGCCCGGGTGAGGGTGGCAAAGGGCGCGGTTTTGGTGCCGGGGTTCGCATCGTTTCCGGTCGTGGCCACATGAAATGTGGTCGGCGGGGCGGTTGCAGGGGGCAGGGGAGTCTCGTTTTGTCCGCAGGCACCTGCCGCAGATAGAAGCGTCCATGCCACCACCAACCACGCGTGATGAGGAAGCAAGGTGGACCCACGGGTGTCGGAGGTGGCGGTCATGGCGATGATCATGTTTGGGGAGTGCTGAAGGCGCGTATCGAATAGACTTGGGCGCGCGAATGGCCGTGGGTTTGAATGATTTCCACCCGCAGGCGGCACACATCCTCCAGGGCAACCGGGTGGCGGCGGTTGCGCTGGTGGTTGCCAGCGATTTCCACCACGACGGATGAGGACCCATCCCGATGCGTCGCCACGATCCGGTAGTCGCGGACGACCGAGGGGATCGCGTTGACGGGATATCCCTGCCAGCTTTGCCAGAAGTGAAAGTGGAGCGAGGAATCGAAGAGGATCTGGACTTCGGAAATCGATCTCGGCGTCTGCCAGTCCAGCTCGATCCACTCCCACCGCATCCCGAAGAGGTTTCGTCGCCGTAGCATCGTCGAGATCCCAAACACGAGGATCTGTTTATTGCGCTCGGCGTTGTAGTGCGGCGTCCGAAGAAGTGCGGCGACCTCGTCGTGCTCGGAAAACTGGCGCATGCCAGCAGAGCGGCGAATGTTCCCAGCAACAATGGCGGTAGCGGCTTCATCAATCAACAGGCAGGCTTCAACGGTAGTCAGCTGGCGACCCACAGCG
>JBMTCD010000278.1:0-3796 GCA_049430545.1 Luteolibacter sp.
CCACCATCTGTGGAGATGAAAAATTAAGAATGATCTAAGTCCGACAGGCTGCTAGAAGAAGCCCGTGGATGCTCCGCCAGCCAACAAACCGATCATGGCGGGCGGATTGCGCCTGCATCTCCGCCGCAGGGTGATGGGCTTGCTGCGCGCCATTCCCGGCGTGGGCCGGCTGC
Source organism: Luteolibacter sp. (assembly GCA_049430545.1). Taxonomy (GTDB): domain Bacteria; phylum Verrucomicrobiota; class Verrucomicrobiia; order Verrucomicrobiales; family Akkermansiaceae; genus Luteolibacter. The sequence goes on from JBMTCD010000278.1 coordinate 174, forward strand.
GCGCGCTAAGGCCCGGCACCGACGCGCAAGTGGGCGCGCTGGTGGATGCCCTCACGGCCTTCGCCATGCTCGACGGGCAAATGAACCAGATCGAGGCGGACCTGATCCTGGACATGCTGCGCAGCGCGTTTCCCGAAGTGGATCACGGCTGGCTGGGCCGGCGCCTCCAACGTGCGGTCCGGAACCCGCGGCCTTTGCAGGTGCTGGCGCTGGAGCTGAAGGGAATTTACGACGACACCCAGAAGCTCGCGCTCGGCATGCAGTTGTTCACACTGGTGGACGCCGCCGGCCGCTCGGAACGCAATCGGGCCAGCTTCGAAGTGTTCATGCGGCGGCTCGGCAGGCCGGAGTTCGGCAGCGCAATCCAGCGGGAAATGCGTGGCGAGGCAGGCATAAAGGAAGCCGATCTGCCCTTCGAGCGCCTGATCTTCGGGCGCGACGGGGCGGACGTGATCCTGCCGCCGGCGGCATCCGATCACGAGTTCCGCGTCTATCGTGCCGGAGATCTCATATTGGTGCGCAATACCGGCCCGTCGCCTCTATGGATCCGCGGGCGATCGGTGGAATCCGGATCGTTCCTGCGGATGCGCGAACGCCAGCCGCTGGTGGTTCCGGGGTGGTCGCTGGGGCTGGACGACCTGACGTTTTTCCTGGATGTGAAACGCACCGGCAACGCCCCGGTGATTTATCTTGAAGCCGGCGAAAGCGGCTTCGTGGCCGAGCGCACCCGCGGACGGCACAGCGTATTGAAGGTCAGGTTCGGCCTCGATGCGGAAGTCGAGGCGATGCAGGACGCCAAACTCAAGGCCGGCGGGCGCGGACCGCTCAAGCGCGGCGACCGCCTCGCCTGCCTCAACCACGAGCGCCTCAGCGATCCCTCCGGCATCAGCCTCACCATCGACCAGCTGCGGCGCAGGGCCACCCAATCGGCGCGGCGGTTCCGGCTGGCAGGCGACCGCCAGGAATACCTCGTCTCGAACGATGCCGCGGAGCTGGGCAGCGGCGATCTTCTGTTAGGGCCGAAACTTTCGCCAAAGACGGTGCTTTTCATCCGCTACGAGGCGCAGAAGGCCGTGGGCTTGCTGGAGGTGCGCGAAAGCCATGGCCCGATCCAGGTGGACGGCTCGCCGGTGCGCGGCACCGCGCCGCTGCGCGACGGCTCGCTGATCCGCCTCTCGGGCAGCCAGGCGGTGCGCTGCCGGTTCAGCGAGGGCTTCATCGACGAGGAGCGCACGCTCATCGAATCGCTGCGGGTGGATGACGTCGTGCACGAGTTCGGTCCCGGCGCGCGGGCGCTGGATCATGTGAACTTCGAGGTGAAACGCGGCGAGATGCTCTGCATCATCGGCCCCAGCGGCAGTGGCAAGAGCACCCTGCTGGCCACGCTGTCCGGCCAGCGCCAGCCGACCCGCGGCGCGGTGCGGCTCAACGGCATCCCGCTCTACGAGCGCCGCGAGCACCTCGTCCCGTTCGTCGCCTACATGCCGCAGGAGGAGGCGCTCAACCCGCAACTCACGGTGCGCGAACATCTGCGCCACGCCGTCACCATCCGCCGCCCGGCGCTTTCGCTCGCCGAACACGAGCGCCGCGTGGACAGCATGCTGGCGGACCTCGGGCTCCAGTCGATCGCCCGCCGCAAGGTGGGCGCGCCCGGCGACAAGACGCTTTCCGGCGGCGAACGCAGCCGCCTGAACCTTGGGCTCGACCTCGGCAGCCGCGCCGAGGTGTTCCTTTTCGACGAACCGATCTCGGGGCTTTCGTCGAAGGACTCCGAGCACGTGGCCGAAACCCTGCGCTCGTTGGCCAGGGAGAAAATCGTGATCGCCTCGCTCCACCGCCCCGGCGCACCGGTGCTGCGCCTTTTTGACAAGGTGCTGCTGCTCGACAGCGGTGGCCGGCTCGCCTACTTCGGCACGCCCACCGGACTGGTCGGCTATTTCCGCGAAGCCTGCATGGAACTCGGCATCGTCCATCCTGCGGTGGGCGGGCAGGCACCGCTCGGCGCGGATTTCGTGTTCGATGTGCTCGAGACGCCGCTGAGTTCGATCGGCCCGGGCGGCGGCGGCGCGGCGCGGCGGTTCCCGTCGTCGTTCTGGCAGGAGCGCTTCGAGAGCGCCGACCTGATGCGCGCCCTGCAAACCGGACGCAGCGCGGCCACCCGGATGGGCGACACCGGCAAGGACGCGCTGATGCCGCTGCCCCCCCGCCCCGCACGGCGTTTGCATGCGATGGTGGCCGTGTTCGCCACCCAGTTCCTGCGCTCGCTGCTGTCGAAACTGCGCAACCGCGGCACGCTTTACAGCACCTTTCTCGAAGCGCCGCTGCTGGCCGCGCTGGTTTCCATCACGCTGCGTTCGTCGCCCCAGGGGTCTTATGAATTCTCCACCGCGCTGCACATCCCCGCCTATCTGTTCCTCAGCGCGACCGTGGCGATGTTCCTCGGACTGACCAACTCCGCCACCGAGGTGCTGCGCGACCGGCCGATGCTGCGCCGCGAGCGCAACTGCCAGCCGGGTGCTGCATCATACCTGACAGCCAAGTTCACCGCGCTCGCCCTCGTCGCCGCCATGCAATGCCTGATCTATCTGATCGTGGGCAACCACTTCCTGGAAATGGAGGGCGTGCTCCTCTACCACTGGATCTGGATGACGCTCACGGCCTGGACGGGCACCGCGATGGCGCTGGTGGTGTCATCGATCGTCAAGACCGAGCGCGCCGCGCTGACCTCGGTGCCGCTGCTGCTGGTGCCGCAGATGCTGCTGGCGGGCGCGCTGGTGCCCTACAAGGAAATGAACCACGGCCTGTTCGAAAACGCGCGCGAGATCCGCGAGAAGGGCGGCATCCCGGTGCCCGCCGTGATCATGCCGCTGCGCTATGCCTACGAAGGCATGATCGTCTCCCAGGGCGTCAGGAACCCGTTCGAAGTCGAACGGGTCCGGCTCCAGCGCCGCATCGATCGCGCGCGCAACATCGAGCAGCCGATGGACAAGCGCGAGGCCGAGAAGTTCGAACTCGCCAAGGAAGGGCTGCGCCGCCTGCTCGCCGCCGGTGCCTCCGACAAAATCGAAGCCGCGGATCTCGTCGCGCGCATCCGCCGGCTCGCCACCACCGGGACGCGCAGCGAGGTCGAGGGCATGATCGTCTGGCCGGAGGACGATCCCGCCGCACGCCCGGCCTCCGAGTTCTTCGTCAACGAGCGCGTCGACCTCATCATCCGCGAGGCGGAAACCTTCCGCAACGACTACCGCAACAAGAATGTCCGCGTCGTTTTCCACGCGCTCGAAAAACCGCTCCCGTTCCTCGCCGAGCCGCCCACCGCCGCCACCACTTTCCGCGAGCCCAAAGGCTACATCGACACCCAGCGCTACTGCGGCATCATGCTGCTGATCATGACCGTCGGCTGCCTGGCCGCGTCCATTTTCTTCATCGCCCGCCAGAACCGTCTCACGCGGTGACTCCTGAGCTGCCTCAGTGCGGCCCGGGCCAGGCGCGCGCCCGGCTTGGGATACGGGTCGGACGGATAGTGCAGCTCGCCTTGAGGGTTCTTTGCGTCGCCCCATTCAGGTCATCCGTATCAAACCATGCCTTCAATACATCGATGTTCATGCCGCCCAATTCGGAAA
>JBMTCD010000279.1:0-3781 GCA_049430545.1 Luteolibacter sp.
TCGGACCAGGTGGACTTGGCGAGCGCGGCCGGCACGTCGAGGCCGTCGTAGTGGACGCGGCGGAGGTGATGCTCCAGCACATCGGTTTCCTCATCGGCCTCAGGATCGAAGGCCGGGACGACGATCAGGCGGGGTGGGTCGCCGTCCTTGCCGAGCACGCTCCACACCGGAATGGGCTGGCCGGCGTGAAGTTCGAGCTGGCGCGGCTGGATGCGGTAGCCGAGGGCTTCGAGCAGCGGCTGGTGGAGGGCGGCGTGGGCGCGGAGGCGTTCGGCGGGGTCCCTGAGCTTGGCGAGGGCAGAGACGGCGGAGAACCATTTCCCGCCGAGGCCGGCCAAGCGGCGGTGCGGGGCGCGGACGGCGGTTTTTTCCTCCGGAGTGGCGGCGGCCTCCTCGGCGGCGTTCCACTGCTCGACCAGCGACTTGATGTCGCCCTGGAAGACTTCGGCGAGGTAGTGGTGGCCATAGAATTCGTTTTCGTTGGTGATGCCAACGAAGGTCTGGACGGCGGAATCGACGGACATGGGTGGGAAAAGGATGAAGGGGTCATATTTCCCGCAACAGCTTGGCGAGGCCGTGCCATGGGAGGACGGTGACATTCTGGCGGGACTGGGTGGAATCGCCGCCATGGATGAGCCAGGCGCGGGAGGTCATGCCGGGTGGGAGTTTTGGACGCCAGAAGTCCAGACCCTTGAAGGCATCGGTGGGGACGGTTTGGCCGGATTTGGCTTCGATGGCGTGGAGGACGTTGCCATTTTCGACGATGGCGTCGATTTCATGGCCTTCCTTGTCGCGGAGAAAGCCGATGGCTGGGACATGCCCGGCGTGGGCGGCCGCTTTGGCGAGTTCCGTCATGACCCAGTTTTCAAAGATGGCACCTCGCAGCGGATGGTTGCGGACGTGCCCGGCGGAGCGGATGCCGATCAACCACGCGGCGAGGCCGGGATCGGTGAAGTAGATTTTCGGGGTTTTGATCAGGCGTTTGGAGGTATTGGTGAAATAAGGACGGGCGAGGAAGACAATGAAGCCCGCCTGGAGCACGGAGAGCCAGGCCTCGGCGGTGGCACGGCTGATGCCAGTGTCGGATGCCAGCGAAGAAAGATTCACCAACTGGCCGACGCGTCCGGCACACAACTGGAGGAAGCGCTGGAAAGTTGCGAGATCCTGGACTTTGATCGACATTCTGACATCCCGCTCCAGGTAGGTGGCGACATAGCTCTGAAGCCATGCGTCCGGGTCCACCGGGCGGTCGTGGATCGGGGGAAAAAGTCCGGCGTGGAGCAGGTCATCCAGGGAAGCCGGGGCGCGGCCGACCTCCTCAAGCTCGGAGAGCGAGAATGGCCAAAGGCTGAGCAGCGAGACGCGGCCGGCCAGCGACTGGGTGATGGATTCGATCATGCCAAATTGTTGCGAACCGGTCAGAATGAAGCGCCCCATCCGGCGGTCGGCGTCGAGGATGCCTTGCAGGTAGGAGAAAAGCGGCGGACAACGCTGGATTTCATCAAGCACCGCGCCATCAGGGAACTGGGCGAGGAATCCGCGAGGATCTTCCTCCGCAAAGCGGCGCACGTCCGGGTTTTCCAGGCTGGCGTAAAGACGGTCCCCGCCGATTTCCCGTGCCAGAGTCGTTTTTCCGGATTGCCGTGGGCCGGTGATCGCGATGGCCGGAAATCCCTGCATGTGCCGCATGGCGACCGCCTTCAGATGGCGGGGAATCGATGAAACAGGAGGCGACATGTCTGATTGATAAATCAATTTTGCAATTGGTCAAACCATCTTCTTCATCCTTTGGTCGCTGCGGCGAGCACCTGGATGAAGGGCTGGGGTTCGGTGGTCATGGTGTCGCGGACCCAGTCGCGGTATTCGTCGAAGACCTTGCGGATGTGTTGGGAGCGTTGCTCGCGCTGGCCGCGCTTGAGGTTTTCGGCCAAGCCGGATTTCGCGAAGCGGTGTTCGAGTTGCTGTTCCTGGTGGTTTTGAAGTTCGGCGAGGTCGGCGAGGGTCTTTGCCAGCCGCGCGTTCATGTCGGCGGCGAAGGTTTTCTGGCGCTCGATCATGAACTTGCGCATGGCGGTGACGGCGGCGGGGAGGATTTGCTGGAGGGCGGTGGTATCGATGGGCTGGCCGCTGTTGGGGAGTTTTCCGGCCTGGAGCCCGGTGCGGGCGGCGAAGTCGGGGAAGGCTTCGAGATGCCACTCCCCTGCCCTCTGAACGGCGACGCGCCACTCGATGAGCTGCGGCTGGCCTTTGCGGTTCGGGATCAGGCTGAGCAGGATGAACGCCTGCTCGCCCTCCGCGAGCTGCGGCAGGCGGATGACCGGCGCGCGGTGGCGGCCGAAGGCGGTGAGCACGCGTTCGGTGAGCCATTCCATGATCGGATGCTGCGGCCAGAGGTAGTGGATGGCGGGCCATGTGTCCTCGTCGCGGCGGGCCTGACGGGCGCGCTCGATGGCCTCGGCCATGTCCCTCCGGCTGGTGGTGAGGGTGTAGCGGTGGTCCTTGGCCCGGGCCTCCGCCGGCATCGCGAGCTTGAGGCGCTCCTGAAGGTCGCGCGGCGCGGTCAGGCTGAGGGTGCGGTGGGCCTCATCCAGCGAAAATTGGGCGAAAACATCCTGCTTTGAAAGCTGCTCCAGGGCGGTCCTGGCGAAGAGGAAGTCGCCGTGGGAGCGGTCGTCGCCGAACAGGGAAGGAGGCTCGGCGATGAACGAAGTGGAAGGCCGTGGGGTTTCCTCCGGAGTTTCGGCACCGCCGGAGAAGAGGGCCATGAGCCATTCGCCGCCGCTGTCGTCGTCCTCCCCGCTCTCGTCGGGCGCTTCCTCGGCACGGGCGGCGTTTTCATCGAGCTTCTGCTCGAAGGCTTCCGGGGCGACGTGCTCGGCCATTGCTTCCTCAATTTTTGCCGCCTCTTTGTCGGGATCATAGACATGGAGGAAGGAGGCGGGGTCGCCGAGGTTCTTGTTGGCCTGCTCGTCCTTGGTCTGGAGGATTTCCAGGATACGGAGGTCGCCCTTGATGCGCTCGACGGTGGTCTCGGTGAAGAGGTAGGTGATGCGCGGCTGGTGGCGCTGGCCGTAGCGGTCCACCCGGCCGTTGCGCTGCTGGAAGACCATGAGCGACCATGGCAGGTCGAAGTGGATCAGGCGGTGACAGAAGTAGTGGAGGTTGAGGCCCTCCGAGGCGACATCGGAGCAGAGCAGGACGCGGATGGGGTCGTCCTTGCGGCCGAAGCGCTCGACGATTTCCTGTTGTTCGGTGTCGGACATGCCGCCGTGGAGGATCTGGAACTGGTCGTCCTTCAGCCCCAGCGTGCCGGGCATGGTGGCGCGGAGCCATTCGAGGGTCTCGATGCGCTCGGAGAAGATGACGAGCCGGTCGGAGGGATCGGCGGGTTTCCAGGCGTAGCTGGCGTTCTTCAGGTGGGTGACGAGGCGCTGGAACTTGGAGAACCGGGAGGCGTCGATTTTCTCCAGCGCTTCGGCGAAGGTCTGCAGGGCGTGGATTTCCGTCTGCTCCTCCGGATTCGGGCCGCCCTCGGCCGCCTCCAGCAGGCGGATGCGCCGCCGGGTGGAGTCCAAGGCCGCCGCCGGGCTGGAGAAGATGCCCTTCTGCATGCCGACGCGCTGGAGTTCCTGCTGCTTGCCGGCCTGGCGCTTGCCCTTCTGGGTGAAGGGGATGGCGAGCAGGGCCTGGTAGGCGTTTTCCTCCTCCGGGCTGGCGGGTTGGCGGAGTTGCTCGGTGATCCGCTCCTTGAAATCCTCCGTCACCTGGTCGCGGATGTCCT
>JBMTCD010000280.1:0-3755 GCA_049430545.1 Luteolibacter sp.
CGAAAAATGCCGGGACCAGCGCGGCCAGCGAGCAGAGGACAAGGGCCAGAAAACCGATCACCGCCTGCTCAAGCGGGTTGTTGTGCGCGGGCAGCACGCCGAAGCCGGTGAACGAGGCCGCGAAGGGATCGAATCCCAGTGTCCGGAACAGGCCTTGGATGGGGCCGCGGAAGTGGATCACCACCCGGCCGAGGCCGACGCCGAGCACCGCGCCGGCGAGGCCGAGGATCATGCCCTGATAGAGAAACACGCGCACGATTTGTCCCGGTGCCGCGCCGAGCGCCTTCATCACGCCGATCTCGCGCCGCTTCTGGATCGTCACCGTGAACATCACCGCCATCATCGAGAAAGCGCTCACCAGCACGATAAATGACAACGCAAAATACATCATCACCCGCTGCTGGTTGATGAGGGCGAAAAAGGTCCGGTATTGATCGCCCCAGGTGAGCAGAGACCATTCGGCCCCCAGTTCACTCCTGGCGGCGGCGGCCACCTGCTCGGCGGCGTAGGCGTCGTCGAGCCGCAGCGCGATGCCCTGTACCGCCTCGCCCAGGCCGGCAAGATCCTGCGCCAGTGGCAGCGGCACGAAAATGTCCGGCGTCACCGCCATCTGCGACGCCTGATAGACGCCGGTGACCAGCGCTTCCTTCGGCAGCACGATCTGCCGCAGGCCCTTGAGCGCCTCGCCGTCCATTTTCTCGACGTCGGTGGTGTCGATCGCCGAGATCAGGCGGGTGATTTCATTTTCGCCATCGGCATCGAAAAAGTAATATCCCTGCTCTTCGTCCTTTTCGCCGGCCTCCATGGCGATCAGCAGGCTGTCGAGCAGCTCGCGTTCGGCATCGCGCAGGTCGCCCACGCGCAGTCCGTCGAGGTTGCGATAGATTTCCACCAGCGTGTCGATTTCGACGCCGCGGCGGCCGTCCACGCTTTGCCAGGCCGCGGCGAGTGCCGTTTTGGCGGCGCTCCATGTTTCCGCGAAGCGCTCGCGCAGCGGTGGCTGCTCGGTGAGCTTGTAGGCGCGCATGACCTCCTCGAAGTTGCGCGTCGAGTAGAGCCGCACCGTGTCGCCCGGCCGCAGGTGGAGCTGCCCGGCGAGGGTCGAGGAAATGACGGCGCGGTCGTCGATGCCGAGATCGGCGGTGGAGTCCGGGAAATTCTCCAGATCGAGCATCTGGCGGATGCCCTCGACCTGCGCCGGGTCCGCGGTGTCGATGCCGCGGAACATCACCGGACGCTGCCACGATTCCACATCGATGATCACGTTGTCGGTGACGTAGGCGGTGGCCGCCTCGACGCGTGGCAGGCTGGCTGCCACTTCGGCCGCGTCTTCCCAGAGATTCAGCGGCTGGGCCCCCACGGCGCCCGGGCTGTGCTCCATCAGGATGTGCGGCGTGAACCCGAGCAAGCGCGCCTTCACATCACGCTCCAGGCCGGCGTAAACCGCCATCACCACCACCAGCACCAACACGCCGAGCATCACCCCGATCAACGAGATCAGGGTGAAGGAAGACAGCATCGCCCGCCGCGGGTTGAGGTAGCGGCGGGCAAGCAGGAGGCTGAACGAGCGGCGCTTGATGCGAATTAGCTAAACGCCACGCCGCGCACCTGCAAGCGCCTAGGATTTTATTGAGACGGCGTGTCACCAGCAATTCGCCTCCGCGGCGATTCCAATTCGAGGAATCCCTCGCCTCATGGTTGGTTGCGCTTGTCATCCGCCATGCCGGCCACCACGGATTGGAAAGCGTGGCGATTGACAGGCGTCAGAACGCGAACTCGCTGCGCAGACCGAACACCAGCGCTTGGTCGTCACCGCCGGAAACCTCGCTGAAGGCCGGCTCGATGATCCATTGGACGCCGCCCTGAACGGCCATCCATTCGGCGACTTGGCAGCGCCAGGTCAGTTCGATCGTCCATTCATCCCGGGCCGTGCCGTTGGCCTTGCGGAAGGCATCGCCCATGCGCGTCTGGGAAAACGCGAGGCCGAGCGAATCGTCGGAGCGGCCGAACGCGCCATTCCATACCAATCCGCAATCCTGATGAAAACTCACCACGCTGCGGTCGCCCGGCGGGCTGAGTCCGGCGCGCCAGAATGCGCCAAGCACCGCATCGTCATCCGAATCGATGGACCAGTCGAATCCATGGTTGCCGCTCTCGTCCGCGCCGGGACTGCCGACATACGCGCCGGTTTGGAACGACCATGTTTCATCCGCTTGCCATGCGATCGACAAACCCGGTGCGGCCACCGCGAACACCGCAAACGCGGGTGTGCCGCAGCGGTTCTCCGCCAAAGCCGTGGCCGCCTGCGTGGGCATCGCCCCGAAACACGAGTTCGTGAACAAACCGGAATACTCCGACAGCATGAAGTCGTCATCCGCCGCCTGCTGGCCGAGTTTCATCGTCAACGCCCCGTCCCACCACGATTGCCGGTAATGCAGGTTGTAGATCCGGGTCATGTTCCCGGCGAACACCCCGCTGTAGGGATTGATCGCGCCGGTGCGTTCGGTGAAACGCTCGCCCGTGCGGCTGTGAAGGTGGATGGATCTTTGGTCGAAAATTTTCCGAAAAAGTTCTTTGCAAATGCCGAATCGGGATCACCTTCCCGCTGTCCACCACGCTTCGGCGTGCGGGATCGGTTGTGCTCTGTGCCGGGTTTCAATCGGTCTGATCTCCGGGGGGAAGTCAGTTCGATGCGCCCAGTGCCGGACCAACTGTAAAACAGCGCGCGTTGCGATCTCCGGGGGGAAGTCCAACGCGCGCTTCTTTTCATCCGGTGGTTCCTGTCTCGGAAAGCCGGAATGTTTCTTCCTTGGCAAGTTCCTTGGCCGTCCTTGGCAAGTTCCTTGGCCGCCTGCGTCCTTGGCCGCCTGCGGCTCAATGTCCGCTGAGGTAGCGCTCGGCCTCGAGGGCGGCGGCGCAGCCTTGGCCGGCGGCGGTGATGGCCTGGCGGTAGTAGTGGTCGGCCACGTCGCCGGCGGCGAAAAGTCCAGGGGTCTTGGTGGCGGTGCGGCCGGGTTTCTGGAGGATGTAGCCGTTTTCATCGGTCTCGACGAGGTCGCCGAGGAAGCGGCTGTTGGGGATGTGGCCGATGGCGACGAAGACGCAGGCGACTTCGAGTTCGGAGTCTTTCTTGGTCAGCAGGTTGTGCAGTTTGACGGCGCGCATCTCGCCTTGGTCGTCGGTGAGGTATTCGGTGACGACGGAGTTCCACACGGGCTCGATCTTCGGGTTGTCGAGCACGCGTTCGGCCATGATTTTGGAGGCGCGCAGTTCGTCGCGGCGGTGGATGAGATGGACCTTGCTGGCGAAGCGGGTGAGGAAATCGGCTTCCTCGCAGGCGCTGTCGCCGCCGCCGATCACACAGACGGGGACGTCGCGGTAAAACGCGCCATCGCAGGTGGCGCAGGAGGTGAGTCCGTGGCCGATGAGCTTTTGTTCGCCGGGCAGGCCGAGGTGGCGGGGAGCGGCGCCGGTGGCGACGATCACGGTTTTGGCGTGGTGGGATTCGCCACCGGCCTTGAGCAGGAAGCTGCCGTCATCGCTGCGCTCGATGGAATCGACATTGGCCCAGGCGATGCGTGCGCCGAATTTTTCCGCTTGTTGCTGCATCCGCATCATGAGTTCCGGGCCCATGATGCCTTCGGGGAAGCCGGGGAAATTCTCGACCTCGGTGGTGGTGGTGAGTTGTCCGCCGGGCTGGGTGCCGGTGAGCATGAGCGGGCGGAGATTGGCGCGGGCGCTGTAGATGGCGGCTG
>JBMTCD010000281.1:0-3734 GCA_049430545.1 Luteolibacter sp.
AGCCCGCCGAAACCCGCCGCAATCTGCCCGAACAGGAAAAGCAGGAGAATGAACCCCACCATCGTCTGATTGCCGCCGATGCCGCCCGCCCACACCACCGCGCCGACGATGCCGATGGGCAGCAGGTAGAGGGTGTCGGTGACAAACAGATAGAGTTTCTTGTGGCGGAAGCGCCGGGTGATCCACGGCGAGAGAAACATTCCCGGCAGCGTCGCGACGAGCACGCCCTGGACGATGCCGATCTGCGTGTTGCTGGCCTCGTAGTGCACCAGCAGCGGCTGCAACACCACCATCACCTCGGCCCAGCCCATGGCGAACACCGAGCCCATCCACACCAGGCAGGCGAAGTTGCGCCGCACGTCGCGCGCGTCGAGTTCGTGCGGGGAAGGTGGAGCATCCATGGCTGCGGCGCGTGCCGAGTCCGGATTTGGCGGAAAAACCGCCGGCGGATCAAAGCTCCGCGTCGATCTCGTCCTCGCCGAGGTGGATCCAGATGGTCTTTTTCTCAGTGTATTGGTCGAAGGCTTCGAGACCGTTGTCGCGGCCGCCGAAGCCGGAGAGCTTGTAGCCGCCGAAGGGCGTGGTGATGTCGCCCTCGCCGTAGCAGTTCACGGTGACGGTGCCGGCTTGCAGTTCGCGGGCACCGCGGAGCGCCTTGCGCACGTTGGAGGTGAAGATCGAGGCCTGCAGGCCGTAGCAGGTGTCGTTGCCGAGACGCAGCGCTTCCTCGTCACTGCCGGCGGTGATCACCGCCAGCACCGGGCCGAAGATTTCCTCGCGGTAAATGGTCATTTCCGGCGTCACGTTGTCGAACACCGTCGGCGGCAGGAACAGTCCGCTGCCTTCGGCGATCGGTTCGCCGCCGCAGAGCAGCTTGGCACCCTCTTTCTTGCCGATCTCGACGTATTTCATCACCTGCTCGAAATGCGATTTCGAAACCAGCGAGCCGAGCGCGTTGGAGGGTTCCAGCGGGTCGCCGGTTTTCCATTCGCGGAGTTTCACCAGCACGCGCTGCAGCAGATCCTCCTTGATCGACTTGTGGACGATCAGGCGGCTGTTCGAGGTGCAGTTCTGGCCCATGTTCCAAAAACAGGCGCGCACCACCTGCTCGGCCACCTGGTCGAGGTGTTCGGCGTCGGACAGCACGACCGACGGATTCTTGCCGCCGAGTTCGAGGGTGATTTTCTTGAGGTTGCTCTCGGCGGAGCACTTGAGGAAGCCGCGGCCGACCGCGGTGGAGCCGGTGAACGAGGCGGCGTCGATGCCCGGGTGCATGCCGATCGCGTGGCCGACCACGCGGCCGGGGCCGGTGACGATGCTGAGCACGCCATCGGGCAGGCCGGCTTCGCGCGAGAGTTCGGCCATGCGCAAGGCGGACATGCTGGTTTGCTCGGCCGGTTTCACGACGATCGAGCAGCCGGCGGCGAGTGCCGGGCCGACTTTCCATGCGAACATCTGGAGCGGGAAATTCCACGGCAGCACGCAGCCGACCACCGGGCACGGTTCGCGGACGATCAGGCCCATCGCGTCGTCGCCGGAGGGCGAGATGTTGTCGAACAACTTGTCGGCGGCCTCGGCATACCACTCGATGCAATGGATGGCTTCGGGCAGGTCGATGGTGGCGCAGTCGCGGATCGGCTTGCCGCTGTCGAGCGACTCGAGCACCGCCAGTTCGTGGCGGTTGCGGACCATGTGTTTGCACCACTTGATGAGGATCTTCTTGCGCTCGGACGGGTGGAGCTTCGACCACACGCCGGAATCGAAGGCCTGGCGGGCTTTTTTCACGGCATAATCGACATCCTCGGTGCCGCAGGAGGCGATCCTGGTGATGACCTCGCCGGTGGCCGGGTTGGTGCTGGTGAATTCGTCGCCCGAGCGGGCCGGGGTGTATTTGCCATTGATCCACGCGTTCGCGGGATAGTTCATCGAAGCGGCGATGCCGGCGTAGTCTTGGCGGGAAAGGAGATCTGTTTGCATGGCTGGAGGAATGGGATGGTGAGTTATGCCTTCAATGGAGACTTGCGGGCCTCCGCTTCGGCGAGAATGCGGGTCACGCTGGCGCGGGCGACGAGAATCGCGTCGCGCAACTCGCGCTTGAGTTCCTTTTTCATCGGGCGCAGCGGCAGGCGCACGGCACCGCCGGGCAGGCCGTCGAGTTCGCAGGCGTATTTCACGCACTGGACGAACTTGCCGCCGCGCTCCAGCACGGTCATCACCGGCAGCAGTGCCTTCATCAAGCGGCGGCCGGTGGCGAAGTCCTCGTTCACCGCGCAGGTCTTGTAGAGAGCCACGCATTCCGCGGCGAAGAAGTTGGCGGCGGCGCAGACCCATGAGCGGGCGCCCCAGGCGAAGAATTCGAGCGCCTGGTCATCCGCGCCGCAGGAGAGCTGGAGGTGCGGGAATTCGCGGGCGATCAGGTGGATGCGGTTCACATCGCCGCTGCTCTCCTTGATCGCGGTGAAATTGGCGTTGCGCGAGACGCGGCGGAGGAATTCCTCGCCGAACTCTGTGCCCGAGCGGCCGGGATAGTTGTAGAGCATGATCGGCAGGCCGCATTCCTTGTCCACGGCGAGCGCATGCTGGGCGAGTTCCTTGTCGTTGGGCACCGAATACGGCGGCACGGCGAGCAGGATCGAGCCGGCCCCGGCGTCGCGCGCGGCGGCGGCATAGTAGCAGACGTCCTCGGTGCGGATGTCGTTGACCCCGGCGATCCACGGGATGCGGCCGTTGATCAGCTTGTTGGCGAACTCGAATTGATGGACGCGTTCCTCACGGGTGAGCGCGTAGTTCTCGCCGGTGGTGCCACCGATGACCAGGCCGTGAACCCCCTGGCCGATCAGGTGTTCGATCATTGTTTCATAAGCCACCTCGTCGATGCCGTAATCGGCATGCATCGGGGTGATCACCGGGGCGTAGATTCCTTCGAAGCGCATGATTGGGAGGCGGCGCAGACCGCGCGCGGACTATGCCTAACACGAGCGGCGATGTGCAAGCGCGGATCGCGCGGACCCGGCCAAGGCGGCGAAAATCCCCCGTTGTGCGGGAATCAGAAGTTGCGGATGTCGTCCTTGTTGTCCTTGTGTGACATGGACGGATTGGTGAAATTCGATCGTCCATCCTTGCCCATGGACCAGAGGTCGAAGTCGGGATTCTGGGCACCGTTGCCGCGGCGGTAGCGGTAGTTGTTGCCCCATGGATCGATGATTTTCAGGTTTGCCGGCGGCGTGGCCGCGTTGGTGGGATTGACCCACCCGAGCTTGGAATTCCTAGGATCGAGTTCCACGATGTAGATTTTGCTGGCCTTGGTCCAGCCGGATGGCGGGGAAGCCGGGTTGGTGTAATCGAAGCCATCCTTGAACAGTGCCTGATAGAGAACCTGCGAAACATCGCCAGTGGTTCCACCGAGATTCGCCGTGCCGGGATAGTCCCCCATGTCCATCTTGTATTCCTCGAGGGCGCGTTCGAGCATGCCGATCTGGACCTTCGCCTTCTCGCGGGCCTGTTTTTCATTCACGAAACCGAGGCCGGCGACGACGATGCCTGCGAGGATGACGATGATGGTGATCACCGCCATCAGCTCGATGAGGGTGAAGGCGGCGGGATGGCGGCGGAATGGGGTTTTCATGGAATGGGGCTGCACCTGGTTGCCGGTAAAGAAACCACGGATTGCAAGGATGACACGGATGAAATCGGGGATGCCCGGGCCGCAGGCCCGGGCCACGGTGGCTCCAGGG